>JAFGJG010000158.1 GCA_016929195.1 Thermoleophilaceae bacterium
CCGGACCCCCGCGGCACCTGGCCGGTTGGTGCCGGCCGGGGGCTCGCGCCCCCGGACCCCCGCGGCACCTGGCCGGTTGGTGGCAGCCGGGGGCTCGCGCCCCCGGACCCCCGTGGCGCCTGACCGGCCGGCTACTCGCCCGTCGGCTCCCGCAGCTCCACGCCCGGGCCATATTCGCCGCGCAGGTCGTCACCGCCCGGGTTGATCCCGACCAGCCTCCGGAGCTTCAGGTCGACCTCGACGAGCAGCTCCGTGACGCCGGTGTAGCGCACCGGGGTCTCGCTGACGTCGTAGGCGAGGTCGTAGGGCGGGTCGCCGTCGATCAGCGGCCACTCTCGCATCGGGTAGGAACGCTGGGCGCGGAGCGGTAGGACCGCGGCGGCGCCGATGAGGCGGTGGTCCGCGCTGAGCCAGGGCCCCAACTGTGCGACCCGAAGCGGGTTGCCCGCGAGCGCCCGGCGAAGCCGACGGTCAGAGCGCATGATTCTGAGCGCCGTCCGGCGCTGCTTGGACGTGAGCGCGGGGTCGCCCGTCACCGCCGGGTAGGTGGGGCGTTGCGCGTCGTCCCCGCAGGCCGAGCCCGCCGCTAACAACAGCGCCCCCGCCGCGAGGGCGAGCCTGGTCACGGAGAGACTCGGTAGCTGACCCCGCCGAAGGTCAGAACGTCGCCGGCCCGGACCTCGGTGGGGATCACCACGGGCCAGCCGTTCAGCAGCGTCCCGTTCAGCGAGCCGAGGTCCTCGACGGTCCAGGCGCCGCGCCGGCGCAGGAGCAGGGCGTGCCGGCGCGAGACGGTGTCGTCCGGCAGCAGGCAGTCACACCCGGGCCCGCGGCCGACGAAGAACCGGTCACGGTCGCGGGGGAGCGCGAGCCTCGGCGCGCGCCCGGTCCGCCAGGCCCATCCCACGCTGGCGCGTGTCGACGCGGCGCGGTACACCAGCCCCGCCAGCAGCCTGGTGCCGCGCCGCTTCAGCGGCGACGAGAGCAGGAGCTCCAGCCGGCCCGGGACGTAGCCCGTCACGGGGCCATTCTCTCCCGCTCAACGGCTTCTGTCCATGCCTAAGCGGGTCGCAGGGCGCCGGCGTGCTCCATCAGCGCGGCCAGCAGCTCGGGCGTGGCCGCGGCGGCCAGGCCCGGGGGGTCGCCGGGCAGCGGCTCCGAGACGCCGCCGGCCTCCTCCACGAGCAGGCGGCCCGCCGCCCAGTCCCAGTGCTTCAGGCCGTGCTCGAAGAAGCCGTCGAGACGGCCGGCGGCCAGCCAGGCCAGGTCGAGCGCGGCCGCGCCGGCGCGGCGGATGTCGCGGACCCGGGGCACCAGCTCGGCCACCAGCTCCGCCTGGGCGCCGCGGCGGCCCGGGTCGTAGCTGAACCCGGTGGCCACCAGCGCGTTCCGGAGCTCGCGGCGGTCGCGGACGCCGAGCGGGCTGCCGTCGAGCTCGGCGCCGCCGTTCCGCACGGCGCGGAAGAGCTCGTCGCGGCACGGGTCGTAGACCACGCCCACGGCCACGCCCTCGGCGTCCTCCAGCGCCACGCTCACCCCCCAGACCGGGAAGCCGTAGAGGAAGTTGACGGTGCCGTCGAGCGGGTCGACGATCCAGCGGCGCCCGCTGCGCGCCTCGCTGCGCGAGCCCTCCTCGGCCAGCAGGCCGTCGTCGGGCCGCTCCGCCGCCAGCAGCTCCTCGATCACCCGCTCGGCCTCGCGGTCGGCGTCGGAGACCGGGTCCGTGCGGCTCGACTTCGTCTCGAGCCCCTCGGGGGGCCGTCCGAAGTACTCGAGCAGCACCTCTCCGGCTCGCCTGGCCGCCCGCTCGGCCAGCGCCAGGTCGTCGGTCAGAGGATCGCCCTGAGCAGCAGCACCAGGCCGACGATCACGGCCATGGCCACCGCCACGTAGATCAGGAACCGGAATGCCTCCTGCTCGCTGCGGAGCGGGTTGAGCACGCTCAGAGGATGTACAGCGTGCTGAACACGAAGATCCACATGATGTCGACGAAGTGCCAGTAGATCCCCGGCACCTCGACGCCCCGGTGCTGCTCGGGCGAGTAGTGCCCGCGGAACGCCCGGGTCGTGGCCATCCCCAGCAGCGTGAGGCCCACGACGACGTGGGCGCCGTGGAGCCCGGTCAGCCCGTAGAAGACCGACGTCTGCGCGTTCTCCGATATCGGGAAGCCCAGGTGCACGTACTCGTTGACCTGGATCGTGAGGAACGTGAGGCCGAGGCCGAAGGTGGTGAGGAGCCCCACCTGAAGCGCGCGGCGGTTGCCGCGGCGCGCGCCCTCGAGCGCCCAGTGCATCGTCAGGCTCGAGGAGAGCAGGATCCCGCTGTTGACGGCGGCGATGGCGACCGGCAGGTCCTGGCCGTCGATCGGGAACCACCCCGACTCCGCCACGACCCGGATGAAGAAGTAGGCCGTGAAGAACGCCCCGAAGAGCATCAGCTCCGAGACGATGAAGAGCAGCATCCCCAGGAACTGCGCCTCGACTCGTGAGGAGACGTTCGCCTCGGGCGGGCCGTGGTGCTCGTGCTCCTGGTCGTGCGCGGCGTGGCCCGCGGCGATGGAGGCGGACTCCATCAGGCGCCTCGCTCCGTGACCACGTGCTCGACCGGCTTGCCGGTGCTGGCCTTGACACGGCCGATCAGGTCCCCGCGCAGCCAGCCCGAGCGCGTCTCCGGGAACGTGGAGATGACGATGTCGTCGGGCGCGTAGAACTGCAGCGCGTTCTGGATGGCGGTGTAGGGGTCCGAGTGGGCCACCTGCCCCACGGCGTCGAACCCGGCGTCCTGGAGCTCGGCGAGCGTGTGGGCGAGCCGCTTCGGCGCGTCGTCGTCAGCCCCGTCGCCGTTGCCGGCCGACTGCGGCGCGATGACGATGAAACGGCGCGGCTCCTCCTCGGCCTTCCTGCGCAGAGCGTCCAGCAGGGCGCTTCCGCCCATGGTCTGGTTGGCGACGACGAGCGTCCGCTTCATGTCGTCGCGCTCGGTGTCGAGGTCCACCACCACGTGCTCGACCGGCCGGCGCGCCGCGCGCCGCAGACGGTCGACGAGGCCCTCGCGGAGCCAGCCCGAGCGCGTCTCGGGGTGGGTGGAGACGATGATCTCGTCGTAGTCTTGATCGCCGAGGGCGTCCATCACGGCCGCGTAGGGGTCGGGGTCCATCACCTCGCCGTGCGCCTCGATGCCGGCCTCGCGCAGCAGCGCGATCGTCATCTTCAGGCGGTTCTCGGCAGCGTCGCGGACCATCGCGTCGTGGATCACGTAGCCGTGCTTCGGCTGGTTCTGCGGGCAGATGACGTGGACGTCGGCCTCCTCGCCGGCAGCGGCACGCTTGACCGCCTCGATCAGCGGGCGGCCGGCGACGGTCTCGTTGGCGACGACGAGGATGCGCTTCATTCGGTCGGGGGCGGCGCTCCGCCACCGCCGGCGGGCGCGGGCACCTGGGCCGGCGCCTTCTCCTTGAAGACCGCGTGCACGGCACCGGGGGTGCCGTACTCGTAGGGCCCGCCGACCACTGTCGGGATCTCGTCGAAGTTGAAGATCGGCGGCGGCGAGGACACCTGCCACTCGATCGAGTGCGCGCGCCACGGGTTGGCTGCGGCCGCCGGGCCGTGCCGCCACGAGGCGATCATGTTGTAGAGGAAGATCAGGAACGAGGCGCCGAAGATGAACGCCGAGATCGAGATGATCGCGTTCCAGGTCGCGTACTGCTCGGCATAGTCGGCCACCCGGCGCGGCATCCCGTCGATGCCAACGAGGTGCATGGGGCCGAAGGTGAGGTTGAAGAAGATGAACGACAGCCAGAAGTGCAGCTTGCCGAGCGTCTCGTCGTACATCCGGCCGGTCATCTTCGGGAACCAGTGGTAGATGCCCGCGAAGATCGTGAACACGGAGCCGCCGAACAGCACGTAGTGGATGTGGGCGACGATGAAGTACGTGTCCGACACGTGGATGTCGAACGGCACGACGGCGAGCATGATGCCGCTGATCCCGCCGAGGGTGAACATCGTGATGAACCCGAGCGCGAACAGCATCGGAGTTCGGAGGTGGATCACCCCTCGCCAGAGCGTGGCGAGCCACGAGAAGATCTTGATGCCGGTCGGAACCGCGATCAGCATCGTCGTGATCATCATCGGAACGCGCAGCCAGGAGAACATCCCGGAGACGAACATGTGGTGGGCCCACACGGTGAACCCGAGGATCACGATGGCCACCAGCGAGAAGGCCATCATCCGGTAGCCGAACACCGGCTTGCGGGCGTTCGTCGATATGACCTCGCTGATGATCCCGAAGCCCGGCAGCATCATGATGTAGACCGCCGGGTGGGAGTAGAACCAGAAGACGTGCTGGTACATCAGCACGTCGCCGCCCGCCCCCGGCGTGAAGAAGTGCGTGCCGAGCGAGCGGTCGAGCAGCACGAAGAACTGCGACCCGGCGATGAACGGCGTGGCGATGACCACCAGCAGCGAGGTCGTGAAGTTCGCCCACACCAGCAGTGGCATGCGCCAGAACGTCATGCCCGGCGCGCGCATGGTGATGATCGTGACCAGGAAGTTCAGCGCCGTCGCGATCGACGACGCGCCCGCGAACTGGACCCCGACCGTGAAGAACTGCTGTCCCAGCGGGGTCTCCGTCGAGAGCGGGGCGTAGGCGGTCCAGCCGGTCGCGAACGCGCCCCCCTCTACGAAGAAGCTCGCCAGCATCATCACGCCCGCGATCGGCAGCATCCAGAACGAGAGCGCGTTCAGGCGCGGGAACGCCATGTCCGGCGCCCCGATCATCAGCGGGATCACGAAGTTCGCGATCCCCGCGAAGACCGGGATGATGAACAGGAAGATCATCAGCGAGGCGTGGACCGAGAACAGCCCGTTGAAGGTGTTCGGGTCGACGAACTGGGTGCCCGGTTGCGCCAGCTCGGCCCGCATCAGCATCGCCATGAGACCGCCGGCGATGAAGAAGAACATCGTCGTGACGATGTACTGGATGCCGATCACCTTGTGGTCGGTGTTCACGCGGAAGTAGTCCTTCCACGAGCGGGCGCCGTGCCCCGAGTGGTCCTCCGGGCGGGTCGGACGGCCGGAGGCCCAGTAGAACCAGTAGTCGAAGCAGCCGATCCCGACGAGGTAGCCGAACGGGGCGGCGATCAGCGCGCCCACCGTGATGATTGCGTCCCAGTTGAAGAGTGGGTCCCAGCCGTACAGCGCGCGGACGCCCACCACCAGGGCGCCGCCGAAGGCGAACATCAGCGCTGTTCCGAGGGCGGCTCGGTACCAGCCGGGTGCGGTGAGTCGCTGGGCGAACGTCATCTGGTTGCTCCGGCACCGTACTTCACGGGCCACCCGCCTGATCCCGCTGCTCCTGGAGCCACGAGTCGAACTCGCCGGCCGGCACGACCCGCACCACCTGGCGCATCGTCGCGTGCCCGAGGCCGCAGAGCTCCGCGCAGACGACCTGGTAGCGGCCCTCGCGCGTCGGGGTGAGCCGGATCTGGGTCGTGAGGCCGGGCACGGCGTCGGACTTCAGCCGGAACTCGGGGACCCAGAAGCTGTGGATCACGTCCTCCGTGTTGATCCGGAAGTGGACGGGGCGGTCGACCGGCAGCATGAGCGTGTTGCTCCGGACCTTCTCGCCTGGATAGCCGAAGCTCCAGTTGAACTGCTGGCCGGTGACGTTCACGTTCAGCTCGTTCGGCTGCTTCGCCTCGAGGTCGTCGAGCACGATCCAGCCGTAGATCGCGAGCGCCGACACCATGATGAACGGGATCGTCACCCAGACGATCTCGAGCCGTGTGTTTCCGTGGATCGGGGCGCCGTCGCGCATGTCCCCCGGACGGGCGCGGAACTTCCAGACGGAGTAGATCGCCACCGCCATGACGAGCACGAAGATCGGCACCGAGCAGATCAGCAGCACGTCGTAGAGCGTGTCGATGTCGTTCCCGGCGCTCGACGCGTCGGTGGGGAACCAGTCCATCCAGAGGACGATCGCCGTGCCGATCACGGAGGCGATCAGCCCGACGGCGATCATCCGGGCGATCGGATGCTTCTCTCCCTGGATGCGAGGGTCCTCCTGGGGCTCCGTCGCCGGCGCGACGGGGCGGGCCTCGCTGTCGCGCTCCGACTCACTCACCGCGGCGCGAGTCTATTGGACGAAGCGGTCAGGCGGCGAGCTGGGCGGCCTGCTCGCGGAACGCCGACGGGGCGTTCCCGTGGTGGCGCCGGAAGGCCTTCGCGAACTGGGCGGGTTGGCGGTACCCGACGGCGGCGGCCACGTGTGAGACCGGCATCGAGCCGACCCTCAGCAGCATGGCGGCCCGCTCCATGCGGACCCGCTGCAGCTCGCGTCTGAAGCTGGTGTCGCCGCTCTCGGCGAAGGCGCGCTGGAGCTGGCGGGTCGACGTGGCGATCGTGCGCGCCACGGTGCGCAGCGAGAGGTCGACCGCGGCGTAGTCGCGCTCGATCACCTGGAGGCCCTCCTCGAACAGCTGGCGGCGGCGGGAGCGGGTGGACTGGCGCATGCTCTGGGGGATACGCGCCATCTGCGCGAACGGATGCATGATGCGGTAGCTTGCGTCATTCGTCACTAGCAGCGAAGCAAACGAGAGGAGCGCCGGGATGCAGGTTCGCCACGGAATGAGCGGGGTCGTTCTCACCGTGAACCCCGGTCTGACGCTGCGGACGGCGGCATGCCTGATGGCCGAGCGGAACGTCGGCGCGGCCGTCGTGATCGACCCTGAGCAGCCCGGGCCGGGAATCGTGACCGAGCGCGACGTGCTCCAGTCGATCGCCGCGGGCCAGGACCCGGACTCGGAGACCGTCTGCGACCACCTCTCGTCCCGGTTGACGTTCGCCTCCCCGGACTGGTCGCTCGAGCGCGCCGCGGAGGCGATGGTCGCCGGTGGGTTCCGTCACCTCGTGGTGGTCGACGGCGGCGAGCTCACCGGCATCCTCTCGATGCGCGACATCGTGCGCTGCTGGGTCTCGGAGTACGCCACGAGCGAGCTCCCGAACGACCTGGCCGCGCGCTAGCCGTCCGTCTCGGCGTCCGCGCGCTCCTCGAGCTTCTCGCGCAGGTAGGCGGCCTTGTCGGCCCGCCGCGCATGCTCCTCGGTCGCCTCGTCGGTGGGTGCCTCCTCGGCCTGGCGACGCTCCTCGGACTCGCGCTCCTCCTGCCGGATCCGGAGCTCCCTGGTGGTGGGATCCTCGCCGGCGGCCACGCCGGGGCCTAGTGCTCGAGCGGGAGCTCGCCGATGTCGGCGCGCGTATCGCGGATCCAGCGCACGATCGCCCAGACCGTGATGATCACGCCGACCCCGACCATCACCCAGTTGATGACGATGCCGGTCAGGGCGAGCGTGAGCCCGGCGGCGGTCACGACGGGCAGGTACGACGGGCCCGGCAGATGGACGGGCTCGCCCGCGGCCGGCGCCTCGTCGCCGTTGTGGTGGATCTCGTCGGCCATCAGTAGACGAGCCCGACGACCCAGGACAGGGCGAAGACGATCAGAGAGATCGCCCCGGCGATGAGCCCGGTGCGGATGTTCTTGTAGGCCAGCCTTCGGTCCACCGCAGGTGTTCTATCAGGTGGCCGGGAGGATCCGAGCCGCGCCGGAGGGCTCAACCGCCAGCGCGCCAGGGGGCAGCGATCGCCCCGGCGGGAGCAGGGCGAGCACCGAGCCGCCGAACCCGCCGCCCATGAGCCGCGCGCCGAGCGCGCCGGCCGCGCGCCACCGCTCGCGGGTGCGCTCGACGGCGGGCACGGACACCTCGAAGTCGTCGCGCAGGCTGCGGTGCGACGCGTCGAGCAGCAGCCCCGCCTCGTCAAGGTCCCCGGCGCGGAGCGCGGCCACCATGGCGTCCACGCGCGCGTTCTCGCTCAGGATGTGGCGCACCCGGCGGCGATAGGGCTCCGGCAGCGCCTCCCAGTCGACCGTGTCGGCATCGCGCAGCGACCCCGTGCCGAGCAGATCGAGCGCGCGCTCGCACTCCTCGCGGCGCTCGTTGTACCCGGAGGCGGCATGCTCGCGACCGGCGCCCGAGGGCAGCACCGCCAGCCGGTGGCCGCGCAGGTCCAAGGCCACGAAGGCGATGGCAGCCGGGGGCTCGCGCCCCCGGACCCCCGTGGCACCTGGCCGGTGGGTGGCAGCCGGGGGCTCGCGCCCCCGGACCCCCGTGGCACCTGGCTGGTGGGTGGCAGCCTGGGGCTCGCGCCCCCGGACGCCCGTGGCACCTGGCCGCCCGCGCAGCGTGCGGAAGTCGATCCGGAGGGCGCAGCCCTCGCGCCCCTCGATCGCCGCGAGCTGGTCGAGCAGCCCGGTGCGCGCGCCGACCCAGTCGCTCTCGACCCGTGAGCACAGCTCGGCGAGCTCGAGGCCCTGGGGCCGGCGTGGGTCCGCGGCCAGCGCGCCGAGCGCCATGCCGAGCGACACCGAGAGCGCGGCCGACGACGAGAGCCCGGCGTCGCGCGGGACGCTGCCGGTGATCTCGAGCCGGCAGGCCGGCGGCCGGACGCGCAGGCGCGCGAGCTCCTCGACCGCGCCGCGCACGAAGCGGCGCCAGCCGGGCGCGACCGTGGACGGCTCGCCCGGGTCGGTCCGCTCGAAGCTGTCGCGCTCGCCCAGGTCGAGCGCGTGCGCCTCGATCACCCGGCCCGGGAGCGGAGTGGCCGTGACGGTCACGCCGAGCTCGATCGCGAACGGGAGCGCGAGCCCGTCGCTGTGGTCGGTGTGCTCGCCGACGATGTTCACGCGGCCCGGTGCGAACGCGGTCACTCGGCGCATCGCCGGTTGTCTACGGCCCGAGGCGGACGTGCAGGTGGTTGTCGTGGTTCGCGAGGACGCTCGCGCGCGCGCCGGTGAGCCCGGTGGACGGGCCAACGAACACGACCGCGGCGCCGGCGGCCGTGAACCGGTCCACGAGCTCCTGCGAGAGGCGCCGGTCGATCTGCCACGCGCCGCGCGGGGCGCGCTCGCGCCCGTCGGAGCGCGGGTAGTACACGTCGGCGTCGAGCCCGTTCTGGTGGCTCGCGTGGCCGATCGGCCCGAAGCGCACGCCGAAGTCGCCGCCGTGGGGGCGGCTAAGGTCGCCGATCGCCAGCCGCGGGGCGTCCGGATGGGCGCCCCCGTGGTCGCGCGCGACACGCAGGAGCAGCCGGACGAGCCGGTCCGTCCCCCAGCGACGCCAGGGCCGGTTCGGCGAGCGCTTGAGCACCGGGTCCCAGGTGAGGAAGCGACGGCCCTCGGCGGGGAGGCGGACGCCGCGCACCAGCTTGCCGCCGGCAGGCGAGCCGAGCGCCGCGGAGCGGCGCCAGCGGATCGGCCGCGGCCCGGCGGGGGCGGGTGCCACGAGCGGCGGCGACGGGGCCGGCCCGGCCTTCGGCAGCGGCCGCTCCTCGTCCACGAACCCGACCGGTGCTGCGATCGCCAGCGCGGTGGCCCCGAGGGTGAGGGCGAGCGCCGCCGCTGCGGCGAGACGTCGAGCCCGCATGACCCAGGTACGTGAGCGGCGGCGGGCGGGGTCCCGGATACCCTCGTCGCATGGGGCGGACCTACGACCGGATCGACGATCGCCAGCGCGACTGGATCGCCGGACAGGCGCTCTTCTTCGTCGCCACCGCCCCGCTCGGCGGCGACGGCCACGTGAACGTCTCGCCGAAGGGGCCGATCGGGACGCTGCGGGTCCTGGACGACCACACGGTCGCGTACCTCGACGTCGTCGGGAGCGGCGCCGAGACGATCGCGCACCTGCGGGAGAACGGCCGCATCGTGATCATGCTGTGCGCGTTCGCCGGCCCGCCGCGGATCCTGCGCCTGCACGGGCGCGGCGAGTACGTGCCGGCCGGCGACCCGCGCTTCCAGGAGCTCGCCGGGCGCTGTGCATTCGAGGAGCCTCCCGTGCCCGAGTCGCGCCGCGGCGTCGTGCTGGTGGGGGTCACGCGCGTGTCCGACTCGTGCGGCTACGGCGTGCCCCTCATGAGCTACGAGGGCGAGCGCCCGCATCAGGCGAAGTCGTCCGCCAAGCGCGTCCGCGTGCACGGCCCGGCCGCCTACGACGACTACCAGCGCGAGCACAACGCGGTGAGCCTCGACGGGCTCCCGGCGGTCGACCTCGGCTAGGCCTTCGGACGCGCGCGGGTCTTGACCAGGAGGCTGGCGCCGATCGCGCCGCCGAGATCGCCAAGCGCGGCGAGGCGAACGGCGGGCGGCCGGTGGGAGACGAACAGGTGCGGCTCCATCGCCTTCCTGATGCGCTCCACGTAGGGCTCCCCGAGCCGCGTGCCGAGCCCGCCGCCGATCACGACCGTCTCCACGTCGAGGACGTTCACGACCGAGGCCACGCCCGCCCCCAGCGCGTGCACGGCACGGTCGATCAGCTTCACCGCGAGCGGGTCCTCGCGCTCGAGCGCACGCTCCCAGATCCCGCTCTGGAGCCGTGTCCGCCCGCGCTTCTCCATGATCTCGAAGAGCTCCGTCTCGTGGCCCTTCTTCGCCAGCTTGCGCGCCTCGATCTCCATGGCGCCGCGGCCCGCGTAGGCCTCCATGCAGCCCGTCCGGCCGCAGGTGCAGCGCGCCCCGTCCATCTTCACGACGATGTGGCCGATCTCGGCAGCCGCGCCGCGCCCGATCCAGGGCTTGCCGCCAAGGATGATCCCGCCGCCGACGCCGGTGCCCCACCAGACGCCGAGGAGCGAGCGGTCCCTGCGCGCCGCCCCGAGGGCGAACTCCCCGTCCACGGCCACCTGCACGTCGTTTCCGAGGGAGACGGGGCAGCCGAGCCGCTCCGCCAGCTCGCTCGCCAGCGGGTAGGGGGCCTCCCAGTCCGGGAGGTTGCGCGCCTCGGCGACGGTGCCGGCCACGCCGTCGACCGCGCCGGGCGACCCAAGGCCGACGCCGGTCAGCTCCGCGGTCTCCATGCCCGCGGCGGACGCCGCCTCGCGGACCGCCTCGACGACCTGCTCCATCACAGCCGGCGGGCCGCCCTCCTGCGGCGTCTGCAGCTTGGCCTCGCCGAGCACCTTGCCGCGCGGCCCGACCACCACCGCGAGGACCTTGGTCCCGCCCAGGTCGACGCCGCCTTTCACGCTCATGACCCTAGACCGCCGGGGCGACCTCGTGGTTGGCGCGGAAGAGGTCGTCGGGGTCGTACCGCTTCCGAACCGACAGGAGGCGCTCATAGGTCTCGTCGTCGAACGAGAGGGCGGCGGGGGCGGGCACGTCCACGAAGTTGAGGTAGCGGCGGCCCGCGGACCAGGGCTCGAGCGCCTCGCCCACCTTCGTGACGTGGGCGCTCGTGGCGGCCGCCATGTCGGGCCCCATCGCCATCCCGACCGCGTAGAGCGCGAACTCGGCGTCGAGCGACGACGTGGCGCCGCCGCCGTCGGCGGGGCGGGCGAGCGCGCCGCCGAGGTGACGGAGCTGGACCGACAGCAGCGGGCTGCCCGACTCGGCGCCGGCGACGCCGACGAACGCGTCCACCGCCTCGGCGGGCAGCGCTCCGAGCAGCGACCCGTCGCCGAGCCCCGGCACCGGCTCCTCCGGGTCGCCGTTGAGGGCGCCCAGTCCGGCCGCGGGCATCGTCGCGAACGTGTTCATCATCGGCTCGCCGAGGTCGAGCAGCGGGCGGATCAGGTCCGCGCCCTCGGCCTCGGGGCCCGCGTAGGCCGCCGTCACGTCCACGAGCGGGACCCCGCGCAGGTGCTCCGGCACCTGGGGGATCGGCGGGAGCGTGAGGAAGCGGACCCAGGCGGACATCTCCTCGGGCAGGCCCTCGATCCAGTCGAGGTAGGCGGGGACCACGTCGCCGCCGCGGGCGGCCGGCCAGGCGATCATCCCGGCGTACACCTCCGCGAGCGGATAGAGCTCGAACTCCATCGCCGTCACGACCCCGAAGCTCCCTCCGCCCCCGCGGAGCGCCCAGAACAGGTCCGGCTCGCTGTCCGCGGCCGTGCGAACCACGTCCCCCTCGGCGTTCACGACCTCGAACGAGGTGACGCTGTTGCACGCCAGGCCGTGCTTGCGGCTCAGCCAGCCGATGCCGCCGCCGAGCGTGTAGCCGACCACGCCCACCTCGCCGGCAGAGCCCGACAACCCGACGAGGCCGTGCTCGGCCGCCTTCGGCGCGACCGCGCTCCAGACGGCGCCGCCCTCGACGCGCGCGCGGCGGGCGCCGGAGTCGACCTCCACCCCGCCCATCCCCAGCGTGCGCAGCAGGAGCGTGCCCTCGAGTGAGGTGATCCCCGACGCGGCGTGCCCGGTGGACTGCGGCGCGACGCGGGCGCCCTGCTCGCGGGCGAACTCCACGGTGGCGCGCACGTCGTCCACGCCTTCGGCGAGCACAACCCCGTCCGGGTGCTGGTCCGCCGTCAGGTTCCAGGCCCGGCGGGCCTCGTCCCAGCCGTCGTCTCCGGGGGCCAGCGCACGGCCGCGCAGCCTCCCGCCCAGTGAGCGAATGTCGATCTCGGCCATGGCCGGGAACCTAGTCGGTTTGCACGATCATCACGCTGCAGGGCGCGTGATGCGAGACCTTGTCGGCCACGCCGCCGAGAAAGAAGCGCCGCGTGCCGCCCATCCCCTTGTTTCCGACCACGATCAGGTCCACGTCCCGGTCCTTCGCCACGTCCAGGAGCACGTCGGCGGGGTGGCCCGAGTGTGCCTCCCACTCGACGCCCTTGATCCCGTGGTCCTCGGCGTGGCGCGCCGACCGGATCAGGACGTTCTCGGCGGCGTCGCGGAGATTTCCGCGCGACACGGCCCGGGAGCTCTGGATGCCCTCCCAGTGCGCGTCCTCGTCCCTGAAGGCGGCCACGATGAGAAGCCGGGCGCCCTGGCCCTTCGCGATGTCCACGGCCGTCGCGACCGCGCGCTCCGCGCGCTCAGAGCCGTCCGTGCCTACGAGGATTGACTCGATCACCGGTTCCCGTGGGCGACCCTACCTTGTCTGGACGCCCCGTGGGCGCTTGCGCCCGCACCCATCCGGGGAACAGAATCACCTGTGAGCTCTGATCAGGTCGTCCTCGGGATAGACGTCGGCGGCACGAAGGTGGCCGTCGGCGCCGTGGTCGGGGCCCAGGTGACTCATCAGGAGGAGTCGCCGACTCCGCTGAGCGACACGAAGGCGCTGCTCGACGGGATCGAGGCCACGGCCCGCCGCGTGATCGAGCGGGTCGGCGCTCCGGCGGCGATCGGCGTGGGCGTGCCGTCGCAGATCGAGCACGTCACCGGGCTCGTCGAGTCGAGCGTGAACATCCCGCTGACCGGGGTGCCGCTCCGCGACGAGCTGACCCGGCGCTTCGACGTGCCGGTGTTCGTCGACAACGACGCCAACTGCGCGGCGCTCGCGGAGGCTCAGCTCGTGGACGACGCCCCGGCGAGCGTCCTCCTGATGCTCACGCTCGGCACGGGCGTGGGCGGCGGCGTGATCATCGGCGGCGAGATCTTCCGCGGCGCGCACGGGCTCGGCGCAGAGCTCGGGCACTTCACTCTCGACCCCGAGGGGCCGCCCTGCCCGGGCAACTGCCCCGGCCGCGGCTGCGTCGAGGCCTACTGCAGCGGCCAGGCGCTCGAACGCGACGCGACCGAGTTCGCGCGCGACATGGCGGACAGCGGGCTGGCGGACTGCCTGGACGAGGACGGGCGCGTCTCGGGGCGCGCCGTCGTCCGGATCGCGCGCGACGGCGACGCCGACGCCCTGCGCGTCTTCGAGCGCTTCGCGCGCATGCTTGGCGTGGCGATAGGCGGGTATGTCAACGTCTTCGAGCCCGAGTACGTGGTCATCGGCGGCGGGCTCTCGCGCGCCGCGGACCTCTACTTCGAGCGGGCCGTGGACGAGGCCCGGTCGCGCGCGCTTCCGGCCCTGTGGCGCCGTGTGACGGTCTCGCTCGCCCGCGGCGGGGCGGGCGCCGGAGTGATAGGCGCGGGCGTGCTCGCGGCTCAGGGGGCGGCACGCGATACTGCGCGCCTGCGAGCCGAATCCATCGAGGGAGCCGAATGAGCACCACAACGACCGGGACCGAGCTGGACCAGCTGTCCATCAACACGATTCGCACACTGTCGATGGACGCCGTCCAGAAGGCGAACTCCGGCCATCCGGGCGCGCCGATGGCCCTCGCCCCGCTCGCGTACCTGCTCTACACGCGGGTCATGAAGCACAACCCCGCGAACCCGCACTGGTTCGACCGCGACCGCTTCGTGCTCTCCGCCGGCCACGCCTCGATGCTCCTCTACTCCACGCTCCACCTGAGCGGCTACGGGATCTCGCTGGACGACCTCGAGAACTTCCGCCAGCTCGGCAGCCCGACCGCCGGCCACCCCGAGTACGAGGCGGACGGCGCCCCCGGCGTGGAGGTCACGACCGGCCCGCTCGGACAGGGTGTGGGCAACGCGGTGGGCTTCGCGCTCGCCGAGCGCCTGCTGGCGGCGCGCTTCGGGGACATCGTCGACCACCACACGTACGCGATCGCCAGCGACGGCGACATGCAGGAGGGCGTGGCCTCCGAGGCCAGCTCGCTCGCCGGGCACCTGGGGCTGGGCCGGCTCACGGTCTTCTACGACGACAACAAGATCCAGCTGGCGGGCGAGACGCGGATGGCCTTCAGCGAGGACGTGGGCAGGCGCTACGAGGCCTACGGCTGGCACGTCCAGAACCTCGGCGAGGACATCGAGCTCGACCGCGTCGAGAGCGCGATCGAGGCGGCCCGGGCCGTCGAGGACCGGCCCTCGCTCGTGATCCTGCGGACCCACATCGGCTTCGGCTCGCCGAACAAGCAGGACTCCCAGAAGGCCCACGGATCGCCACTCGGCGAGGACGAGGTCCGGCTCACGAAGGAGGCGTACGGCTGGGACCCCGACGCGCACTTCCTCGTGCCCGGCGAGGTGCGCGAGAACTTCGCGGCGGTCGTGGAGCGCGGCGGTGCGGCGGAGGCGGAGTGGGAGCAGCGGCTGGCGGCGTTCCGCGAGCAGGACGCCGGCCTGGCGGCCGAGCTGGACCTCTTCATGGAGCGCCGGCTGCCCGACGGCTGGGACTCGGACCGCCCGCGCTTCAGCCCCGAGGACAAGCCGGTGGCCACGCGCAAGGCCTCGAGCGAGGTGATTCAGTGGGCGGCGGCCCGCGTGCCGACGCTCGTCAGCGGCTCTGCTGATCTGGAGCCCTCGACCCTCACCGAGATCGAGGGCGGCGGCTCGGTCTCGCGCGACGACTACTCGGGGCGCAACATCCACTACGGCGTGCGCGAGCACGGCATGGGCGCGATCGTGAACGGCCTCAACCTCCACGGCGTGCGCGCCTTCGGGTCGACGTTCTTCAACTTCCTGGACTACATGAAGGGCTCGGTGCGCCTGGCCGCGCTGATGCACCTCCCGGTCATCCAGGTCTACACGCACGACTCGATCGGCCTCGGCGAGGACGGGCCGACCCACCAGCCGGTGGAGCAGCTGGCGCACCTGCGCGCCACGCCGAACATCAACGTGGTCAGGCCGGCGGACGCCAACGAGACGGCGCTCGCGTGGGTGTTCGCGCTCGAGCAGCACGACGGGCCCTGCGCCCTCGTGCTGAGCCGTCAGAACCTGCCGATCCTCGACCCGGGCTCGATCCCGGAGGACGCCATCTCGCGCGGCGCGTACACGTTGCTCGAGTCCTCGAAGGGGACGGATCCCGACGTGATCCTGCTGGGCACCGGGTCCGAGCTGTCGATCTGCCTCGAGGCGGCCGAGACGCTCGAGGCCGGCGGCCTCGCCACGCGCGTCGTGAGCGTGCCCTGCTTCGACCGCTTCACCGAGCAGGACGAGGACTACCGGGAGTCCGTCCTGCCCGCCTCCTGCCGCGCCAGGGTCTCGGTCGAGGCCGGCGCTACCTTCGGATGGGAGCGCCTGACCACGGAGGACGGCGAGTCGATCGGCATGACCGGCTTCGGCGCCTCGGCACCCCAGCCCGCGCTGTACGAGCATTTCGGATTCACTCCCGGCCACGTGGCGGAGCGCGCCCGGGCGGTCGTCGAGAGACTCGCCGCAAAGACATGAGAGGAGCGCCATGAGCGTCGAAGCGCAGGTCAACGAGCGGCTGGCGGCACTGACGGCCGCGGGCACGAGCGTCTGGCTCGACCAGATCAGCCGCGGCCTCATCACCTCCGGCGAGCTCGAGCGGCTCGTGCGCGAGGACTCGCTGCGGGGGGTCACGTCGAATCCCGCGATCTTCGAGAAGGCGATCATCGGCGCGACCGACTACGACGAGCAGCTGCGCGAGCTGGCCGAGCAGGGGTTCGACGCGCGCCGGATCTACGAGGAGATCGCTATCCGTGACGTGCAGACGGCCTGCGACGTCCTGCGGCCGGTGTGGGACGACGCGGACGGCGCGGACGGCTTCGTCTCGCTCGAGGTTGAGCCCGCGGTCGCCCACGACACGGACCTGACGACCGAGCAGGCGAAGGACTTCTGGGGCCGCGTGGACCGCCCCAACCTGCTGATCAAGATCCCGGGCACCGAGGAGGGCGTGGCTGCGATCGAGGAGTCGATCGCAGCCGGGATCAACGTGAACGTCACGCTCCTCTTCTCCGTCGAGTCGTACACGAACATCGCCGAGGCCTACATCCGCGGCATGGAGCGGCGGCTCGACGCCGGCGAGTCGATGGACGTCCACTCCGTGGCGAGCTTCTTCGTCTCGCGTGTGGACACGGAGGTCGACAAGCGCCTCGAGGCGCTCGGGCGCGAGGACCTGCGCGGGATCGCCGCCGTGGCGAACGCGCGCGCCGCCTACGAGAAGTTCAAGGAGCTTTTCCACGGCGAGCGCTTCGCCCGCGTGCGCGAGGCCGGCGCCCCGTTCCAGCGCCCGCTGTGGGCGTCGACCGGCGTCAAGGACCCGCGCTATCCCGAGACCAAGTACGTGGAGACCCTGGTGGGCCCGCACACCGTGAACACGATGCCGCTGCCCACGCTGCGCGCGTGCGCGGAGCAGCTCGACGTCACCGGGCCGACCGCCGAGCAGGACCCGGCCGCCGACCTGAAGTCGCTCGCCGACGCCGGCATCGACATGACCGACGTGACCCAGAAGCTGCTGAGGGACGGGATCCAGAAGTTCATCGAGCCCTTCGACTCGCTGCTGGAGGGAATCGAGCTGGCGCGCGAGGGCGTGGTCACGGGGCGGCCGCCGACGATCAGCTCGGTGATCCCGGACGAGCTCGAGTCCGCCATCGTCAAGCGCGTCGAGCAGGCGGGCGCCGAGGACGTGGTCAAGCGCCTCTGGAGCAAGGACGAGTCGCTCTGGGGCGGGCCCGGCGTGCCGGAGATCGGAAACCGCCTCGGCTGGCTGACGATCAGCGAGAAGATGCTCGAGCACGCCGACGACCTGCGGGAGCTCGTGGAGTCGGTCAAGGCCGAGGGCTTCACCGACGCCGCCCTGCTCGGCATGGGCGGCTCGAGCCTCGGCCCGGAGGTGATCAGGCGCTCGTTCGGGGACATCCCCGGCGGCCTGCGCCTGCACGTGCTCGACTCGACCGACCCGGCCGCGGTGCTCGCCCTGGAGCGCGCGGTGGACTTGGAGCACACGCTGTTCGTCGTCTCGTCGAAGTCGGGCGGAACGATCGAGACGCTCTCGCACATGCGCCACTTCCTCGAGCGCTCCGGGGGCGACGGCAGGCGCTTCGTCGCCGTCACGGACCCCGGCAGCCCGCTGGTGGACAAGGCGAGCGAGCTCGGCTTCCGGCGGGTGTTCGAGAACGACCCGAACATCGGCGGCCGCTACTCGGTCCTGTCCTACTTCGGGCTGGTCCCCGCGGCGCTCGCGGGCGTGAGCGTCGAGGCGCTGCTGGGCGCCGCCCAGGTGGCGGAGCAGAACTGCGCGAGCACCGGCGACACGAGCTCGAACTCAGGGCTCTGGCTCGGCATCGTGCTCGGTGAGCTGGCGCGGCAGGGCCGCGACAAGCTGACCTTCGTCGTGCAGCCGCCGATCGAGAGCTTCGGCCTGTGGGCCGAACAGCTCGTGGCCGAGTCGACGGGCAAGCAGGGCACGGGGATCCTGCCGGTGGCCGACGAGCCGCTCGGCGACCCCGAGGCCTACGGCGACGACCGCGTGTTCCTCTACCTGCGGAATCCGGACGAGCCCGACGACGAGCTCGACGAGCGGATCGCCGCGCTCGGCCGCGCCGGCCACCCGACGCTCACGCTCGAGGCGCACGGCGCCGCCGACCTCGGCAGGGTGTTCTTCTTCGCCGAGTTCGCGACCGCGGTCGCCGGCTGGGTGCTCGGCATCAACCCGTTCGACCAGCCCAACGTCCAGGAGGCGAAGGACAACACCGCGAAGGTGCTCGACGGCGGCGACCTCCCCGAGGTGGACGCGGGCGACCTGGCCGAGCTGCTGAGGCAGGCCGAGCCGCCGCACTACGTGGCCATCCTGGGCTTCGCGGCGCCGTCGGAGGAGATCGACGCCGCGGTCGGCGAGCTGCGGGTGGCGATCCGCGACGCCACGCGGGCGACCACCACCTTCGGTTACGGGCCGCGCTACCTCCACTCGACGGGGCAGTTCCACAAGGGCGGCCCCCCGGTCGGGCTGTTCCTGGAGCTGCTGCACGTGCCGGGTGAGGACGTCGGCGCGTTCGAGCATCTCAAGGAGGCCCAGGCGATCGGCGATCTCCAGACGCTCCGCGACCACGGCCTCACCGCCGTGCAGGTCCGCCTCGACGGCGACGCCGCGCAGGGCATCCGAGAACTGACCGCGCGGGTGAGGGAGGTGCTCGGATGAAGCTCGGCTTCGTCGGCCTCGGGAAGATGGGCGGCAACATGGTCCATCGCATCCACCGCGACTCGGACCACGAGGTGGTGGCGTTCGACTTCAGCGCCGAGGCGGTGGGCGAGGCCGAGTCGCACGGCGCGGCCGGCGCCGGCTCGCTCGAGGAGCTGGTCCGGCAGCTCGAGCCGCCGCGCGCCGTCTGGATCATGGTCCCGTCCGGCGATCCGACCACCGAGACGGTGAACAAGCTCGGGGACCTGCTCGAGGCCGGCGACATGGTCATCGACGGGGGCAACAGCCGCTGGACCGACGACAAGGCGCGCGCGGAATCGCTCGAGCCGAAGGGAATCCACTACGTCGACGTGGGCACGAGCGGCGGCGTCTGGGGCCTCGAGGTGGGCTACTGCATGATGGTCGGCGGCCCCGACGAGGCCGTCGAGCGCCTCGCACCGGTCCTCGACGTGCTAGCGCCGCCCACCGACGACGTCCACGGCCCGGGGTGGGGGCACTTCGGCCCGACCGGTGCGGGCCACTACGTGAAGATGGTCCACAACGGGATCGAGTACGGGATCATGCAGGCCTACGCCGAGGGCTTCTCGCTGTTCGACGCGTCGGAGTACGAGCTCGACAACGCGCAGATCGCCCACCTCTGGATGCAGGGCTCGGTGATCCGCTCGTGGCTGTGCGAGCTGGCGGCGAACGCGTTCGAGCAGGAGGGCAACGACCTCGCGCGGCTCGAGCCGTACGTCGAGGACTCGGGCGAGGGGCGCTGGACGGTCGAGGATGCGATCGACAAGCGGATCCCGGCGCCCGTGATCACGACCTCGCTATTCGAGCGCTTCTCGTCGAGGGGCCAGAACGCGTTCGCCGCCAAGGTCAACGCCGCGCTGCGCAACCAGTTCGGCGGCCACGCAGTCAAGGCCGCCGACTCCGAGTAGAGACGTGGCGACCGTCGAGCAGAACCCGCTCACCGAAGGTCTCGAGCGGCTGCCGGTCCATCCCACGACGCTCGTGATCTTCGGCGGCACGGGCGACCTCGCGAAGCGGAAGCTCCTGCCGGCGATCTACAACCTCGCGCATGAGGGGGCGCTGCCGGAGCGCTTCAACCTGATCGCCGTCTCGCGCAGCGACATCCCGCACGGCGACTACCAGGCGATGGCGCGTGAGGTGATCCAGGAGTTCTCACGCCGGCCGCCCGACCCCAAGGTGCTCGACCGGCTGCTCGAGAACGTCCGCTACGTGCCGGGCACGTTCGACGACGACTCGATGTACGAGCGGCTGAAGGAGTGCCTCGAGAAGTTCGACGAGGACGGCGGGCTCGTCTTCAACCGCGCCTTCTACCTCTCGACCGCGCCGCAGTTCTTCTCCGTGATCGTCGGCAAGCTGGGGGAGCACGGCCTCAACGAGTCGCCGGAGTCGGAGGTGCGGGTCGTGATCGAGAAGCCGATCGGCACGAACCTGGCCGAGGCCCGTGAGCTGAACCAGGCCGTGCTGAGCGTGCTGAGGGAGGACCAGGTCTTCCGGATCGACCACTACCTGGGCAAGGAGACGGTCCAGAACACGATGGCGCTGCGGTTCGCCAACGGCCTGTTCGAGCCGATCTGGAACCGCAACTACATCGACTACGTGCAGATCACGGCCGCCGAGGACCTGGGCGTGGGCACGCGCGCCGGCTACTACGACACGTCCGGCGCCCTGCGCGACCTCGTGCAGAACCACATGCTCCAGCTGCTCGCGCTGCTCTGCATGGAGCCGCCGGTCACCTTCTCGGCCGACGACGTGCGCGACGAGAAGGTGAAGGTCCTGCACGCGATCCACCCGCCGACGGTGGAGGAGGTGCCCGACATGACCGTGCGGTCCCAGTACGCGCAGGGCATGTCCGGCGGCCAGGGTGTGCCGGGCTACCTGGACGAAGCCGACGTGCCGAAGGGCTCGCGGACCGAGACCTTCGCGGCGCTGCGGCTCGAGGTCGACAACTGGCGCTGGGCCGGCGTCCCGATCTACCTGCGGACCGGCAAGCGGCTGGCGCGCAAGATCACCGAGATCGCGGTGACGCTCAAGCCGGTGCCGCACCTGGCGTTCGAGCAGCAGGGCTCGGTGGGCGTCCAGCCCAACCAGCTGATCATGACCATGCAGCCGAACGAGGGCGTGGCCATCTCGATCGGGGCGAAGATCCCCGGGACGCGTATGCGCATCCGGCCGGTGAACATGGAGTTCCTCTACGGGACCGCCTTCCTGTCCCAGTCCCCGGAGGCCTACGAGCGCCTGATCCTCGACGCCATGCGCGGCGACGCCACGCTCTTCACGCGCGTGGACGAGGTGGAGGCCCAGTGGCGGATCATCGACCCGATCCTCCAGGGCTGGGCGCAGGACGACTCGCCGCTGCCCCAGTACCCGGCGGGGTCGAGCGGGCCCGAGGAGGCGAACGGGATCCTGCGCGAAGGGCACCGGTGGCGGACGATCTAGCGCGCCGCGCCGACTTCATGGACGGTGTCTGGCACGAGCAGGACACCACGCCGTCCGACATAGCCGACGCCCTGCAGGAGCTGCTCAAGCAGCGCCACGACGAGGACGAGGGCGTCGCGCCGGCGCGCGTGCTGAACCTCGTCGTGATCGCGGATCGCGAGTGGCGCGGGGAGATCCTCAACAGGCTCGAGCGCGTGGGCCGCTACCACCCGTCGCGGCTGATCCTGTGCGCCGTCGAGCGCGGCCGGACGACGATCGACGCGATCGCCACCCTGCGGATGGAGGGCGACCCGAAGCCGGGCGAGCTGGCGCTCTACCACGAGGAGGTACTCCTGGACGTGGGGGAGCAGCACCTCCCGAAGATGGACACGATCGTGGACCCGCTCGTCGTGAGCGACCTGGCGACGGTGGTCTGGTCCCCGCACAAGCACGACGAGGCCGTGGACTCGCTGATGCGGCTCGCCCAGGTCGTGCTGATCGACTCCGAGCAGGAGCCCGACCCGGCCACGGCGGCCGCGCGCGCGACCGAGCTCGAGCAGCTCTCGTACGTCGTGGACCTCGCCTGGCTGCGGTCGACGCCCTGGCGCGAGCGGGTCGCGGCCACGTTCGACCCGGCGCGACTGCGCCGTGAGCTCGGCGCGATCAGCGCAGTGACCGTGCGCCACCGGCCCGACTCCGTCGTGACCGGCCTGCTGTTCTGCGGCTGGCTCGCATCGCGGCTCGGATGGGATCCCGGGCACGTGGTGACGCACGACGGCGGGCTCTTCGGCCGCTGCCACGGGCGCCGCCAGGACGTGGAGATCAAGCTCGACCCCGACCCGACGATGACCGCTCCCGGCCTCGCGGGGATCACCATCCAGACCGCGCTCGGCACCGAGATCGACCTCAACCGCGGTCCCGGCGGCCTGTCCGCGCGGCGGCGCACCAAGGACGGCAGGGAGTCGAACTGGACGGTGCTCGGCGCCTCCCGCGGCGAGGCCGGGATCCTCGGCGAGGGCATTCGGCAGGCCCTCCTCCGCGATCCGACCTACGAGCCCGCGCTCGAGGTCGCCCAGGCGATGCTCAGGTGAACGAGTTCGTGGCCGACGGCGCGCGGCCGGGGAGCGTCTTCCCGCCGATCGCCCAGTACGGCTTCCTCTCCGACTGCGAGACCTGTGCGCTCGTCGCGCCGAGCGGCAACGTGGAATGGCTCTGCCTGCCGCGCTTCGACTCGCCGAGCGTGTTCGGGTCGATACTCGACCGCGACGCCGGCGGCTTCCGGCTGGGCCCGGCCGACGTGGAGGTCCCCGCCGACCGCCGCTACCTGCCGGGGACGATGGTGCTCGAGACGAGCTGGGGCACGCGCGGCGGCTGGATCATCGTCCGCGACGTCCTCCTGATCGGCCCCTGGCACCACGAGAACGAGCGCTCGCACACCCACCGCCGCTCGCCGACCGACTACGACGCCGACCACGTGCTCCTGCGGCTCGTGCGCTGCGTGAACGGCGAGGTCCAGGTGCGGCTCGACTGCGAGCCGGTCTTCGAGTACGGACAGGTCGGCGCGACCTGGGAGTACGCCGGCGCCGGGTATCACGAGGCCGTGGCCCGCCCCGAGAACGAGGGGCCGGACGTGGAGCTCCGCCTCACCACCGACATGAACGTGGGCTTCGAGGGGCCGCGGGCGACCGCCCGGACGCTGATGAAGGAGGGCGACACGCTCTTCGCAGCGCTGTCCTGGTCCGAGCATCCCGCCCCGCGCGAGTACGAGGAGGCGTACGGCCGGCTGGTCTGGACGGCCCACCACTGGCAGCACTGGCTCGACCACGGCGAGTTCCCGGACCACCCGTGGCGGGCCTATCTCCAGCGCAGCGCGCTCACGCTGAAGGGGCTCTCGTACGCGCCGACCGGGGCGATGGTGGCCGCGGCGACGACCTCGCTGCCCGAGACGCCCGGCGGGGAGCGCAACTGGGACTACCGCTTCACCTGGATCCGCGACGCCACGTTCATGCTCTGGGGCCTCTACACGCTCGGCTTCGACTGGGAGGCCAACGACTTCTTCTACTTCATCGCGGACGTGGCGGAGGCCGAGGAGGGGCAGCTCCAGATCATGTACGGGATCGGGGGCGAGGAGGAGCTCGTGGAGAGCACCCTCAACCTCGACGGCTACGAGGGGGCGCGGCCGGTCCGGGTCGGCAACGGCGCCTACGACCAGGACCAGCACGACGTCTGGGGCGCCTACCTCGACTCGGTCTACCTGCACACGAAGTCCCGCGACGGCCTGCCGGAGCGCGTCTGGCCGATCCTGAAGCGCCAGGTGGAGGCGGCGCTCGCGAACTGGCGCGACCCCGACCGCGGCATCTGGGAGGTGCGCGGGGAGCCGAAGCACTTCACCTCGTCGAAGATGATGTGCTGGGTGGCGCTCGACCGCGGCGCGCGGCTGGCGGAGCTCCGCGACGAGCTCGACACCGCGGCGCGCTGGCAGTCCGCCGCCGACGAGATCCACGCGGACATCTGCGCGAACGCCGTGGACGACCGAGGCGTGTTCTGCCAGCACTACGAGACGGACGCCCTCGACGCCTCGGTCCTGCTGCTGCCGCTCGTGCGCTTCCTGCCGCCGACCGACGAGCGCGTGAGGGCCACCGTGCTCGCGATCGCGGACGAGCTGACCGAGGACGGGCTGGTCCTGCGCTACCGGACCGACGAGACCGACGACGGGCTGGCGGGCGAGGAGGGCACGTTCACGATCTGCTCGTTCTGGCTCGTGTCGGCGCTCGTCGAGATCGGCGAGCTCGAGCGCGGGCGGGCGCTCTGCGAGAAGCTGCTGTCGTACGCGAGCCCGCTGGGCCTCTACGCGGAGGAGATCGACCCGCGCTCCGGCCGCCACCTCGGGAACTTCCCGCAGGCGTTCACCCACCTTGCGCTGATCAACGCGGTCATGCACGTGATCCGGGCGGACCAGGGGCTCGAGGCCGGCGCCTTCGACTTCGAGCGCGAGCTGTCGCGCCAGCGCTCGAGCACCTGACCCGTGGGGAAGCTGGCGTTCCTGTTCCCAGGCCAGGGCTCGCAGAGGGTCGGCATGGACGCCGAGCTGCGCGCCACCGACGCGGAGCGGCTCGACGCGCACCTGGGCGCGGCCGACGAGCTCTCCGGGCTGCCCGTGTCGCGCTACGTGAGCGAGGGGCCGATGGAGGCGCTCACGAGGACCGACGTGGCCCAGCCGGCGCTGTTCGCCGTGTCGGCGGCGCTGGCGGAGGTGGCGGCCGACTGCGGGCTCGAGCCCGACTTCGTGACCGGTCACAGCCTCGGCGAGTACACGGCGGCCGCGGCGGCGGGCGCGCTCGACCCGGGCGACGCGATGCGGCTCGTCTGCGAGCGCGGGCGGCTGATGGCCGCCATCCAGGACGAGAGCCCGGGCGCGATGGCGGCCACCGGCGGCGTGAGCGAGGAGCGGCTCGGCGAGCTCTGCGCCCAGGCCGCCGAGGGCGATCCGCTAGGGCCGGCGAACCTGAACTCGCCGCGTCAGATCGTGGTGTCCGGCACCGTGGCGGCGGTCGAGCGCCTGCTGGCGCTGCTCGAGGAGGAGGAGGGCGCCCGGGGGCTGCGGCTGCCCGTGGGGGCGGCGTTCCACAGCTCGCTGATGGTCCCGGTGCGCGAGGCGCTGCGCGGCCCGCTCGGCGAGGCCGAGATCCGCGCTCCCGCGGTCCCCGTCGTGGCCAACCACTCCGGGCTGGCGGTGGACAGCGCCGAAGGGGTCCGCGAGGCGCTGATCGAGCAGATCGCGAAGCCGGTCAGGTTCGCGGACTGCGTGCGCTCGCTCGCCGACGCGGGCTGCACCGAATTCCTCGAGCTGGGACCGGGCAGGGTCCTGAGCGGGCTGGTGCGACAGGTCGCGGGGCGGGAGATGAACGCCGTGGCGGCCGACTCGCGAGCGAAGATCGAGGCGTTCGGTGCGCGCTGACGTTCAGATCGTCGACGACCCGGCCGGCGCGGCCGCCGAGCTGATGGCAGGGGTGACCGGCCACATGGTCATCACCGGCGGCTCGACGCCGCGGGAGGCCTACCGGCGGCTCGCCGGGATGCGCGACGACTGGTCGGGCGTCGAGCTCTGGTTCACCGACGAGCGCTGCGTGCCGCCCGACCACGAGCACTCGAACTTCAAGATGGCGAAGACGGCGCTCCTCGACGCGATCGAGGGCGCCGCGGTGCACCGGATGTGCGGTGAGCTGGGCCCCGGCGAGGGCGCCGCCGACTACGAGCGCGCGCTCGCGGCGGCGTTCGGCGACGAGCTGCCGTCCTTCGACTTCATGCTGCTCGGCCTGGGCCCCGACGCGCACACGTGCTCGCTCTTCCCGGGCGACGACGCCCTGGGCGAGCGCGAGCGCCGCGCGGTGGGGGTGGAGCGCCCCGGGATGGCGCCGCTCGTCCCGCGAATCACGCTGACTCTGCCGGTGGTGAACGCGGCGCGCCACCCCGTGTTCCTGGTCACCGGCGAGGACAAGGCGGAGGCGATGGCCCGTGCGTTCGCAGGCCCGCCGGACCCGAGCGCCCCCGCGTCGCTGCTCGACGAGGGCCTGACGGTCATCTGCGACGCCGCCGCGGCGTCCCGGCTCTGAGGGCGCCGCGTCGAGGGCGATCCTCGTTACGTTGAGCCGCCTATGGCGGCCGAACGTAACGCAGATCCCCGGATCGGCTAGCGGCCCAGGCCGCGCAGGAAGCCGCGGGCGCGGGCGGGCAGCCCGGCGAGGGGCTCGCGGATCGACACCAGGCCCGCGCGCAGCTCGGGGTCGCCGGCCTCCACGGGCAGCATCGAGTCCTGGAGCTCGGCGAGCAGGCGGTCCGCCTCGGCAGCGGCCTCGACCGCTCGCCCGACCAGCGCGGCCGCGCCCTGTGAGGCCAGGCCGGCCGAGGGGGAGCCGAACGAGGCGGGCTCGATCCCGGTGCGCCCGGCGAACTCCGTGTAGGTGCGCTTCGCGCGCCCGTAGGCGCGCTGCACCGGCCTGAAGCACTCCTCCTCGAGCCGGTCGCCGCTCTGCTCGTCGAGCTGCTCGTAGGCCTCGGCGAGGCAGGCGCTGGCGAGGGCGAGCGCGTCGATCGCCTCGGCGACGGTGCCCAGCAGGTCCGCGCGCGCCTCCGCTGTCGTGAAGGCCACGGTCAGACCACCTTCGCCGCCTGGTCGCCGAGCGCCACCACGTCGCCGCGGTGGAGCTGGCGGCCGCGGCGCATCTCGGGCTCGCCGTTCACGGTCACGACCCCCTCGCGGAGCAGCTCACGGGCCTCGCCGCCGGAGTCGGCCATGTCGGACAGCTTGAGCAGCTGGCCGAGTCTGATCATGTCGCCGTCGATCGCGATCTCACGCACGTCCCTGATGGTGGCAGGCCGACTGGTCCGGTGCCGCAAAGGGCCAGCGCCCGAAGCGCAGCACCTGCTGGAAGGTCGGCCTGTTCGCGAGCCGCATCGTGTCGGAGATCAGCCCAGGCGCGAACCTGAGCCGCTCCGCCGCCGCGTCCGCCCGCCACTTCGAGGGGTCGGCGCCCTGATCGGCGACGAGCTGGTCTACAGCCGCGCGTCGGCGACCATCGCGCCGAACAGCAGGGCGAGGTAGGCCAGCGAGAAAAGGTAGGTGCGCAGCGCCCAGCGCCGGTCGGCGCGGCGGTAGAGCACCGTCGAGAAGGCGATGAACACGCCGCCCAGCATCAGCGCCGCGGCGAGGTAGAAGCCGTCGAACAGCCGGCCCGCGAACGGGAGCATCGTCACGGCCACGAGCAGGACCGTGTAGAGCAGGATCTGCCTGCGCGTCTCGGCCTCGCCGCGCACGACCGGGAGCATCGGCACGTGCGCCTTCGCGTACTCGTCCTTCATGAGCAGCGACAGCGCCCAGAAGTGCGGCGGCGTCCAGTAGAAGACGATCGCGAACAGGTAGAACGCCGCGCCCTCGAGGCCGCCCGTCACCGCGGCCCACGCCACGAGCGGGGGAACGGCGCCCGCGGCGCCGCCGATGACGATGTTCTGCGGCGTCGAGCGCTTGAGCCAGAGCGTGTAGACGAACACGTACCCGAGCAGGCCCGACATCGCCAGCACCGCCGCGGTGGCGTTCACGGTCAGCGCGAGCAGCGCGAACGAGGCACAGCCGAGCAGCGAGCCGAAGACGATCGCCGCGCGCGGGGTGACCCGGCCGCTCGCGACCGGCCGGTCGGCCGTGCGCTTCATCAGCTGGTCGATGTCGCGGTCGAGCGCGTGGTTGATCGCCCCGGCGCCGCCGGCCGAGAGAGCTCCGCCGAGGCACGTCAGGAAGACCAGGCCGATCGACGGGTCGCCGGCGACGTACATCGTCGTGACCGTCGTGAAGAGCAGCAGCGACTGCACCTTCGGCTTCGTCATCTCGACGTAGTCCGAGACGAGCGAGCGGACGCCGGCCGCGTCGAGCCGTCTGCGTGCGCCGGCGCCGATCACGCGGCCACCGCCTCGGTGCGGCTCCGGGCGCGGGCCGACGCGGGGGCCGGCACGCGGTAGAGCTGAAGCGTCAGCCCGAGCGTGGCCGACCAGAGCAGGGTGCCGAGCGCGAGATGCAGCACGATCAGCGCTTCGTACTCGTCGAGCCAGACGTTCAGCGCGCCGACCAGGATCTGGAGCGCCAGGACGGCGGCGATCCCCCAGGCCCATCTGACCACTCCGGGGCTGGGGTGCCTCCGCACGGCGAGCGCGACGAGCATCAGGGCGAGCAGCGTCGTGATGTACATGAACGCGCGGTGGGTCAGGTGGATGTCCACGAGCCGCGCCTGGCCGAAGGGCATGAAGTCGCCGTTGCAGGTCGGGAACTCCTTGCCGCAGGCGTGGTGGGCGCCGTCGCCGAGCTGGTAGTCGGGCCGGCCGTACTTCTGCGTGCCGGCCATGTAGCCCCCCGCGACGATCGTGCAGAGCACCAGCACGCAGGTCGCGACGGCGAGCGGCCGGAAGCGCGGCCCTCCGGAGGGCGGGTCGGCGCCGATCACGTCCGGCCGGGTGGCGCGCCAGACCCAGAGGAGGCCGCCCAGGAGCAGCATCGCGAGCCCGAGGTGGGCGGCCACGAGCGCCTCCTCGAGGTTCTCCTCGACGGTCGCGCCGCCGAGCCCCGCCTGGGCGAGCACGAGCACCCCGAGCCCGGCCGTGACCCAGACGAGCGCGCGGTTCGAGCGGTAGTGGCGCCACGCCTGCACGAACAGGGCCAAGATCAGGATCCCGACGATCCCGGCGATCGCGCGGTGCGTGTACTCGATGATGTGGTTGAGGTCGAGGCCGGGCACGACGTCGCCGTTGCAGAACGGCCAGCCGTGGAAGCCGGAGCCTCCCGGGCCGCAGCCGAGGCCCGAGTCGGACACGCGCACGATGCCGCCGACGATGATGAGCAGGAAGGTGGCCGCCCCTGTCGTCAGGGCGAGCCTCCGGTAGCCGGTGGAGGGGGCGCTGCTCACGGGGGGCCCGAGGCTACAGGGCGCGTGGCGCAGCGGGCTGGGCCACGGTCTCCGACGCCACGGCCGCCGCCGCCACCTCGCGGCGGATGTCCTTCATCGGCTCCACGCTCCGCACCCGCGGGATCACGTCGAAGTTGTTCGCCGGCGGCGGCGACTGCGTGAACCACTCGAGCGTGTTGCCCTTCCACGGGTCGTTGCCCGCGATCTTGCCGTGCTTGATGCTGCGGATGACGTTGATCAGCGTGAACAGCACGCCGACCCCGAGGATGAACGACCCGATCGTGGAGACGAGGTTGTAGCCGCCCACGTGCAGGCTCTCGTCGTAGTCGTAGATCCGCCGCGGCATGCCAGACAGCCCCATCGAGTGCTGGACGAGGAAGGTGAGGTTGAAGCCGACGAACATCGTCCAGAACGAGAGCTTGCCGAGCGGCTCCGAGAGCATCCGGCCGGACATCTTCGGGAACCAGTAGTAGAGCCCGGCGAAGATCCCGAACACCGAGCCGCCGAACAGGACGTAGTGGAGGTGGGCCACGACGAAGTAGGTGTCGTGGAGCTGCCAGTCCACCGGGAAGATCGCGAGGATCACGCCCGAGATCCCGCCGATCACGAACAGCGCCGGCAGCGCGGCCGCGAACATCAGCGCCGTCGTGTACACGATCGATCCGCGCCAGAGCGTCGCGATCCAGTTGAAGATCTTGATGCCGGTCGGGACCGCGATCAGGAACGAGCTGAGCATGAAGAAGGCGAGCACGACCGTCGACGTGGGCGTGGTGAACATGTGGTGGGCCCACACCAGGAGGCCGAGGAAGGCGATCGCCACCGTGGCCGCCGCGATCGCCTTGTAGCCGAAGATCGGCTTGCGTGCGAACACCGGCAGGATCTCCGAGATCATCCCGAAGACCGGCAGGATCATGATGTAGAC
>JAFGJG010000159.1 GCA_016929195.1 Thermoleophilaceae bacterium
GCGCCTGGAGCGGGGTCGGCTCGGTGAGCTTGTCGAACTCCGCGATCGCGGCGACCTTCGGTCGCACGCGGTTGATTGCGATGGTCGCCAGGTCGTCCAGCAGGGACCGGAAACCGTGCACGGGCAAGAGGAATTGCGTTTGCACCGGGCGCGCGGCGCGCGCATAATAGACGGGCCTTGGCAAGGTGGGGGGATCCGGCGGCGTTGTTCGAACCTGTATCGAGAATCCGGTTCGCCGGGCGCAGTCCGGGCGGTCCCCGGAATCGACGTATCCCCGCGTGTACCGACCGTATCGATCCGGCACTCCGCGAGAGGGGGGGAACCTCATGGGTAGGGTCCAGGAATACCCGGTCGTCTGGTTGCAGTGCGCCGGCTGCTCGGGCTGCTCGGTCTCGCTCCTGAACTCGGCGGCGATCACCGCGCGCCAGTTCGTGCTCGACGAGATCGTGCCGGGGAAGCACGTCAACCTGCGCTTCCACCCCACGATCATGGCCGCGAGCGGCGAGGCCGCCATCGAGGTCGCGCTCGGCGCAAAGGAGGACAAGGGCTACCTCCTCGTCGTGGAGGGCGCGGTCCCGACGGCCGCCGGCGGCGCCTTCGGCGGCGTGGGCGAGACGGGCGGGAGGCACCTGGCGATGACCGACGCGGTGGCCGACCTCGCCGCCGACGCGCTGGCCGTCGTCGCGTTCGGCTCGTGCGCGGCCTTCGGCGGAATCCCCGCGACGAGTCCGAACCCGACGGGGTGCGCGAGCGTGCGGGAGCACCTGGCCGCGCGGGGCGTGAGGAAGCCCGTGGTCGCGATCCCCGGCTGCCCCCCGCACCCGGACTGGTTCATGGGCACGGTGGTGCGCGTGCTCCTGGGCGGCCTGCCTGCGGCGGGCGAGCTCGACGCGCTCGGCCGGCCGCTCGCCTACTACGGCAAGCTCGTCCACGAGACCTGCCCGCGCCGCGCGGACTTCGAGGCCGGGCGCTTCGCCTCCCGGCTCGGCGAGGACGGCTGCCTGTACGAGCTGGGCTGCAAGGGGCCGATGGCGAACGCCGACTGCCCCACGCGGCAATGGAACGGCGGCACGAGCTGGTGCGTGGGCGCGAACTCGCCCTGCCACGGCTGCGTCGAGCCGGAGTTCTTATGTGGCGAGTTCAATTATGTGGCGAGGGCCGGCCAAGCGCGCGGGATGAGGGCGGGAGGGACGGCGATGTCGCCACATAATTTCGACCCGGACGTGGTGTGCTCCCTCCGGAGGTACACGCCATGTTCGACACGCTGTTTTCGTATTCCGCTGTTCGTCAACGGCACGAAGCCGGCCCTTTGGCCGCCGAGCGCGCGGCGTGCTTGCGCGCCTTGGCGGCGCGCGGCGCGGCGCACGGCACGCTGCTGAGGTGGGCGCGGTACACCCTTTGCGTCGCCCGGGAGATCGAGCGCTGGCCGCCGGGCCACAGCTTCGCTGCGGAGGAGATCGCCGCGATGGCCAGCGACTGGGCGGCCGGGCGCACCGCCGCGGGACGAGCGAAGAGTCCCCGCTGGCCGCAGGAGTCCTTTGGTCCCATCGCGGCCGAGTTTCTCGGGACGATCGGGCGGCGTCGGCCGGTGCCGGTGCCGGCGGAGCCGTACCACGACCAGCTCGAAGACTTCGTTTCCGCGCAGCGGGAGGGTCGATGGCAGTCGGAAGCGACCTGCGCCACCAGGCGATGGCAGGTGCGGCGATTCCTGCTGTTCCTGGAGCAGCAGGGGGTCGCGCTCGGCGATGTCGAGGCCACCCACCTCGACAGCTTCTTCGGCCAGATGGCGCAGCGGTGGTGCCGCGTGTCGCTTCGGACCTCCGCCACGGCGCTGCGCGGATGGCTCGCGCATTGCGAGAGGCGCGGCTGGGTGAGGCCGGGCTTGGCGGCTGCCATCCTGTTGCCCCGCATCTACCGCCACGAGGGACTCCCTCTTGGCCCGACGTGGGCTGACGTGGGCCGCATGCTGGGCGAGACGGCGGGCGAACAGCCGGTCCAGCTCCGTGACCAAGCCATCCTTCGGCTGCTCTCCGTGTACGGGCTGCGGTCGGGCGAGGTGCGACGGCTGCGCCTGGACGATCTCGACTGGCAGCGCGAGCAGATCCACATCGTGCGGTCCAAGAGCGGGCGCCACGAGACGCTGCCGCTGGAAGCGAGCGTCGGCAACGCCATCGCGCGCTACCTGCGGCATGGCCGTCCGGAGAGCCGAAGCCGCATCGTCTTCCTGACCGCCAGGGCCCCCTACCGGTCGCTGTCGCCGGGCGGCCTGTACGGTGTTGTCCGTCGGCGCCTGTCCGGGCACGAGTTGCCGAAGAAGGGCCGAGGTCCGCACGGGCTGCGCCACGCCTGCGCGCGACATCTCATGGAGTCCGGCCGGAGCTTCAAGGAGGTGGGGGACCACCTCGGTCACCGCAGCCCGGATGCCACGCGGATCTACGCGAAGGTCGATCTCCCATCCCTGCGCCGTGTCGCATTCGATGATCTGGGAGGCTTGACGTGACCCTCGTCGAAGCGGTGGAGAACTA
>JAFGJG010000018.1 GCA_016929195.1 Thermoleophilaceae bacterium
CTACTTCCACCACTACAACTTCCCGCCGTTCTCGGTGGGCGAGGCCGGCTTCATGCGCGGCCCGAAGCGCCGCGACATCGGCCACGGCGCGCTCGCCGAGCGGGCGCTCGTGCCGGTCGTCCCGACGGTGGACGAGTTCCCGTACACGATCCGCGTGGTCTCGGACATCCTCGAGTCGAACGGCTCGTCGTCCATGGCCTCGGTCTGCGGGTCGACGCTGTCGCTGATGGACGCCGGCGTACCCATCAAGGCGCCGGTGGCCGGCATCGCGATGGGGCTCATCAAGGAAGGCGACGACTACGTCGTGCTCACCGACATCGCCGGCGTCGAGGACCACCTGGGCGACATGGACTTCAAGGTCGCCGGGACCTCCGAGGGCATCACCGCCCTCCAGATGGACATCAAGATCTCGGGCGTCACGTTCGACATCCTGCGCGACGCGCTCACGCAGGCCCAGAACGCCCGCCTCGCGATCCTGGAGAAGATGGCCGACGTCATCGCCGAGCCGCGTGCGGAGCTGTCCTCCTACGCGCCGCGCATCTCCCAGATCCAGATCGACACCGAGAAGATCGGCGCGGTCATCGGCAAGGGCGGCGAGACGATCCGCGCGCTCTCGGAGGAGTTCGAGGCTCAGATCGACATCGACGACGACGGCACGGTGCGCATCTACGCGGCCACCGGCGAGCAGGGCGACGCCCTGACCGACCGGATCCGCCAGATGACCAAGGAGGTCGAGGTCGGCGACGAGTTCACCGGCAAGGTGGTCAAGACCACCACGTTCGGCGCCTTCATCGAGCTCGCCAAGGGCACCGACGGGCTGCTGCACATCTCGAACATCTCGCCCGGTGAGCGGGTGGACACCGTCGAGGACGTCGTCAATCGCGGCGACGAGCTCGCCGTGAAGGTGGTCGAGGTGGACCGCGAGCGCGGCCGCATCGGCCTCCGGCTCGCCGAGGACCCGGACGTGAAGGGCAAGTCCGCCGAGGAGCTGGCTTCGGTCGGCACCGGGGACAAGGGCCCGCGCGGTGACCGGGGCGACCGCGGCGGCGATCGCGGCGGCCGCGGCAACGGGCGCCGCCGCGACGGTGGCGGCCGTGGCGGCCGCGACCGCGGTGGCGACCGGGGCGGCGGCTTCCGCCGGGACGACCGCTGAGCGAGGTTGCGCAGAAGCACGTCCTGACGGAGCTGCCGTCGGGCGTCAGGATCGTGACCGAGGCGATGCCCTCGGTCCGGTCCATCGCGCTCGGGTTCTGGATCCGAGCGGGCTCCCGTGACGAGGGCAACGAGCAGGCGGGCATCTCGCACTTCCTCGAGCACCTGCTGTTCAAGGGCACGGACCGCTTCAGCTCGCTCGAGATCGACGAGGCGTTCGACGCGATGGGGGCGGAGGTGAATGCCGGCACCGGCAAGGAGACCACCTCCGTTTACTCCCGCTTCCTCGACGGCCACCTGGAGCGCGCGTTCGACGTGCTCCAGGACATGGTCCTGAGGCCGGCCTACCCCGACATCGACTCTGAGCGCCAGGTGGTGATCGAGGAGATCGCCATGTACGAGGACGAGCCCCAGGACAAGGTGCACGACGTGCTCGCCGGGGCGCTTTTCGGCGAGCACCCGCTCGGGCGACCGATCATCGGAAGGGCCGAGGTCGTGTCGTCGGTCCCGGTGCCGAGCATCGCGGAGTGGCACGACAGCCGTTACGTGCCGGGCGGCATCGTCGTGGCCGCGGCCGGCAACGTGGAGCACGAGCAGCTCGTCGGCCTCGTGGAGGGCGCCTTCGACGGCGCCCCCGCCGCGGGCACGCCGAGCTCCCTCATGTCGCCGAACGGCTCCGCGGAGCGGCTTCGCTTCCACACGAAGGAGACCGAGCAATATCACCTGGCCCTCGGAGGGCCCGGGATCCCGCGCGGGGACGAGCGCCGGTTCGCGCTGCGGATCCTCGACACGATCCTCGGCGGCAGCACGTCGTCGCGGCTCTTCCAGGAGGTTCGCGAGAAGCGCGGGCTCGCCTACTCGGTGTACTCCTACACGAGCCAGTACGCCGACTCGGGCCAGGTGGCCCTGTACGTGGGCACCCGGCCGGACAACGTCGGCGAGGCCTTCGAGGTGATCGGGAACGAGCTGCGGCGCCTGGTCGAGGACGGTGTCACCGCCGAGGAGCTCGACCGCGCGCGCGAGAACGTGAAGGGACGCACGGTCCTGTCGATGGAGTCGACCTCCACGCGGATGAACCGCCTCGGCAGCTCCGTGCTCATGGGGGTGCCGCTGCTGACCGTGGACGAGGTGCTGGCCGCGTTCGACGCGGTCACGCTCGACGACGTGGCCGCGCTCGCCGGCGAGCTGTGGGTGCCCGACTCGCTTGCGGCGGCCGGGGTCGGAGCGGACGAGGACGCGTTCCGCTCGGCGCTCGCAGCCGTGAGCCCCGCGCTGGCGGCGTGATCTCGGTCGCCGTCTCCGGTGCGGCGGGCCGCATGGGGCAGACGGTGTGCGCCGCGGTGGAGGGCGCCGATGACATGGCGCTCGTGGGCCGCGCCGACCCGCAGCTCGGCGTGGCGTTGCAGGACGTCCTGGGCGACGCCGACGTGGTCGTCGACTTCAGCCGGCCGGACTCGGCGCTCGGCAACGCGCGCGCGTGCCTCGAGGCGGGCGTGCACTGCGTGATGGGCACGACCGGTGCCACGTTCGAGGAGCTGCGCGGGGTGGGGGAGGGGAACCTGTTCGTGGCCCCCAACTTCGCGATCGGCGCCGTCCTGATGATGCAGTTCGCACGCCAGGCGGCGGCCCACATGACCGAGAGCGAGATCGTGGAGCTGCACCACGACGGGAAGCTCGACGCGCCGTCCGGAACGGCGAAGCGGACCGCGGAGCTGATCAGGGACGGCGGCGGGAACGTGCACGAGCCCATCCACTCCGTGCGCCTGCCCGGGCTCGTGGCGCACCAGGAGGTCATCTTCGGCGGGCTGGGGGAGACGCTCTCGATCCGACACGACTCGATCTCGCGTGAGAGCTTCATGCCGGGCGTGCTGCTGGCGGTTCGCAGGGTCGGCCGGCTCGACGACTCGCCAGTGGTCGGGCTCGAGAACCTGCTCTAGGCCGCGACGCTCAACTGCGCAGAAGCAGGGCGGTGGCGTCGTCCGCCGAGAGCGGGCGCGCGAGGTGGTAGCCCTGCGCCATCGGGCAGCCCTGGGCGGCGAGGAACGCCCGCTGCTGCTCGGTCTCGACGCCCTCGGCCACGACCTCGCGGCCGAGCGCCTGCGCGAGCTTGACGATCGCCGTGACCACCGCCGACGCGCTCGGGCTGCGCGGCACGTCGCGCATGAAGGAGCGGTCGATCTTGATCTGCTCCACGGGCATCTCACGCAGCCGGCTGAGCGAGGAGAAGCCCTCGCCGAAGTCGTCGATCGCGACGCCCACCCCGAGGTCGTGCAGCCGCTCGAGCGGTCCGCGCGCCGTCGCCTCGTCCATCGCCGCCGACTCGGTCAGCTCGACCACGACCCGCGCGGGCTCGATCCCGTGCCGCTCGAGGGCCGAGCGGAGCGAGTCCACGTACTCCGGGCGCCGCAGCTCCCGTGGCGCCGCGTTGACGCTCAGGCGGGGCGTAAGGCCGAGCTCGCGCCACGCGGCGGCCTGCCGGCAGAGCTCGTCGATCACCCACTCGCCGATCGGGTCGATCAGGCCGCTGTGCTCGGCCGCCGGGATGAACGCCGCCGGGGGCACGAGCCCGCGTGCGGGGTCGTTCCAGCGCAGCAGCGCCTCCACCGCCACCGGCCGGCCGGTGTCGAGCGAGAAGATCGGCTGGTAGTGCAGCTCGAGCTCGTTCCGCTCGATGGAGCGGCGCAGCCGCGCCGTGAGGGACAGCCGGTCGAGCGGGTGCTGCTCCTCCGGCGTGTAGACCATGTGCCCGGAGCGGCCGGCGGCCTTGGCCTGGTACATCGCGGTATCCGCCTGGCGGAGCAGCTCCTCGCCGCCCGAGGCCAGCAGCGGGAAGACGCTCAGGCCGAGGCTGGCGCTCACATGGAACTCGGCGCCCTCGACCTCAACGGGCTCGGCGAGCGCCGCGGCCACCCGCTCGGCGGTGGCCACCGCGTGCTTCATGGCTTCGCCGGGCAGGTCGGGGAGCAGGAGGAAGAACTCGTCGCCGCCGGTCCTGGCGAGCAGGTCGCCGTGGCGCTTCAGGCTCTCGAGGCGCCGGGCGATCGACACCAGCAGCTCGTCGCCGACGGGGTGGCCGAGGCTGTCGTTCACGAGCTTGAAGTCGTCGAGGTCGAGGCACAGCAGCCCGACGGACCGATTCGCCTCCCGCGCGACCTCGATGGAGCCGTGGACGCTCTCGGAGAGCTGCGCCCGGTTGGGCAGGCCGGTCAGCGGGTCGTGGTAGGCGAGGAAGGCGACGCGCTGCTCGGCGAGCCTGCGCTCGGTGATGTCCTCGCCCGACCCGAGCGAGCCGGTCACGGTGCCGTCGTCCGCCCGCAGGAGCGTGTTGTGCCAGCGGATCAGCCGCTCCTCGCCGGATGCGGCCAGCACGGTGCTCTCGGACTCCTGGATCTCCTCGGTGCGGCCGCCGACGGCGGCCTCGAAGCTCTGGCGCGAGTGCTCGCGGACGCTCTCGGGCACCGCGACCGCGAACCAGTCCTTCCCGAGCAGCTCGGCCTCGGAGCGGCCGAGCACCTCGCAGGCGCGCCGGTTCACGAGGCCGATCGCGCCGTCGGCCCCGAGGACCACGATCATGGTGGCCGCGATGTCGAGGTAGCCCTGCGCCCGGTCGCGCTCCTCGCGCAGCAGGGACTCGCTCTCCTCCAGCGCGCTCTGCGTGCGCTTGAGCTCCGTCACGTCCATGAGCACGCCCTGGGTGCACACCGGGCGCCCGTCGGTGCCGCGAATGATCGTGTCGCGCTCCCAGATCCAGACCACGTGTCCGTCGGCGGCGAGCATCCGGAACTCGCCCTCGTACGGCACGGCCTGCTCGAACGTTCGCCGCTCGGCGGCGAGCACGTGCTCGCGGTCGTCCGGGTGGATGCGCTCGGCCCAGAGGTCGTCGTCCTCGGTCCAGCGCTCGACCGGGAAGCCGAGCAGATCCTCGATCTGGGGGCTCACGTAGATGAACGGAGCGTCGGCCGAGAACTCGGCGATGTATGTGACCGCCGGGATCTGCTCGACGAGCATCCGGTAGCGGACCTCGGCGGACACCCCCGCTTCGCCGGGTGGAGGTGCGTCCAGCGGGAAGACTCGGGCAGGGTGCTCCATGGGTGGCGCCGGCCGGGGGAGGCCTGTTCCCCTAATCGGGTGACGGCGAGGCTGACTTGAGTCAGGCAGCCGACGCGCTGTCCTTGCGCAGCGCGCGCGGAACGACGAAACGGATGCCCGACCGCTCGTCGTCGATCGAGCAGGTCTTGTTGTCGATCAGGCCCAGGCTCTTCGCGTGCGGGACCAGCGTCATCTGGTTCAGATACGCCTCGTGGCCGCGCTTGCGGGTGATCATCCAGAGGTACCCGGTGTCCTTCAGGCGCGCCCGGTAGCGGACCAGCGCCTCCCTCGCCTCGTCCATGGACTCGACGAGGACGATCGCGCCGTCGAGGGCGCCCGAGCGCACAAGGCCGCGCCCGGCGGCCTCCTTGACGTCGCGGCGCAGGCCGGTGCCCACGTCCCCGGCGACCTCGACACGGTCTTCCGGCCTGATGCCCAGCTTCTGCACCGCCGTCCGATGGCTGTAATCACGCTCCCGATCCATGGAAGCCGAATTGTCTCATTTCCAGGGGATGTCCCGGAAGGCCTGACAGCATCGGTGCGCGGCCGGCCGAGCCGGCCGCTTCCGCCACGGACAGGCGCTATCGTCGCCCCCGATGACGCTCGGGGGAATCCTCACGGCCATGGTCACCCCCTTCGACGCCGACGGAGGGCTCGACGAGGAGGGCGCCGCGCTGCTCATGCGGGAGCTGCTCGCGAGCGGGTCCGACGGCCTGGTCGTGGCCGGCAGCACCGGTGAGGCCGCCACGCTCACCGACGCCGAGAAGGCGCGGCTCTGGGAGATCGCGGTCGAGGAGTCGGGCGACGCTCCCGTGATCGCGGGCACCGGCACCTACGACACCCGCCACTCGGCCGAGCTCACCGAGCGCGCCACGGAGATCGGCGTCGACGCCGTGCTCGTGGTCACCCCCTACTACGTGAAGCCGAACCGGCGCGGGCTGAAGGCCCACTTCGAGGCGGTGGCCGCGGCCACCGACCTGCCCGTCGTGCTCTACAACATCCCCTCGCGCTGCGTCGTGGACATGCCCAACGACCTGCTCGCGGAGCTGGCCCGGATCGAGAACGTGGCCGCCGTGAAGCAGGCGCGCTACGAGGACATCCGGCCGATCGACGGCCTCGACCTGCTCGCGGGAAACGACGACACGCTGGCCCAGGTGCTCGACATGGGCGGCACCGGAGGCATCCTGGTCGCGTCCCAGCTGGTCGGGCGCGAGATGCGCCGGATGATCGACGAGCCGGAGAGCCGGGCCGAGATCCAGGCGGGCCTGAAGGATCTGTACGAGGCGCTGACCGTCACGACCAACCCGATCCCGGTCAAGGCGGCGCTGAGGATGACGGGCCATCGGGTGGGCGGCCTCCGGCTCCCGCTCGTGGATCCCTCCGACGAGGAGGAGGCCGTCATCCGCGCGGCACTCGAGCGGCACGGGCTGCTCGCGCGGGTTTGACGTCATCCGGGAAGCTGCGGGTCCTTCCCCTCGGTGGGCTGGGGGAGATCGGCAAGAACATGACCGTCGTCGAGTACGACGGCCGCATCGTCGTCGTCGACACGGGCCTGATGTTCCCGACGCCGGACCAGCTCGGGATCGACCTCGTGCTCCCGGACTTCGCCTACCTGCGCGAACGCGCGGACGACGTGGAGGCGATCGTCCTGACCCACGGCCACGAGGACCACGTGGGCGCGCTGCCGTTCGTGCTGCGCCAGCTCGGGCGCGCCCCAGCGATCTACGGCGGGCCGCTCACGGCGGCGATGGTCCGCTCGAAGCTCGACGAGCACCGTCTCAAGGACGTGCAGGTCGAGGACGTGCTGGCCGGCGGCACGGTGGACGCGGGCCCGTTCGGGATCGAGATGGTGAAGATGGCCCACTCGATCCCGGACTCGTTCGGCGTCGCGCTGACCTGCGACGTCGGCACGATGCTCGTGACGGGCGACTACAAGTTCGACCAGACCCCGGTCGACGGCGTGCCGGCGGACGTGGGTCGGCTGGCGGAGCTCGGGAGGGAGGGGCTGCTGCTCCTGTGCGGGGACTCGACGAACGCCGACCGCCAGGGCACCTCGCCGTCCGAGTCCAGCGTGGGGCCGCACCTCAACGAGGTCTTCGGCCGCTGCAAGGGCCGGATCGTGGCCACCTGCTTCGCGTCGAACATCCACCGCGTGCAGCAGGTGGTCGACGCCGCCGCTGCGCACGGCAGGAAGGTCTCGCTGGTCGGACGCTCGATGCGCAAGAACGTGAACATCGGGCGGATGCTCGGCCACATCGAGGTTCCGGACGGGATTCTCGTGGGCCCGAAGGAGATCGAGGACTTCCCGGACCACAAGGTGGTGGTGCTCTCGACGGGGAGCCAAGGGGAGCCGCTCTCGGCTCTCCGCCGCATGGCGCACGACGACCACCCGCACGTGTCACTACACGAGGGCGACACCGTGATCTTCTCGGCCACGCCGATCCCGGGGAACGAGCGCGCCGTCAACGAGACGATCGACCGCATCTACCGCCTCGGCGCGACGGCGATCACGCCGCGTGAGGTGCCCGTGCACGCCTCGGGGCACGGCTACGCGGAGGAGCTCAAGCTGCTGCTCAACCTCACGGAGCCCCGGTACGTGATGCCGATGCACGGCGACCATCGCCGCCTGAGCCTCCACGGCCAGCTCGCGGAGGCGGTGGGCATCCCGCCCGAGGCGGTCTTCCACGGCGAGAACGGGCTGCCGCTCGAACTCGACGCCGATGGGGCGCGCTTCGGCGAGCGCGAGCAGGCCGGGATGATCTTCGTTGACGGGGTGGAGGTCGGAGATATCGAGGACGTGGCCCTCCGCGACCGCCGGATGCTGTCGGCGGACGGAATCTTCATCGTCGTGGCGACGATCTCCGGCCAGGACGGGCTGTCGGTGGCCCCGCCCGAGATCATCTTCCGCGGCGTGCCCTTCGTCGAGGACAGCGACGGGTTCGTGGACGAGCTGCGCGACGCCGTGGAGGTCTCGCTCGAGCGCTCGGCGAAGGAGGAGATCAACGAGATCGACCTCCTCCAGGACCACCTCCACGACGACGTGGCCGAGTTCGTCTACGACCGCCTGCGGAGGCGCCCGATGATCCTGCCGGTCGTCGTCGAGGTCTAGGACCCGCTCACGACGGCGTGGCCCGAGAAGCGGCAGGAGCCCGCTCCGGCCGGGTCCGCCACGAGCGCCACGACGCCGCTGACGGCTGCCGTGCCGGCGCCCGACACGACGATCTGGGAGGACTCGACCTCCTTCGCGCCGCCGGACGTGACGGCCGCGATCGCCTGAGGCGTTCCGCCGAGATTCGGAACGGAGGCCTCCTCGCCGTCGGCGCTCGAGCCGGCCTGCGTCGACTGGGCCCGGACCTGCGCGACCGGCCCGCTGCCGCCGGCGGTGCAGGAGGCGGTGAGCGCGAGCGGCCCGTAGGTCAGCAGGATGTTCGCCGGCGCCCCGGGTGCCAGCGTCCGGGCGCCGATCGCCCGCAGCGAGTCCACCGCTCCGGCCGCGTCGGCCCGCTCCGCGGACGGCACCTGGGCGAGCGTCGACTCGCGGATGTCCTCGCCGCCGATGCTGGAGACCGCGACGTCGCGGCCCTGGATGGTGCTGTTCCGGATGTCGAGGCCGCGGATCTCGTTGTTCCTGAGGTCCTTGGTGCGGATCGTGCCGTTCCTGATCTCGCGCGAGTCGATCGAGCCCGTGGCCACGGCGTACGAGACGCCGCCGAGCGATGCGAACAGCGCGAGCAGGGAGATGACGGTTGCGGGGGTGGGCCGCAGCCGAGCGACGAACTTCAAGGCCGGCTCCTGGGAATCGGGGTCAGTCCCGGAACACCGTAGAAGGCGCGGCGGAGCGCTCATCGGCCGAGCCGGCGGCCGGCGGCAGCCTGACCGTGAAGCGCGCGCCGCCGCCCTGGGCGTCGGTGAGATCGACGCTGCCGCCGTGGGCCTCGGCCACTGCGCGGACGATCGCGAGCCCGAGCCCGCTGCCGCTCCCGGTCGAGCTGTCCCCGCCGCCGCGGGCGAAGCGCTCGAACACGCGCGCGCGCAGCTCGGGCGGCACGCCCGGACCGCGGTCCGACACCTCGACCACGGCGTCGCCGTCCCGCACGGCGGTCGAGACCGTGACGGGTGTGCCGGGCGGCGTGTGCACGAGCGCGTTCTCGATCAGGTTCGCCACGAGCCGGTGCAGGTCGTCGGAGACGCCCAGCACCGGCACGACGTCCGGCACGTCCAGCGACAGCGTCTGCCCGGCCGCCAGCGGGTTCGCCTCGGTGGCCGCCTCGCGCGCGATGGCGGAGAGGTCCACCGGCCGCTTGGGCGACTGGCGGCCCGCGTCGGCGCGAGCGAGGAGCAGCAGGTCGGCGACCAGTCTCCGCATGCGCTGCGAGGAGCGGAGCGCGGACCCGGCCATCTCGCGGGCCTCGCCGTTCACCTCCGCCTCGAGCAGCTCGAGGTTCGCGAGGATGCTGGTCAGGGGCGTGCGCAGCTCGTGGGAGGCGTCGGCCACGAAGTCGCGCTGGCGCTGGAGGGCCGCCTCGCTCTCTCCGCGCGCCGCGCTCAGCTGGCGGAGCATGTCCTCGAGCGTGTGGGCGAGATCGGAGACCTCGTCGTTCGCCTGCGGCTTGGGGAGCGTCACGTCGGGGTCGCGCGTCCGGGCCACCTCGCGGGCGGCGCGCGTGAGGCCGGCGATCGGGCGCATCGCCCGCCGCGCGACGAACAGGCCGCCGGCGAAGGCGAGGAGGGTGCCTCCGATGACGCCGAACGCGAGAAAGACGCGCACCTTGTTGATCGTGGTCGCAACGGCGCTCTCGGGCTTTCCGTACTGGACGTACGCAAACGTCTGCGCCACCGGCTGCCCAAGCGGGTCTGAGATCGAGCCGGTCCCGATCGTGCCCGCCACGAGCGGCCGGGAGACGACCCGGTATGGGCCCACGTCGTGCACGCCCTCCGGCGTGACCGGCCCGAGGTCGACGCTGCCGGTGGTCGGGAACCGCACGCCGCCGCGGCCGTCCACGACGCGAACGGCGGCGTCCCCGGCGGTCACGTAGAGCAGCGGGTCGGTGTTGAGCTGGACCTCGCCGCTCGACTGCGTGCGGGTGATGCTGTCCTGGAGGCGGTCCTGGAGGTCCGCCGCGGTGGCCCTGATGTCGTCGTCGAACCCGGTGCGTATCCGCTGCTCGGCGAGCGTGCCGATGACGAGCGAGAAGAGGCAGAGGATCGCGAAGGTGAGCGCCGAGCTGACCACGGCGACCTTCAGGCGCACCGGAAGGCGCGCCCTCAACCGTCGGCCCTCAGCACGTAGCCGGCGCCGCGCACGGTGTGAAGCAGGCGCGGCTCGCCGCCGCCCTCCAGCTTGCGGCGGAGGTTCGAGATGAAGACGTCAACCGTGTTGGTCTCGGCGAAGGGGTGGTAGCCCCAGACCTCGTCGAGCAGCGCCTGGCGCGACACGACGATGCGCTCGTTCCGCATCAGGTGCTCGAGCAGCTCGAACTCCCGGGCGGTCAGCTCGAGCGCACGCTCGCCGCGAAAGACCTCGTGCGTATCCGGGTTGAGCCGGAGGTCGCCTGTCACGAGGAACGCGCTGCCGCGCGGCGGGCGCCGGCGCAGGAGAGCGCGCAGCCGGGCCAGCAGCTCGGCGCGCTCGAAGGGCTTGACCAGGTAGTCGTCCGCGCCCGAGTCGAGGCCCTCCACACGTGCGTCCACCGCGTCGCGGGCTGTGAGCATGAGGATCGGCACGTCGGCCTCCTCCCGCATCCGGCGGCAGACCTCCACGCCGTCGAGCTTGGGCAGCCCGAGGTCGAGCACGACCGCGTCCGGCTCGAACACTCCGGACTCGGCGAGCGCGGCCTCGCCGTCGCCGGCCACCCGCACCTCGTACCCCTCCTTGTCGAGGGATCGGCGCAGCACGCCGGCGATGTCGGCGTCGTCCTCCACGACGAGCACTCGCGGCCGGCCGCTCACCATGCCAATGGTAGGGAGGGGCGAGGGGGCCTCCGTCGAACCTCGGTCCGATGGCCGCGCGCAAGCCGAAGGGACGTTCCGGGCGCCGGAGCCGCGGGCGCATGCCCAGGGGGATTCGCATGCCTCAGCTCGACCAGGGGCAATGGGACCTGGTCGGCCTCGGGCTGGTCTCCTTCGCCGCGTTCTTCGCGTGCGTCTTCTACCTCGGCTGGGCCGGCGGCGAGGTCGGCGAGGGGATGGCCGACGGCATCCTGTTCCTCTTCGGCGGGGCCGGCTACCTGGCGCCGCTCGCGCTGTTCGCGGCGGGCGCCGTGGTGATGCTCCGCCCGATGCTCCCGGCCGTGCAGCCCTGGGGGCTCGGCGCGCTCTGCCTGGCCGGCGCGCTCACGCTCGGCCTCGCGGCAGGGTCGCTCGGCCTCGGCCCCGGGGATACCCCGCGCGAGGGCTTCCTCGACGCCGACTACCTGACGCACCACGGCGGGCTCGTGGGCGAGTCGGTCTTCTGGGCGTCGAGCCATCTCTTCTCGCGCGCGGGGGCGCACATCCTCTTCGTCTTCCTGCTGCTGGCGGGGATCCTGCTCCTGACCGGCGCGTCGGTGGCGGGCGTCGTGACCGCCACGCGCCACGGAGTCGCCACCACGACCGAGCGCGTGCGCGTCTCGAAGCAGGACCTGGCGAACGCTCTGTCCGGGCTCACGTCCGCGCCGGCCGGCCGGATGCCCGCTCCGCCCGTGGAGCCCCCCGAGCCCGAGGACGCCGAGCCGGTGGTACGCGCGACGCACGTGGAGGCGCCGGCCCTGGACGCGTCCGAGCGCTACCCGGACATCTACGCCGACGAGGAGCCGGAGGAGCAGGCCACCGACCCGTTCGGCGAGGCCGTCGAGGAGCAGGAGTCCGAGGCGGAGCTGATCGAGCCGGAGCCCCTGCCCGACCCGCTGCCGGAGGAGCAGCCCGAGCTCACTCCGCAGGGACACAGGCGATCCCCGGTCACCGAGTCGGACGAGATCGACTACCGGATGCCGAAGCCGTCCTTCCTGAAGCGCTCCAGCGGTGCGCAGAAGGTCGACACGAAGGGGATCGAGCGCGCGGGGGCACAGCTCGTGGAGACGCTCGCGCACTTCAACGTGGAGGGCCGCGTGATCGGGACGGTCTCGGGTCCGCACGTCACCCGCTACGAGCTCCGCCTGGCGCCCGGCATCAAGATGTCCAAGGTCGCGCAGCTGAAGGACGACCTCGCCTACGCGCTGGCGGCCGAGCAGGTCCGGATCCTCGCGCCGATCCCAGGCAAGCAGGCCGTGGGCGTCGAGGTTCCGAACCGCGTGCGCAAGATGGTCCACCTGGGCGACGTCTTCCAGGAGGCCCCGAGCGGCTGGTCGCCGCTGTCGGTGTGGCTCGGCAAGGACATCGCGGGCAAGGCCATCGGCACCGACCTCGCGAAGCAGCCGCACATCCTGATCGCGGGCACCACCGGCTCCGGAAAGTCCGGCTGCGTCAACGCGATGCTGTCCTCGGTGCTGCTGCGCTCGTCGCCGAACGAGCTGCGCATGGTGCTCGTGGACCCGAAGCGGGTCGAGCTGAACCACTACGAGGGCATCCCGCATCTGCTGACCCCGGTCGTGACGAGCCCGCGGCTGGCGGCCAACGTCCTCGGCAACCTGATCAAGGAGATGGAGGAGCGCTACGGCGTCATGAGCCGCGCCAAGACGCGCAACCTCACCGAGCTGAACCGCGTGCGCGAGCGCCAGGGCGAGCCGCCGCTGCCGTACATCCTCTGCGTGATCGATGAGCTTGCCGACCTGATGATGGTCGCGCCCGCCGACGTCGAGGACTCGATCATCCGCCTGGCCCAGAAGTCGCGGGCGGTCGGCATCCACCTCGTGCTCGCGACGCAGCGCCCGAGCGCGGACGTGATCACCGGGATGATCAAGGCGAACGTGCCCGCACGGATCGCCTTCGCCGTCTCCTCCCAGACCGACTCACGCGTGATCCTGGATCAGAACGGCGCCGAGTCGCTCTTGGGACAGGGCGACATGCTCTTCCGCCCGGCCGGCGAGTCCCGCTCAGCCCGCATCCAGGGCGCCTTCATCGGCGAGGACGAGATCGAGCGGCTCACGGACCACTGGCGGCGCCAGGGCGAGCCGGAGCTCCACGAGGAGCTGCTCGAGGCGGTCGAGCCCGACGAGCCCGAGGACGGGCCGAGCGACTTCGACCCCGATCAGGACGACATGCTGGCCGACGCGATCAGCACGGTGGTCCAGATGGGCACCGCGTCGACCTCGATGCTCCAGCGCCGCCTGCGGGTCGGGTACACGCGCGCGGGCAGGCTGGTGGACATGATGGAGCGCCGCGGCGTGATCTCCGGCTACGAGGGCTCGAAGGCCCGCCAGGTGCTGATCACCGAGGCGGACCTGCCGCGCGTGCTCGAGTCGCTCGCCGAGGCGCCGGTGGCGGCCTCGTCGGACGACTGAGGCCTCAGCGCGGGGTCTGGAGGTCGAACCACACGCTCGTCCCGCTCGCGGTGCTCTCGACTCCCCAGTCGTCCGCGAGGCGATCGACGAGGTAGAGCCCCCAGCCGCCACCGTCCCGGGGTCGCGGCGACGTGACCCCCCGGGTGAAGCCACCGCCGCCGTCCGCGACCTCGACCCGGACGCCGCGCGCGGACACGGCCATGCTCAGGTCCACGCCACTGCCCGGCCGCGCGCCCGCGTGGCGCACGGCGTTCGTGATCAGCTCGGTCACGAGCAGGAGGACGTCGTCGCGCACGGCGGCCGGCACCGACCCGTCGGCGGCCGCGACGGCTTCCCTGGCGACCGCGGCCGCCCTCGGTCCGCCGTCCAGATGTACTTCGAGAAGCTCGCCTTCGCCGGTCGAGTGCGCCATGGCACGGCTCCTGACCATCGGGTCGCCGCAGACCGCCTGCGGGTCTGCGCGCTTCCGGCCGGGTGCCTGGCGCCGGAGTGGGCCGCGCCTCGATCATCGAGCGCGGCTCCTGCGCAGCGTACCACCGCGTTCATGCGGCCCAGGGGCCTGCCTTCGAACGCCCGGCCGGGGCCCCGCCGCCGTATGAATGTCGCCATTCATCCGCGCCGATTCCCATCGCCGCCGCGGCGAACATCGGTACGGTGTCCGCGGCCCTAGGGCCCGCTTCAGTCACGATCACGTGGGACCGCTATCACCACCTACTCCCGTCGGCGCTCTTGAGCGGAAAGTGACCCTCTAGCGCCAATGCCCGGCATCGGTGAGACGCTGCGCGAGGCACGCATGCGTCAGCGCCTCGACATCGCCGATGTCGAGCGGCAGACGAAGATCCGCGCCAAGTACCTGCGCGCGCTCGAGAACGAGGAGTGGGACCTGCTGCCGGGTCCCACGTTCGTCAAGACGTTCCTGCGCACCTACGC
>JAFGJG010000160.1 GCA_016929195.1 Thermoleophilaceae bacterium
ACGAGGCCCGCGGCCGGAAGCATCAGCGTCGCGATCGCGACCGCCGCAGCGCCGGCGGCCAACGCCACGAGCGGCGGCCCGAGCGCGCGCAGGTACAGGTCCTGGAGCCGGTCGACGTCACCGACCAGCCTGCTGAGGAGGTCGGCCCGGCGGGCGCCGCCGAGCCCTCCGGGGACCAGCGGCACGATCGCCCTGAAGAACCTTCCCCGCAGGTCCGCCAGCGTCCTGAAGGCGAGGTCGTGCGACGCCAGCCGCTCGAGGTAGCGGAGGATGGCCCGCGCCACCGCGAGCCCGCGGACGGCGGCTATCGCCACCCCCAGCGCGAGCACGTCCGGGCGCTGAGACGCGCGGCTGATCAGATAGCCGGACACCGCGAGCAGCGCCGTCGCCGCCACGAGCGCCGCCGTGCCCAGGGCGACCGAGCGGGCGAGCAGCCGCCAGCGCGGGCGCGTCGCCCGCGCGGCCTCCCAGAGCGCCCGCCGGCGGGCGCGCGCGTCGGGGACACCGCTCATGCCGTCGCCTCCAGGACCCGGCCGCTCGACAGCTCGACGATGCGGTCCGCACGGGCGGCCAGGGCCGGGCGGTGGGCGATGAGGAGCGCGGTGCGATCGCGAAGGAGGCGCGCGATGGCGGCGTCGACCAGCTCCGCCGTCTCGAGGTCGAGGTTGGCGGTCGGCTCGTCCAGCACCACGAGCGGGGCGTCGCGAAGGAAGGCGCGCGCGAGGGCCAGCCGCTGCTCCTGGCCGGCCGACAGGCGGCGCCCGCCCTCGCCTACGCGGGTGTCGAGTCCGTCGGGCAGCGGCTCGGCGAACTCGGTCACGCCGGCGGCCTCGGCGGCCGCGCACACGTCCCCGGTCGCGGCCTCGGGAGCGCCCATGGCGATGTTCTCGGCGATCGTGCCCGCGAAGATCGTGGGGCGCTGCGGCACCCAGGCGATCCGCTCGTGCCAGTCCGCCGCACGGACGTCGCGCAGGTCCACTCCCCCGCAGGTGACCCGGCCCGAGGAGGGATCGGCCAGCCGGAGCAGGACGTTCGCCAGCGTGGTCTTGCCGGCGCCGCTCGGCCCGACGAGCGCCACCGTCTCACCCGGGCTGAGCGTCAGGCACGCGGCGTCGAGCACCGGCCCGCCGGATCCCTCGTAGGCGAAGCCCACGTCATCGAGCACCACGGCATCGCGGCGCGGGTCGGGGGCGGGCGACGCCCGCTCCGGCTCGGCGACGAGAGCCGGGCGGTCGAGGACGGCGAAGATGCGCTCCGCGGCGGCGAGGCCGTCGGCGCTCGAGTGGAACTGGGCGCCCAGCTCGCGCAGCGGCGCGTACACCTCCGGCGCGAGGATCAGCACCGTCAGACCCGCCTCGAGACCCAGGGCACCCTCGGCGAGCTGGACGCCGACGGTGGCGGCGACGAGCGCCACTCCGAGCATCGCGAGCAGCTCCAGCACCAGTGCGGACAGGAACGCGACGCGCAGCGTGGCCATCGTCTCGCGCCGGTAGCGCTCCCCGCTGTCGGCGAGCGCCCGCTCCTGATGGCCGGCCCGTCCGAACGCCTTCAGCGTCTCGAGCCCGGACACCACGTCGAGGAAGTGGCCGGACAGCGCCGCGAGCGTGCGCCAGCGCTCGCGCGTCCTGTGCTCGGCCAGGCGGCCGACGAGAACCATGAAGACCGGGATGAGGGGGAACGTCGCGGCGAGGATGGCGGCCGCGACCCAGTCGCGAGGAAGGATCCAGACGAGGATCACGAGCGGCGTGAGGGCGGCGAGCACGACCTGCGGCAGATAGCGGGCGAAGTAGGACTCGAGCGCGTCGACCCCGTGCACGGCGGACGTGACGAGCTCGCCGCGGCGCTCGCGCTCCAGGCCGGCCCCGCGGAGGCGGAGAAGGTGCCGGACCAGCGCCGCCCTGAGCTCGGACATCACCTTCGCGGCGCCCGAGCGGCCGGACGACTCGAAGCCCGCGGCCACGGCCCCGCGCCCGACCGCGACGGCGGCGAGGGCCACCAGCGCGGGCCCCTGGGCCGACAGGCCCTCCCCTCCGGCGAACACCGCCGCGATGACGTGCGCGAGCAGGGCCGCCTGGGCGACCGTCAGGACGGTCGCGGCCACCCCGAGGGCGCCGGTGGCGACGAGATGCGTGCGCGCCGAGCGGCTGAACGAGCGCAGCCTCCGCTGCGCCGCCCGCGGGGAGGGCTCAGCCGCCGCCACTGCGCCGGTCGACGAGATCGAGAGGCGTCCTGACCTCGCCGAAGTCCTCGGGGCCGATGCGGTGCCGGAAGACCCAGTAGCTCCAGCCTTGGTAGAGCAGGACCACCGGGACGAGCGCGACCGCGACGACTGTCATGACCGACAGCGTGTAGTTCGACGAGGAGGCCGCCGCGAGGCTCAGGTCGAACGCCGAGTCGGTGCTCGAGACCATCGCGTTCGGGAACAGATCGGTGAAGAGCGTGCAGAAGACGAGGACGATCGCCGCGCACGTCGCGGCGAACGCCCGCCCCGGTCGCCGGCTCGCGAGGAGGGACGCCGCCGCCAGCGCTGCGGCGGCGGCCGCGGCGCACAGGGCCGAGGCCGTCTCGACCCCGTCCTGATTGACGAGCGTCCAGCCGAGGAAGGCGATGCAGACGAGCGCGGCGACGGGCATCGTCACCGCGGCGATGCCCTGGGCGCGGGCCCTGATCTCGCCCTTGGTCCGCAGCTCGAGGAAGAGCGCTCCGTGCGAGAGGAACAGGGTCAGGGTGGCGAGCCCGCCGAGCAGCGCGTACGGGCCGAGCAGGTCGAAGAGCGTGCCTGTGAACTCACCGCTCCGGTCGATCGGGACCCCATGGACGATGTTCGCCCAGCCGACGCCCCAGAGCAGCGCCGGCAGGAGGCTGCCCACGACGAGCGCCCACTCCCAGCGCGTGCGCCAGCGCGCGTCGTCGCGCTTGCCCCAGAGCTCGAACGCCATGCCGCGGACGATCAGCCCCGCGAGGATCAGGAAGAGCGCGAGGTAGAAGCCCGAGAACAGCGTGGCGTACCACTCGGGGAAGGCGGCGAAGGTGGCGCCGCCGGCCACGAGCAGCCAGACCTCGTTGCCGTCCCAGATCGGCCCGATCGAGTGGATCACGGCCCGGCGCTCGTCATCCGTGCGCGCCACGCGCCGGATGAGCATGCCCACGCCGAAGTCGAACCCCTCGAGCACGAAGTACCCGAGCCAGAGGATCGAGATGAGGAGGAACCAGACCGCCTGGAGGGTGCTGACGTCGTCCATCAGTACGTGAGCGCCAGCTCGGATCCGGGAGCCTCGGCCTCGCCCTCGGCGACAGGGCCCTTGCGCGCGGACTCGAGGAACACGCGGCCCGCGATCACCGCGAGCACGCCGTAGAGGAGGGTGAAGCCGATCAGGGTGATCAGCACCTCTGCGACGCTCACGCTCGGCGAGTTGGCGACGTCGGTCTTGAGCAGCCCGAACACCACCCAGGGCTGGCGTCCCATCTCGGTGAAGATCCAGCCCGCGGAGTTCGCGAGGAAGGGGAGCGCGGCCGCGGCCACCATCAGCTTGAGGTAGCGCCGCGACGTCACGAGCTTCCCGCGCCGCCAGAGCCACAGGCCGACGGCGCCGAGCAGGAGGACGACGAAGCCGACCCCGAGCATCACTCGCCAGGCCCAGTAGGCGATGGCGACGACGGGTGCGTACTCACCGGGCCCGTAGCGCTCCTGGTACTCGCGGTTGATGTCGTTGATCCCCTCGATCTCGCCCCGGGGGTAGCCCGTGGATATGAAGGAGAGGAGGTTCGGGATCTCGACGTTCCGGTTGAGCCCCTCTGGGTTCGACTTGAGGTCGCCCGTCGCGAACAGGGACAGGCCGGCGCCCTTCTTCGTCTCGAAGACCGCGTCGGCCGCGGCCATCTTCATGGGCTGCTGCTTTGCCATCAGGACGCCGTTGAAGTGCCCGACGGCGATCGTGGCGACGGCGGCCACGGTCACGAGCGGAAGCGCCACCTGGAGCGATCCGCCGAACACGGCCGTCTCGTTGCCGCGGAGCAGGTGCCACGCCGAGATGGCGATGACGATCAGGCCCGCCGTGATGAACGCGGCGAGGATCGTGTGGACGAACGCGTAGACGGCGGTGTTGTTGAACAGCACCGCCCAGATCGAGGTCAGGCGCGGCTTGCCGCCGCCGAGCTCGTAGCCGACCGGGTGCTGCATCCAGGAGTTCGCGGCGAGGATGAACCAGGCCGACAGGGCGGTCGAGCCCGCCACGGCCCAGATCGTGGCCAGGTGGACGCGCGGCGAGAGCCGGCCCCAGCCGAAGATCCAGAGGCCCAGGAAGGTCGACTCGACGAAGAACGCGGCCAGCCCCTCCATCGCGAGCGGAGCGCCGAAGATGTCCCCGACGAAGCGCGAGTACTCGGACCAGTTCATCCCGAACTGGAACTCCTGCACGATGCCCGTGACGACCCCGAGCGCGAACGAGATCAGGAGCAGCTTGCCCCAGAAGCGCGTGGCCCGGAGCCAGCGCTCGTCGCCGCTCCTGTGCCAGCGGGTCTGGAAGTAGGCCGTGAAGACGCTCAGCCCGATCGTCACGGGGACGAACAGGAAGTGGTACACGGTCGTGATTCCAAACTGCCAGCGGGCCAGCTCGAGCGAGGTCAAGGCTCCTCCGAAGTAGGTGCACGGACAAGCTAGGCCCGGTGCTCGTCTCGGCCATTGGGGGAAACCCGCAGGGATCCGCGCCCGATCACCGATGTAAGGAATGGCCTTCGGCGGACTGAAGCGAGTCCGCGCTCACCTCAGCAGCAGGCGTCGCCCCGCCACGCCTCGCGCCCCTCGTGGACGGCCAGGCCGGCGATCAGCAGCCCGACCACAGGGTCGAGCCACCAGGCCCCGAAGAGGGTGTTGCCGAGCAGGCCGGCCAGCAGCGCCGCGGCGAGGTACGCGCACAGCAGGTTCTGCTTGCCCTCGCTGGCGGTGGCCGACGATCCGATCCTCGAGCCGATCCGCTGCTTGGCCCGCCCCAGGTACGGCATGACGACCAGGCTCGCCGCGGCGAGGGCGATCCCCACCACCGACGTCTCCGGGTGCGACGCGTTCACGAGCGCGCGGACCGACTCGACCGCCACGTACGGGGCCAGGATGAAGAACTGGACCGCCACCAGCTTCTGGGCGCGCTCCTCGGCGTGGTGGGAGAGCGTGCGCCGGCCGGTGAAGCGCCAAACGATGACGAGCGAGGCGAACCCCTCGATCGCGGAGTCGAGGCCGAATCCGATCAGCGCGATGGAACCGGCGACGATTCCCGCCGCCACGGCCACGGCTCCCTCGAGGGCCATGTAGCCGAGCGAGGCCCACGACAGCCACCGCGCGCGCCGCGCGAGGCGCAGGTAGTCGGCCGAGCCGTGGGTGACGACCTGCGCCGCTCCCATCGCCTACTCGGCCAGCCCGAGCTGCTGGAGCCGGGTCAGGTTGTCCTCAACGACGGCGGTCGCCTCCGCGAGCTTGCCGTCGCGCACCGTGAAGACGTAGATCTCGTCCACGCCCTCGAAGCGGCGCCCGCTGGGCGGCCGGCCCCGCCACTCCCCCCTATGCGTGCCGGAGCACCGGAAGTGGCCGACCACGCGGTCGCCCTCCGCGATCACGTCGACCACCTCCATCCGAAAGTCGGGGAACGACTCGGGGAAGGGGCCGATCCAGCGCTCGGCCTCCGCGGCGATGCGCCCGCCGGCGACCTCGGAGATACGCTCGAGGTCGCGCTCGTTGACAGCGTCCACCAGCCCGCGGACGAGTGACTTGTTGTGGTCGAGGGTCGTGACCGTATGGAATCAGCGTTCGCCGCGGTCCGCCTGGAAGCGGCGCAGACGCAGGGCGTTCGCGACGACGGACACGCTCGAGAGCGCCATGGCGGCCCCGGCGATCACCGGGTTCAGCAGGCCCGCCGCGGCCAGCGGGAGCGCCGCGACGTTGTAGCCGAACGCCCACGCGAGGTTCTCCCTGATCGTGCGCAGCGTCGCGCGGCTCAGGCGGATGGCGTCGCCCGCCGCGCGCAGGTCGCCGGACACGAGGGTCAGGTCGGAGGCCTCGATGGCCACGTCGGTGCCGGTCCCGATCGCGAGCCCGAGGTCCGCCTGCGCAAGCGCCGGAGCGTCGTTCACGCCGTCGCCGGCCATCGCGACGACGCGGCCCTCGTCCTGAAGCCCGCGGACGACGGCGGCCTTGTCCGCCGGAAGCACCTCGGCGATCACCTCGTCGATGCCGACCTCGGCGGCGACGGCCCTCGCCGTCGCCTCGTTGTCGCCGGTCAGGAGCACCGGGCGCAGGCCGAGCGCGCGCAGCGATGCCACGGCCCCGGCGGAGCTCGGCTTCACCGTGTCGGCGACCACGATCACGGCGACGGCCCGGCCGTCCCAGCCCACGGCGACCGCGGTCTGCCCGCGCGCCTCCGCGCGTGTGCGCGCGTCCTCGAGGGCGGGCGGCAGGTACATCGCCCAGTCGGCGAGCAGCGCGGGGCGGCCGATCACGATGGCGCGCCCGTCGACCACGCCCTCGACCCCCAGGCCCTCGCGGTTGCCGAACGCCTCCACGGCGGGCAGCGTCCCGGCCTCATCCGCCGCAGCCGCGGCGATCGCCCGCGCGACCGGGTGCTCCGATGCGTTCTCGAGGGCACCCGCGAGCCGGAGCAGCTCCACGCGGTCGACCCCGTCGGCGAGCACGACCTCGACGAGCGCCATGCGCCCGGTCGTGACCGTTCCGGTCTTGTCGAGCACGATCGTGTCGGCCCTGCGGGTCGATTCGAGCACCTCGGGCCCCTTGATCAGGAGGCCGAGCTGGGCGCCGCGCCCGGTCCCGACCAGCAGTGCCGTGGGCGTGGCGAGACCGAGCGCGCAGGGGCAGGCGATGATGAGGACCGCAACCGCGGCGGTGAAGGCGAACGTCGCGCTCTCGCCGGTACCGAGCCAGAACCCGAGGGTGGCGACCGCGAGCCCGATCACGACCGGGACGAACACGCCCGAGACGCGGTCGGCGAGCCGCTGGACCGGCGCCTTGCCGGTCTGCGCCTCCGTGACCAGCCTCCCGATCTGAGCCAGGGCCGTGTCCGCGCCCACGCGCGTGGCGCGTACAACGAGCCGCCCGCCCGCGTTCACGGTGCCGCCGGCCACCTCGTCTCCGGGCGCGACCTCCACCGGGATCGACTCCCCGGTGAGCATGCTCATGTCGAGGGCGGAGCTGCCCTCCTCGACGACGCCGTCGGTCGCGACCTTCTCGCCCGGGCGCACGACGAACCTGTCGCCAGCCTGGAGCTGGTCGACGGGGACCCGCCGCTCGCCGCCGCCGGGATCGAGCACGGCGGCCTCCTTGGCGCCGAGCTCGAGCAGCGCCCTCAGGGCCGCGCCCGCACGGCGCTTCGCGCGCGCCTCGAAGTAGCGGCCGGCGAGGATGAAGGTGGTCACGACCGAGGCGGTCTCGAGGTAGATCTCGTCGGCCCCGGAGCCCGCCTCCGGGACGAGGTCGAGCGTCATTCGCATGTCGGGCATGCCGGCGTCGCCGATGAAGAGTGCGTAGAGCGACCAGAGCCACGCCGACAGGACGCCGACCGAGACGAGCGTGTCCATGGTCGCGGCCCCGTGCTTGAGGTTCGCCCAGGCGGCCTGGTGGAACGGCCAGGCCCCCCAGACCACCACCGGGGTGGCGAGGTTGAGCGCGAGCCACTGCCAGTTGTCGAACTGGAACGCCGGCACCATCGAGAGGAGCAGCACGGGCAGCGACAGCACGGCCGACAGGACGAGCCGCCTCCGCAGCGACGCGGTGGGGTCGGCCTCCTCCTCGGCCTCGGCCGCGGAGGGAAGCACGGCCTGGTAGCCGGCGGCCTCGACGGCCTCGACGAGCCGCTCCGGCGCGACCGTCGCGGCGTCGAACTCGACGCTCGCCCTCTCCGTCGCGTAGTTCACGGTCGCCGTGACGCCGTCGAGCTCGTTGAGGCTCTTCTCGATCCGGTTGGCGCACGATGCGCACGTCATTCCCGCGATGGGCAGCTCTGTCGTGCTCACCGGGCGACCTCCTGCGTGAACTCGGCGGTGTGCACCACCCCATCGTGCTTGAACTGGAGGTAGAGGCGGTAGCGGCCCTCGCTCGGGAACTCGGTCCTGAACGAGACGGGCCCGCCGTGCTCCTCGGGATGCACGTGCAGATAGGCGAGGTCCCCTTCGCGGAGCGCGACCAGGTGGCCGCCCGCGCCCAGGTAGGGCTCGGTGCGGACCTGGACGCCGTCGCGGCTGACGCTGAAGCGAAGCTCCGCCTCGTCACCGGCGCTAACGCGGCCGGCGTCCAGACGCACGCCGTACCCGTCGCCGGTGCTCGCGGCCGCTGACGGCGCCGGCAGCGGCCCGTAGTCCGCCTCGCCGTCCACCGCGAGGTCGGCCGCGAGCGTGCGCGCCTCCCCGTCGTGGACGAAGTCGGCGAACACGCGGTAGGCGCCCGCGTCGGGGAGGGTCGCCTGCACGCGCCAGACGCCGTCGTCCCCGAGCCTCGGGTGGAGGTGCTGGAAGCCGCGGCCGTCGCGGCGCACGACGATCACGTGCATGCGCTTCTCGTGCTCGACGTCGAAGTCGCGCACGGGCCGGCCGCCGTCGCCGCGGATGCTGAAGGCGAGCACCGCAGCGCGGCCGCGCGGCAGCTCGCCCTGGCGCAGCGCCAGCTCCAGGCCGTCGGCCTCCACCGCCAGCCCACGGACCGGGTCGGGCGCGGAGTGGCTCATGCCGGCCGCGGGCTCTCGATCCGGGCCGATCACGGAGCCGGCCGCGACCGCCGCGCCGAACACCAGCGCGAGCACGGCCGCGAAGCCGAGGAGCCTGACCGGTGTCTTATACGCCTGGGGGGTATTCACGGCGAGCGCGACTATAACACCCCCATGGGGTATTCTCCAGTCCCATGGCCACCACATCGCAGACGCGCGGCTACACCGCGACCAAGGAGCAGCTCCTCACACGCCTCAGGCGCATCGAGGGTCAGGTGCGCGGCATCGAGGGCATGGTCGAGGACGATCGCTACTGCATCGACGTCATCACCCAGATCTCGGCCGTGCAGGCCGCGCTCGACAAGGTGGCGCTGGGGCTGCTCGACGGGCACGCCCGCCACTGCGTCGTCGAGGGGCACGCCGAGGGCTCGCCCGAGGAGCTGACCGACGAGCTGATGGCCGCGGTCGGGCGCCTCATGCGACGCGGCTGAGCGAGCCATGGCGCACGCCCACGGGCTGCCCACCTCCGGAAACGCGCTCACCGCGTGATCGGCACCGCCCTCGGCTTCTCCGACTGGGGCACGGTGGCGCTGGCCGTGGCGCTCGCGTTCCTGTTCGGCTATTCGCTGACGAGCCTGTTCTGGGGCGCCCTGTCGTTCGCGCTCGTCGTGGCCGGCGCGGTCGCCTGGCCGGTCAACCGATGGCTGATCACGCGGGGACGCGGGCACGCCGTCCTTCACGACAGCGGCCACCATCCCGACGTTCCGATCCGGCTGGTCGTGGTCGTGGTCGTGGCCATGGCCATCTTCGGGACCACCGTCCTGGTGGTCGACACGGTGTCCGGATGAGCCCCGCCGAGCCCCGCTACGTCCCGGCCGCCGGACACCGTGCGTTCACGCGCCTCTACGACCCGCTGCTCGCGCTCACGATGCGCGAGCGCACCTTCCGCGGGCGCCTCCTCGGCCGGGTCCGGGCCGGCCTCCCACCGCACGGCCGGGTCGCGGACGTGGGCTGCGGCACCGGCACGTTCGCCATCGCCGTCGCCGCGGCCACGGGCGCGCGCGTGACCGGCGTGGACGGCGACCCCTCGATCCTCTCGATCGCCAGGGCGAAGGCGGGCGCCGCGGACGTGGACTGGATCGAGGGCAGGGCCGAGTCGCTCCCGCTGCCGGACGCCGGCACCGACGTCGTGGTGATGTCGCTCGTGCTCCACCACCTCGTGCCGTCTGCCAAGAGCGCCGCGCTGGCGGAGGCGGCCCGCGTGCTCCGTCCGGGAGGGCGGCTGCACGTGGCGGACTGGGGGAAGCCGCAGGGGCCGCTCTCGGCCGCGGTCTTCTCCGTGGTGCGATTGGCGGACGGCCGCGAGCAGACTCGCGACCACGCCGAGGGCCGCCTACCGGCGACGATCGCCGCCGCCGGATTCGATGAGGACGCGCCGCGGCAGCGCCTGGGGACCGCGTTCGGGACGCTCGAGCTGATCTCGGCCGTCAGGCGCTGATCGTCACCTCGGCGCCGCCGCCGTTCACGTTCGCGGCGGTCACGCTGCCGTCGTGAGCGACGGCGATCGCCTCGACGATCGCGAGCCCCAGCCCGGCGCCTTCCGTCGAGCGCCCCGCGTCGCCGCGCGCGAACCGCTCGAAGACATGGTCGAGCAGCTCGGGCGGAAAGCCGTGCCCGTGGTCGCGCACCGACAGCTCGACGCCCCCCGCGCCACGGCGGGCGCTGAGCTCGATCGGACCGGCGCCGTGGCGGCGGGCGTTGTCGACGAGGTTGCCGAGCGCCTGCTCGATCCTGAGCTCGTCCAGCTCCGCCCCCAGGCCCGGCTCCACGCTGATGCGAAGGTCCATCCCGGCGGGCGCGAAGCGGCGCCGGACCCGCTCGAGCAGCTCACCGACGTCGACGTCGGCGCGCCGGATCGGGAGCCGCCCCTGGTCCGAGCGGGCGAGGACGAGCAGATCCTCCGCGAGCATGGCGAGCCTGTCCGTCTCCTCGGCCGCCGAGCGGAGGGCCGTCTCGAGCTCCTCGGCGGTGCGCGCTGAGCGCTGCGCCAGCTCGAGCTCGGTCTTCAGGATCGCGAGGGGCGTGCGCAGCTCGTGGCTCGCGTCGGCCACGAAGGTGCGCTCGCGTGCGAGCGCAGCCTCGAGGCGGTCGAGCATCTCGTTGAGCGTCTCGCCGAGGCGCCCGACCTCGTCGTCGGCCTCCGGAACCGGCAGCCGCCGCCCCGGCTCGCGCTCCGAGATCTCGGCGGCGCGCCGGCGCATCGCCTCCACCGGGCGCAGCGCCGCGGTGGCGAGCAGGTAGCCCGCCCCTGAGGCCAGCAGCAGGGCCACGGGCCCACCGATCCAGAGAAGCGTCGCCGCCCGGCCGAGCTCCTCGTCGCGGTCGTCGAGCGCGGAGCCGACCGCCACGACGACCGGGCGGCCGTCGGCCCGAGCCGGGCCGGCGAGAAGCCTGACGGGTGTGTCGACCCCCGGTAGGCGGGCGCGCTCAACGCGGACTTCCCGGGTCCGGGCCTCCCTCACCACGGCGGCCGGGACGACCGGGCGGTCGATCGCTGTCGAGGCTGAGAGCACGCGGCCGTTCGGGCCGAGCACCTGCGCGAGCCGCTCGTCACGCTCGACCAGCAGCTCGCGCCCATAGCTCAGGTACGCCGGCCCGCCTTCGCGGACCAGCGCGCTCACGTCCGCCAGCCGGGTCGCGAGTCCCTCGTCGATCGTCTCGTCGATCGACGCCTCGAGCCGGTCGTAGAGGAGCAGCCCCATCCCGCCCAGGACCGCCGCCATGACCACGGCGAAGGCCAGCGTCAGCTTCAGCCGGATGGGGACGCGCCTCACGGCGCCAGCCTACGTCCGGCGACCGCTCAGTCCTCCCGGTCCGAGTCGATCGCCACGAGCCCGAAGCTCTCGTCCAGGCGTACGTCCACCTGCGAGCCGTCCGGCTTCCGCACCTCGACCTCGTAGGCCGCGCCTCTCTCACCGTCGCGCTCCATCGCGTTGACGCGGCCTCCTCCGGTGGCCCTCAGCGCGGCCACGCGGGCCCGCTGCTCGACCTTGGCGCTCAGCCCGCCCTCGTCGTCGCCCTGGTCGGAGTCGTCACCGCCGCCGGCGGCGCCGGCGATCGCCGCGCCTCCGAGCGCGAGAGCGGCCAGCGCCGCCACTCCCGCGACGACCTTTCTGAGCCTGTCCATTCGTGTGTCCTCCTGAGTCGCTTGCCTGGACCGCAGGCTACGTCCGCCCCGTGAGACTCCCGTGAGCCGATGAGACGGCGATGAGTGCCGACCTCATCCGCCGCTCATCACCGCGTGACAGGCTCCCCGCATGCGCGTGCTTGTGGTGGAGGACGCCGTGAAGATGGCGAGCCTGATCCGGCGCGGGCTGCGCGAGGAGGGGTTCGCCGCGGACGTGGCGATCAGGGGTGAGGACGCGCTCTGGATGGCGGGAGCCACCGACTACGACGCGATCGTCCTCGACGTGATGCTTCCGGGGATCGACGGCTTCGAGACCTGCCGCCGGCTCCGGGAGGACGGCGTCGGCGCCCCTGTCCTGATGCTCACGGCGCGCGACGCCGTCGAGGACCGGGTCGCCGGCCTCGACATCGGGGCGGATGACTACCTGACGAAGCCGTTCTCGTTCGCCGAGCTCCTGGCGCGGCTGCGCGCGCTCGGGCGCCGCGGGAACCCCGAGCACCCGACGGTCCTGCGCGCCGGAGGCCTGTGGCTCGATCCCGCGGCGCGCCGCGCCGGGCGCGGTCACACCGAGGTCGGCCTCTCCGCCAAGGAGTTCGCGCTGCTCGAGACCTTCATGCGCAACCCCGGCCGCGTGCTCGACCGGCTGCACCTGCTCGAGCACGCCTGGGACTACGAGTACGAGAACCGGTCGAACGTCATCGACGTGTACGTGCGCTACCTGCGCGAGAAGGTGGACCGGCCGTTCCGCGTGGAGAGCATCGAGACGGTCAGGGGCGCCGGCTACCGGCTCCGGGCCGACGGCGGCGACGCGGAGGCCTAGCCCCTCCGCGCGAGCATCAGGCCGGCCGCGCCCGCCCGAGGATGTGCGGGATCTGGGGCTCGAAGCGCTGTGCGGCGAAACCGAATCGCTCCATCTCCTCCACGTCGAAGCCGGCCTGCATGATCGCCTCGGTGGTGTCGCGCGCGGGGTGGCAGCCTCCGGCGATCGCGGGCCACACGCCGCTGCGGTCGATCGCCTGGATCAGGATCCGCTTCGGCTGGCAGCGAGGGACGACGTGCTCGTAGAAGCGGAGCTCGCCGTCCGGCTTCAGCACCCGCCGCAGCTCGGCGAGCGCACGTCCTTGATCGGGCACGGAGCAGAGGACGAGGCTGGCGACAGCCGCGTCGACGCTCGCGTCCTCGAGCGGCAGCTCGTCGGCGACGCCCGCCAGAACGCGGACCGGGACGCGTGCGCTCCGAGCGGCGGCCGTGGCGTGCTCGCGCAGCGTGGGCTCGGGCTCGACGGCAACGACTTCGCTCACATCGGGCGGGTAGTGCGGGAAGTTCAGTCCGTGTCCGGCGCCCACCTCGACGACGCGTCCGCGGAGCCCCGCCAGGAGACGCCGCCGGTGCTCGGTCGCCCCGCGCTCCTCGGCGCCGGCGGCGCCTCTGACGTACATCCGCGCGAAGCGCGGCCGGGCGATGTCCCCGCTCGTCACGTCTGTACTCCGGCGCGTTCGAGGCCTCCCGCCCGCGCGATCACGCCGTCGACCATCAGGCCGACGGCATCCGCGAACAGCTCCGGCGACACCGAGCGCGGCCCGTGGAGCAAGTGGTGCGCCCAGAGGCCGACCCCCATTGCATCGATCACGATCGCCAGCTCCTTCGGGGACATGCCGAGCGCGCTCTCGTCGACGAGCCGCGCACGCTCGGCCACAACCTCGTCCAGCGTCGCGCGCATGTCGTTCGTACGCCGCGCGAACGCGCGCCGGAAGGCGGCATCGCGCGCAGCGTGCGCGAGGAACTCGAGGTAGAGCGCGCGCCATTCCGGATCACCGATCATCGCGTCCAGCGCCTCTCTGGCCGCGAGCTGCGCCTGCTCGGTGGTGCTGGCGATGTCATCGCCGCCGGTGTCGAAGACCTCACGGATGTCGCGCGCCCGCTCGGCGCAGCGGCGGTCGAGCAGCTCGAGGAAGAGCTCCTCCTTGGAGGCGAAGTTGTAATAGACGGCGCCGCGACTGAACCCGGCCTCCTCCGCCACCGCGTCAAGGCTGGTCCCGTGGAACCCGGTGCGAGCGAAGACGCGCGACGCGGCGGCGAGCACCTGCTCCCTCGTCTCCAGCCTGCGCTCGGCCTGCGTTCTGCGCTTCCTCTTGCTTTTCATACGTGCATGTAGTTTTATACGTTGGCGTATGTTTATGCAAGCCTGGAGGACCGTGAGGGGAGAGATACGCGCGCAGCGGGCCTGTCGCCGCCGCTCCACCCCCACCTTCGTCTTCGCGGATCTCGTCGGGTACACGGCACACACCTCGGAGCGGGGGGACGCCGCCGCGGCCGACCTCGCGCGGCAGTTCAGGCGCATGATGTGCGCGCTGAGCCGCGATCACGGCGCCCGTCAGGTCAAGTCGATGGGCGACGGCGTGATGATCTGGTCGGCCGACGCCGCGACGGCGGTCTCGCTGGCCGCCGACGCGCTCAGGCGGGTCGGCGCCAGTCCCGACCTCCTTCCGGTCCGGATCGGCGTTCACACCGGTCCGGCGGTCCGCCGGGGAAGCGACTTCTACGGCACCGCGGTCAACACGGCCGCCCGCCTGGCCGACGCGGCGCAGCCGAACGAGGCGCTCGTGAGCGAGGCGACCTGGGCGATGGCGCGCTGCGAGTTCACGAAACCGGTCGACCGGCCGCGCGAGCTCCTGCTCCGAGGGCTCCAGCGGCCGGTGGCCGCCTGGCGACTGGCGTGAGCGCCGCCGACGCCGAGACTGCCCGGACCGCGCTCGAGCGGGTCTGCGCGCGCGCCGACATGGAGCTCGCACGCGACTGCTATTCGGCCGGCTTCGTCGATCACGTCAACGCCGCCGAGCTGCACGGGCACGACGGAATCCGAGAGTCGACAGCCCTCTACCGCGCCCTCTTCGACGACCTCGAGATCCGGGTGGTCGACCAGGTGCACGAGGGCGACCGCGTGGTGAGCCGCTGGATCATGACCGGGTCGAATCGCGGCCGTCGCGCCGAGCTGTCCGGCATCACGATCAGCCGGATGGAGGGCGGCCGGATCGCCGAGGACTGGAGCGCGCTCGACAGCCTCGAGCTCCTGCGCCAGCTGGGTCTAGTCCGGTCGCTGTTGGCCGCACCGCTGCTGCTGCGCGCTTCCCGCCTCTAGGTGGCTCCGAGCTCCTCCACGAGCGCCGCGACGCGCCGGGCGATCTCGTCGCGGGTGGCGCGCACCTCTTCGAGCGGACGGCCCTTCGGGTCCGGCAGGTCCCAGTCGAGGTAGCGCTTCCCGGGTATGTAGGGGCACTCGTCGCCGCAGCCCATGGTCACCACGACGTCGGCGCGCTCCGCCAGCTCGCGGGTCAGCTTCTTCGGGACCTGCCCGCTCAGGTCGAGGCCGAGCTCGGACATGACCTCCACGACCTCCGGGTGGAGCCGCTCGCCGGGCGTCGTGCCGGCCGACTCCGCCTCGTGCCGCCCTTCCGCGGCGCGCTCGAACAGGGCGCGGCTCATCTGCGAGCGGCCGGCGTTGTGGAGGCAGACGAAGAGGACCCGGGCCATTCAGAGCTCGACGCCGATGATCTTGAGGCGGCGCGTCAGACCGCCCAGCGCGAACTCGCGGATCTCCTCCGCGCTCGCGCCCAGCGCGTCCCAGTCGGTGCCGTCGCGGTCGGGCGGGGTCAGCGCGTCGGCGACCGCGGGCAGCAGCGCGCCCAGCGTCGAGCGCACGTCGCCGGCCAGCTCCGGCTCGTCGCCGACGGCCTCGCGCAGGAACCAGACGCCGTAGCCGATATGGCGCTGCTCGTCGTGGTGGATCCGCGTGTACCCCTCGACGAAGCCGGGGAGCTGCCCGCTGCTCTCGAGGTAGCGGGTGATGAAGTTGAACGCGGTCAGGCCGAGCGTGCCCTCGATGACCAGGTGGTAGGTCGTGACGAAGGCAACCTTCGCGCGTCTGTTCGAGGGCTCGGCCGTCAGGCGCTCGTGGGCCTTAACGAGCTGCTCGTCGAAGATCGTGGCGAAGGCGGGCGACAGCTGCTGGCGGGCGCGCGCGACGTGCTCCGCGACGGTCGCCGGGTCGGCCACCACCTCGTCCTGGTAGCGCGCGTAGAACTGCATGTGCCGCGCCTCGTCGACCTGCTGCGTGGCGAGGAACGTCGCCTCCTCCTCGGTCCCGTAGGCGCCCACGAGCCCCGAGAACTTCGTCGTGATCCGCTCCTCGGCGACCATGAGCGAGGCGAGCGCCCAGTGGACGAGCGAGCGGTCCTCTCCGCCCATGACCTGCCACTGCTCGGCGTCCGGCGCGAGGTCGATCCGGAACGGGCTCCATTGCTCATCCTCCCAGTGGCGGTAGAGCGTCTGGGGGTCGTGGAGATGTATCTCGGTCATGCGCCGACCCTACGTGCTCTGCTCGCCGCGGACGACCTGGTAGGCGAACGCGCCGGCCACGGCGCCGATGGCCGGCCCGAGGAGATAGATCCATGTGTCGGTCCACTCCCCCGCGGCCACGGCCGGGCCCAGCGAGCGCGCGGGGTTCATGCTCGCGCCGGTCACCGGCCCGCCGAAGAGCGCGTCGAGCCCCACGGTTCCGCCGATGGCGATCGCCGCCGCCGCGCCGACCGCACGGGTGTCGGTCGCCACGGCCATGATCACGAACATCAGGAAGGCCGTGAGCAGGATCTCGTAGACGAGCGCGCTGCCCGCGCCGACCGTCGGGACGGTCGCGCCGAGCGCGGCCGGCTTGCTCGTCCACACCGCCAGCAGCACGAGCGCGCCGGCGACCGCTCCGGCAACCTGGGCGGCGACGTACGCCAGCGCGTCGCGAGGCGGGAAGTGGCGCGTGACCGTGAACGCGAGCGTCACGGCGGGGTTGATGTGCGCTCCGGACAGGTGGCCGGTGGCGTAGACCATGACCATGACGATCAGCCCGAAGACGAGCGCGATCCCGACCGTGCCGAGGGCGCTCCCGTAGCGGTCGTCGGTGACGATCGCGCCGCAGCCGGCGAAGACGAGCGCGAACGCCGCGAGACCCTCGGCGGCGGCCCTGCGTCCGAGGCCGGGGCGGGTCACGCGCCCGGCGGGGCGAGCGCGTCACAGGTCTCCCTGCGCAGGCACTCGCGGGTGCGGCTGTGGGCCACCGTCATCACGAAGGACCGCACCGGTGCGTCGGCGTAGCCGTCGAGGATCGCGTCGGCGCAGCGCCGGATCTCCTCCGGGGTGCGGAGCCCCTCGAATTCCCGGACCAGATCGGGCAGCAGTCGCGTGAGCCGCATCTGGTGGGCGGTGCGGTCGGAGCGGATCTGCTCCAGCCGGCCATCGATCAGGCCTCTCACGAGGCCCTCGATCTCGTCCCGGATCTCGCGCACCACCTCGATCGGCTCGTGAGCGGGATCGCGGACGTCCCAGTCCTCCACCCGCGTCGGAACGTAGGGACACGCGTCCCCGCAGCCCATCGTCACCGCCCAATCGGCGTGGAGCTGCATCTCGACGGTCAGCCGCTTCGGGCGGCGGGCGGAGAGATCGACGTCGAGCTCGCGCATCACCTCGATGACGTTGGGCCAGACGTGGTCCGCGGGTGCCGATCCGGCCGACTCGGCCCGCACGTCCTCCGGTGCATGGCGCTCGAAGAGCGCCTGGGCCATCTGCGAGCGCCCGGCGTTGTGGTTGCAGACGAAAAGGACGTATCTCATGCGATCGCACTCTAAGCGTTGACATTCATCGATTCAATCGATATATGTAGATAGATGCCTGTCGATCTGGAGCTCGCGCCGAAGCAGAAGCGGCCCGCCGGCGATCCCTGCTGCGAACCGGTCGCCTACCCGGATGTCGAGCGCGAGCAGGCCACGCGCCTGGCCAACGTGGCGAAGGCGATCGGCGACCCGGTCCGGCTTCAGCTCGTGGACGTCCTGCGCAAGCACGCCGGGAAGGTCTGCGTCTGCGAGCTCGTGCCGCTCTTCGACATCTCGCAGCCCACGCTCTCGCACCATCTGAAGAAGCTCCGCGAGGCGGGCATCGTCGATTCGGAGCGGCGCGGGCTGTGGGCGTACTACTACGTGAACCCCGAAGCCCTGGAGGATCTCTCGCGATGGCTCAGCTGACCGACACCGACATCCGCGAACGGGTGCGCGAGCGCTACGCGAGCGCCGCCGCCGGAGCCGCCGACGCCATCGGCTGCGGCTGCGGCCCGGCCACGGCCTTCACCGACCCCGACATGTCCCCCACCGACCGCGAGGGGAGGGTCGTCTTCGGCAGCGCGCTCTACGAGTCCGAGGCCGATGGCGCCCCGAGGGCCGCCGTCGAGGCATCGCTCGGATGCGGAGTGCCCACAGCCGTCGCGGATCTCCACGAGGGCGAGACCGTGCTCGACCTCGGGTCCGGGGCGGGCGCCGACGTCCTCATCTCGGCGCGCCGTGTGGGCCCCGCCGGCAGGGCGATCGGCCTCGACATGACCGACGAGATGCTCGAGCTCGCCCGGGCGAACGCCGCCGATGCGGGCGTCGAGAACGCCGAGTTCCTGAAGGGGTACATCGAGGAGCTGCCGCTCGAGGACGACAGCGTCGACGTGGTCATCTCGAACTGCGTCATCAACCTCTCCGCGGACAAGCCCCGCGTGCTCCGGGAGGCCGCGCGCGTGCTCCGCCCCGGCGGCCGGTTCTCCGTCTCGGACGTGATCGCCGATCCCGGCATGGACGCGGCCACGCGCGCCGACATGGAGCAGTGGACGGGGTGCATCGCGGGGGCGCTCACCCGCGCCGAGTTCGAGCGCGCGCTCGAGGAGGCGGGGCTCGTGGACGTCGAGATCCGCGAGACCCACCGGGTGCACGAGCACGCGTCGTCCGCGATCGTGCGGGCGCGGAAGCCCTCCTAGGACGCCCGCGGGCATGGCCTACCGGTCGCTGCTGGCGCTGGGAGCGCTTGACGCGGCCGGGTACAGCCTGATCGTCCCGGTGATCCCAGAGATCGCGGGCGCCACCGGCGCGGGGCCGGCGACGATCGGGCTCCTCGTGGCGACCTTCCCCGCCGGGATGATCGCCGGCTTCTGGCTCGCGGGGCGCGCGGTGACGCGCCATGGGGTGCGCCCCGTCATGCTGGCCGCGCTGTCGCTGATCGCCCTCGGCTCGCTGGGCTTCGTCGTCGCGGAGTCGCTTCCCGTGTACTTCGCCGCCCGGCTCGTGATGGGGCTCGGCTCGGCCGGCCTCTGGCTGGGGGTCACATTCGACACGCTGGCGCGCTGGCCGGGCCAGGAGTACGAGTGCATGAGCCGCGTCCTGGCCGCCTACTCGATCGGAGGGCTCGCCGGCCCGGCGCTCGGGGCGGTCGGCGGGGTGGCGCTGCCGTTCACGCTGTACCTGGCGCTGGTGCTCGTCGCCTTCGCGCTGGTCCTCGCGCTGGAGCGCCCGGCGGGTGCCGCGACGTTCGCGCCCGACCGGGCCGCGCTCCGCTCGCGCGGCTTCCGGGTGGCCGCGTTCGCGGCGATGTTCGCCTACCTCGTCCTCGGCCTGATGGAGGGCGCGCTGCCGCTGCACCTCGCCGAGCACCTCTCCCAGGCCGAGATCGGAGCGCTCTACGTCGGTCTCGCCCTGATCGTCGCCGCCGGGGCCGCGGCAGCCGGGTCGCGACGGCCGCGCTCGATGGTCCGCGCGTCCGTCGTGCTGGCCGTGACGGGCATAGCCGTGGCGGGTGCCGTGTCGAGCGTCCCGCTGTGGATCCCGGCGCTCGGGCTGGCGGCGCTCGGGGTCGGCGTCGGCGCAACCGGCGCGCTGGGCCTGCTCGTGGAGGCGGTCGACGTGGGGCGGATCGTGACCGCGATGGTCGTCTTCTCGCAGGCCGGGATAGCCGGCTACCTCCTCGGCCCGCTCACCGGCGGCGCGGCCGCCGAGACGCTCGGCTACGCCGCCCTGGCGCTCGTTCCGGCCGCGTTCGGCGGCGCGGTGCTCGCGGCGATGACCGCCGGCCCGACCCCGATCCAGGCGAGCACGAGCGGCCAGGTCCGGCCCGCGCGCAGGTCGTAGTCCTCCAGAAGCTCCGCCCACGACTGCTTCGCCACGAGCCGGCCGAAGCCGAACTCGAAGCCGACCGTCATCGCCGTCCAGGCGGCGCCCACGCCGAGCGCCTCGCGCGTGTCGCGCAGCGGCCAGCGCCGCTGAAGCCCCGCGAACAGGAGGCCGAAGGCTGCGGCCGCCGTCACGCCCGAGACCTGGTGCGCCGTGCGCTCGCCGACGCGCCTGCCGTACGTCGCCTCGCGCGCGACGCCGTTCGCGACCCCGATGGCCGCGCCGCCGAGCCAGGCGGCGAGCCACGGGCGGACCGGGCTCGGTGAAGGCATTCGGACCCCAACGTTAAATAGATCGTTCGATGGCGCCTGCAAGCTGGAGCGACCGCGACCTGCTCGTGGACCTGGACTGCCCGGAGTGCGGCGCGACGATCCCAGCCACCGTCGGCGACGTGCGGACCAGCGGCACGCTCGACTGCCACTGCGGTCAGCGGATCAGGATCGACGGCAGCGAGCTCGCGGCCGAGCTGACGCGCCTCGAGAGCTCGGTCGACAGGTTCGAGCGCTAGCTCACTCGCAGTTCGAGCTCGTGGCGTCGGCGAAGTCGTCCACCGAGTTCACCACCTGCGCCACGTCGCCGGCCACACGAGCGCCCTGCGCCGCGCTCGGCGAGTCGGCGAGCGCGCGTGCCGAGGTCTCGAGCGCGGCGACCGAGTCGCTGATCGCGCCCGTCTCGTCCGGGAAGTCGGCCTTCGCCGAGTCGACGGTGGACCGGGCCGAGGTCTCGACCTTCTGAAGCGCGTCCGTGACCGCCGACTTGCCGCCCTCGACGACGTCGACCTGGCTGAGATCTCCCACCGACTGCTGGAGGTCGTCGAGGTCCGAGCAGTAGCCGGGCTGGTCGTCGCCGCCGCAGCCGGCACCGAGGAGGGCCATGCCCACGAGGGCAACCGGCAACAGGCGCGCTGGGCGGAACGGCATGACGCTCACGCTCGCATCAGGCGGGCCGGCTCTGCAAGGGCGCCGGCACGTCCGCCTCGAGCGGGCGCGCACCATCGTTGCAGCTGCGCCGCCACGCGCGCAGCAGCCTGTGGACCGCCTCCGCGCCGACCGGCGACCCGTGCGGCTCCTCGAAGTGCGCGGGGTAGAAGAGGAACGGCTGCGTCTGGTATCCGCCCATCCCGCCGTGGAACGAGATCAGCTCCTCGAACGCGCAGCCCTCCTCCGAGACCGGGTCGTAGAAGCTGTTGACCATGATGTCCGCCACGTGCGGGAACCCGTCGGTGCGGAGCAGGTGGCGGGCGGCGTTCGGCGAGAAGCCCGTCAGCGGATCGACCCCGGTCACCTCTCCGTCGGAGAGTCGATGCGTGCCCTCCGCGCCGATCGCCAGGGCCCCGTCGGCGGCCGAGCGCACCAGCAGGAACCCCACGTGCGGATGGCTCCTGAGCGCCGCGATCAGCTCGGGATGGCGCTCGTCGATCTGCTCCAGCGTGAGCCGGTGCGGGCTCGACATGAGGTAGACGAGCCCGAGGTTCCCGGAGCCGAGCACGATCGCCTCGCTCTTCGGCGCCTCCGCCGGGTCGCGGGCGCCGCTCCGGCCGCGCCCGGTCGCCTCGTCCATCGCCCGGGCCATGCCGGTGGCGTTCTCGTCGCCGGCCGCCACCGAGCCCGCCTCGCCACGCGAGAGCGACCGCTCGACCAGATCGTCCAGGCCGTAGCCGTTGCGCTGCTTGAAGGTGGCGCCCTGGGTCTGGCCGTGGTCCGACAGCACCACGATCTCGTAGGGGCGCGGGGCGAACCGGCGGGCGCGCTCGAGCAGGCCGAAGCGCTGGTCGAGCTTCCGCAGCGCTTCGAGCGTGTCGTGCCGCTCGAGGCCGGAGTGGTGCGCCACCTCGTCGTAGCTCGCGAACGTCGCGTAGATCGCGGGCACGCCGCGGAACATGTCCTGGAGGACCGAGAAGACCACGAGGTCGCGCACGAACACGCACATGCCGCCGCGAAGCAGCGGATACGTGCCGCCGCGGTGCCCGCGGGGGTGGACGTCCCGGCGCCGCTGGCGGGCGGCCGCGATCAGCTCGAGCGTGACCTCCCAGAGGAACAGCACGAAGGTGCGCGTGACGTTGTTGCCGTTTGCGAGAAAGGCGCGGTAGCCGGGGTTCGACCGCTTCTCGTCGGCGACGCGGCTGACGGTGAGGATCGCGGCGTCGGCCCCGCCCGACAGGAGGTTGCCGCGGCTGGTCCCGCCGGCGGTCAGCAGGCCGTCGCCCGTGGTGCGCCTGCGCTCGATCTCCGCGCAGTCGTCCGGGCTGGAGCAGCTGATCACGCGCCCGCTCTCCTTGTCGACCCAGCGGAACGCGGGGATGTCCTCGTTGTCGCCCAGGAGGATCCCGGCCTGGCTTGCCCCGGTCTGCGAGGAGAGGTCGGTCTCCCACTCGAGCAGCCGGTGGCTCCCGTCGGCGAGCCACCGCGCCATGTTGGGGACGTTCCCGTCGCGGATGGCGCGGCGCAGGACCGGCAGGGCGAGCCCGTCGATCTCGAGGAAGAGGATTCCCGGCGCGTCACCGCTCTCCGGCCTGCCGGTCCGCCGCGCGACGCGCCGGGCCACGCGCAGCGTGTACCCCTCGTCGTCGTCGATGCCGGCGAGCGCGGCCATGGCGGTGCCCACGGCGGCGGCGATCAGCGACACCGCGAACGCGTCGGCGAAGCCGTCCACGTGCAGCTCCTCGGGTGCGATGTCGGCCGCGATCAGCAGGATCGCCGCGTCGAGGGCGAGCACCAGCAGGAAGCCGGCGGCCACCATGAACGGCAGGCGCAGCGCCGCTATCAGCGGCGGGAGGAGGGCGTTGAGGACGCCCACGATCGCCGCGACCAGGATCGCGCCGCCGGCGCCCCGCACCTCCGCGCCCGGGACGATCCCCGCGGCGACGAGGATCGCGAGGCCGGAGACGATCCAGGCCGCCAGCAGCCGGACCGGGCGGAGCCGCAGCCGTTCCGGGCTCCAGGCGGGGATCGGCTCCACGCCCGACCGCGACTCAGAGCGCGTCGCGGAGACCCCGCACCTGGAAGGCGCGGACGATGTCGGTCACGCCCTGGAGCATCGCCCAGATCCCTGCGAAGACGAGCAGCGTGTAGGCCTTGTCGAGGAAGAACTGGCCGCCGGTCCAGAAGGCGAGCACGATCATCATCAGGCCGGCGATCAGGCCCAGCCACCAGATCTGGTTGACCTCGCGCTCGAGAAACGCCCGGATCGTCCACCAGACGCCGATCATGAGAAAGAGGAAGCCGAGGATGTCGGCCAGCCCGGCGAAGGTGTCCTCCGGGTTCGCGAAGCAGACGATGCCGGCGGCGATGAACAGCAGCCCGAAGATCGCCCACAGCCAGCGCATCGAGTCGGCGATGGCCGCCAGCGCCAGCTGCTGGATGCCCGCCGAGACGAACATGATCCCGACGATGATCCCGATCGTCTTGACCGAGGCCTGATCGAACTGGAGGATCACGAGCGCGGCGATGATCCAGAAGATCCCGACGATGAGCCACAGCCACCAGAAGCCGGCGACTCCCCGCGCCACCTCGCGCGCGGCCTGAAGGTCGTCCGAGGTGCCGGGAAGGCCGGGGCTCGCAGCTGTTCCGCTCATGGTCCCGACTGTGCTTCAGACGGGCGGGCGAGGCAAACCGGCGCGCCACCGTCTGCGGGTGTGGCGTGCATCACCTGCCGTCGGCCTCGCTCAGGTAGATGAGGGCGGCCGTCACCCGCCGGCTCACGTCCTCGGCGTAGGTGAGCCCGAGCTTGAGGAAGATCGCGTTGATGTGCTTCTCCACCGCGCGCTTCGTCAGCACCAGCTCGTCCGCGATCGCCTGGTTGCTGTGACCGCGCGCCACGAACGACAGGATCTCGAGCTCGCGCGGCGTGAGCTCGGCGAGCGGTGAGCGCTCGGCCCGCACCTGTGCCTCGATGAGCGCCTCAACCACCCGTGCGTCGATCACCGAGTCGCCCTGCGCCACCGCCTCGATCGCGGCGACCAGCTGGCCGCGGTGCTGGATTCGCTCCTTGAGCAGGTAGGCGCGGCCCTCGGAGCCGCCGTCGAGCAGAGCCAGGCCGTAGCGCGGCTCGGCGTACTGACTGAGAACGACGACGCCGATCTCAGGGTGCGTCTCGCGAAGGCGTGCGGCCACCTGCAGCCCCTCGTCGGCTCCCGTCGGGGGCATGCGGATGTCCGTGACGACGACGTCGGGCCGCTCCTCGTCCACGGCCTTGAGGAGGGCGTCGCGGTCGGCGACCGATCCCACGACGTCGAGCTGCTGCGCTCCGGCCAGCACGTGCTCGAGCGCCTCGCGGACCAGGTAGCTGTCGTCCGCGAGCACGACTCGGATGGCGGTCATGCCGGGAGTATCCGCCGCCGGGAGACGGGGCGTCAACCGCTCGGGAAGGTTCGTGCCTGCACGCCTCCCGTGTAGTGGGAGTCCCCTTGCGAGTGCTCCGGCATGGGGTCACGGTGGAGAGCCCCCGATCTAAGGAAGTCGCGTTGACCAACCTGATCGCCCTGGGCGGCAAGGTGCTCCACACGTTCCTCTCCGACGACGCCGAGGCGCGCCTTCAGGAGGCGCTCGACGTGCACGCGGCCGCCTAGCCGCCGGGGGCGCCGGCATGGCGACCAGCAGCTCCGTGACGACGAGACAGGTTCGGGTGCTGGTCGTCGACGACCAGGCCGTGTTCCTCCGCGTGGCCCGCTCCCTGATCGCTGCCACGCCCGGGTTCGAGCAGGTCGGCGAGGCGGCCTCGGGGCCGGAGGCCCTGAGACTGACGGCCGACCTGCGGCCAGACCTCGTCCTCGTCGATGTGCGGATGCCCGGAATGGACGGCCTCGAGACCGCCCGGCGGCTCGCCGACATCGACCCCGGCGCGGTGATCGTGCTCGTCTCGGTCGATCCCGTGCCCGAGCTGCCCGTGTCGGTGTCGTCCGCGCGCGCCGCCACGCACGTCCGAAAGCAGGATCTGAACAGACGCGCCCTCCAGGACCTCTGGAGGGCGCACGGGACCGCCGCGGGCTAGACGCCCACCGCCGACGGGCCCACTGAGGGCACCCGCCCGCGCACGGCGGTGCCCACGCCCGGCGTGGAGGTGATCTCAAACTCGCCGCCCACCGCCTCCAGGCGGTCGGTCATGTTCGTGATCCCGACGCCGGGAAGGATCGCGCCGTCGGCCGCGCCCGCGCCGTCGTCGCGGATGCTGAACCGGAGCTCGTCGCCCGAGGCGTCGAGGCGCACCCACACCGTGTGCGCCCCGCGGGCGTGCTTCATCGAGTTCTGGAGCGCCTCGAGGATGCAGAAGTAGACCGCGCCCTCGACCTCGGGGGGGTAGCGCCCGACGTCGTGGGTCTCGATCCGCACGGGCGTCGCGCATCGCCTGGCCGCCGACTCGAGCGCCTCGGGCAGGCCGCGATCGGCGAGGAGCGGCGGGTAGACGCCGTGCGCCAGCGAGCGCAGCTCGTCGAGCGCCTGGTCGAGCTGGCCCTCCAGCTCCCTGAGCCGCTCGATGCCCTGCTCGGGGTCCTGTCTGACGATGTCCTCGGCCAGCTCCAGCTCGATCCGCAGAGCGACGAGCCGCTGCTGCGCGCTGTCGTGAAGGTCGCGCTCGATCCGGCGGCGCTCGCGCTCGGCACTGGCCGCGATCCGCCCGCGCGAGCGGCGCACCTCGAGCATCGCGGTCTCCGCCTCGGAGGCGAGCCGCTGGTTGTCGAGGACCACGCCGGCCATCGCGGCCGCCGCGGCCACCACACGCGGATCCGCCTCGAGGGCCGGGTCGTGGATCACGGCCGCCACGGCCGCGCCATCCCGCTCCACGAGCGTGACGGCGGAGCCGTCGCCCCGGCCGGCGAGGAACATCGGGCCGCCGGCGGGATCGCTCCATGCTCCTCCCCGGCCGCGGGAGGGCAGGGCGATCTCGACGCCCGGGTCGCGGAAGGCGGTCGCGAAGGCCTTGCGGACGCCGTCGGCGTCGGGCGCTCGCCGGAGCAGCTCGGCGAAGTGCTCGAGCGCGTCGCCGGCGAAGAGGCGCCAGCGCACGAAGCCCAGCAGGAACGCCAGCGCGAGAACGGGTACGCCGAGCGCGATCGCCCATGCCACCGCCGAGGTGGCCCAGGCGTCCGGATGTGCGTCCCTGACGATGAACCCGCCGACGGTGAGGGCCAGCCGCGCGGCCCCGACGGCCAGGACCGGCACCAGCATGCGCCGGGCGATGACGGTCGACTCGCCGACGCGGCGCCAGAGGCGGACCACCACCGCGGTCATGACCGCCACCGCGGCGAGGGTGCCGAGCGGGACGATGAATGAGTCGACGATCGCGGGCTGGCGGTCGAGGACGAACAGGGCGTTCTGCGGGCAGTCCCGGACGCAGCTCGTGTACGGGCTCGGTATCGGGAACGCCTCCGCGATCAGCAGCCTCGGCATGAACAGCAGGACGACCACACCGGCCATCGCCCCGGCCAGGACGCGGTCGACCCGCGTGGCCAGGCGGCCCGTGGGGAACGCCAGGAGCATGTACACGACGAGCACCTCGAGCCACCATCCGGCCACCCGTCCCAGCGTGTAGAGGCCGTCCTCTCCGCTCTCGCTGAGCGTCGAGAGCAGACACACGCCGCCCACAGCCACGAGCAGCGGGCCGAAGCGCTCGTTCGCCGTGCGGAGCCAGACGCCGAGGCCGACCGCCATCGGGATGCCGACGATCGCCGCGCGCGCCGCCACGACGAGAGCAGGCTCGCCGTCGGCGTCCCCCGAGGCGACGATCAGGGCAGCAGCCGCGGTCGCGACCACGACGAGCGCAACACAGGAGGCTGCTCCTGGATGTCGACCTTCCTGGTCCGAGGCGAGTCCGCGGACCTGCACCGCCAGGTCCATGCGAGCAGACTAACGCTTCGCGGGTAACCCATCTGGGTGAATTGCGCGCCCGGGGATGTCCCGGGTGAACCACAGCGCCAGCAGCGCGAAGATCCCCACGGCGCCCAGCGCCCGCTTGAGGCCCTGGAGCTGAGCATCGCCGTAGTGGTCCGCGACCGCGCTCGCGTCGCCGGGGGGAAGGCCCGCCTCCCGCGCCGCCGCCTCGACCTGATCCACCGGCACCACGGGGATCCCCTGATCCGCGGCCTGGCCGACCAGCTCGCGCGCCCGCGGCGACAGGTCCGGGTTCTCCTCCACCTGGGAGACGAATCCGCTCGTGAGCGCAGCGATCAGCACGGCGCCGATGAGGGCGGTGCCGAGCGAGGCGCCGAGGTTCTGGGCGGTGCCCTGGAGACCGCCGGCCTCGTTGGTCTGGCCCGGGTCGACCGAGGACATGATCACGTTGCCGAGCTGGGACAGGAGCAGCCCGGCGCCGATGCCGAAGACGCTGAGCGCGATCGCGAACTCCGCCTCGTCGAGCTCCACGTCGATCGTGCCGAGCAGCAGCACCGAGGAGGCGACGAGGGCGAGCAGGCCCGCCTGGGCCACCCGCTTCGGCGCGGCGCCCGCGGCGAGCCTGGGCCCGAGCATGGCGGCGGCGAACATCGTCACGGACATCGGGAACAGGCGCTTGCCCGTCTCGAAGGCGTCCAGCCCGAGCACGGTCTGGAGGTAGACCGGCAGCACGAAGAACGTGCCGAGGAGGATCAGCTGCTGCATCATCAGCGTCGTGAGCCCGGCTCGGAGCGGCCGGATCCGGAGCAGGCTGCGGTCGAGCAGCGGGTCGCGGCCCTGGCGCTCCCGGCGCTCCTCCCAGAGTACGAAGAGCCCCAGGCAGCCGAGCCCGGCGAGGATGAGGAAGGGGACGACCGAGAACCCGAACGGCGTGATCTCCTCGCCTCCGATGGTCAGGGCGCCGCGCGGCTCGATCAGACCCCAGGTGCTGCTCTTCAGGATCCCGAACACGACCAGGCCCAGCCCCGCGGCCGAGAGCGCGGCGCCCACCACGTCGAGCTGCGGCTTCCGCGCCGCCCGCGGGGGATCGGCCAGCCGGCGGCGGAGCAGCAGGATGCCCGCCACGACGACGGTCTCGCTGGCGAACACGTAGCGCCAGCTGAGCTCCGCGGTGACCCAGCCGCCGATCAGCGGCCCGACCGCCACGGCCGCACCCGCCACCCCGCCGATGATCCCGAAGGCGAGCGCCCGCTGGGCGCCGCTGTAGGTGGCCGCGACCATCGAGACGATCGCCGGGATCACCAGCACCGCGCCGAGGCCCTCGATCAGCGACCAGCCGATCAGCAGCACGGTGAGGTTCGGGCTGAGTGCCGTGGTGAACGACCCGAGCCCGTAGATGGCCAGCCCGACCGCGAAGGTGCGCTGGCGCCCGTAGATGTCGCCGAGCTTCGCCCCGGCGAGCATCAGCGCCGCCATCACGAGCGTGTACGCCGTGATTGCGAGCTGGACTCCCTGGATCGTCGTGTCGAGGTCCGCGACGATCTGGGAGATCGACACGTTCATGACGCTGCTGTCGAGCACCATCACGAACTGGGCGGAGCCCAGGATCACGATCGGGAGCCCGAGCGTCGGGCGACCGGACTCGGAGGCTGTTGTGTCGGCCGCGCTCAACCCGAGGCCCATCGTCAACGGGTACCGGTGCGGCATCAATGGTGCCCGCACCACGCCGCCGCCCGTGGCGGCTCTCTCCGTCCGGCGCCGGGTGGAGGCTGCGGGGCCGATGCTGTCGACCGGCTCACGTCGGCGCTACGGGCTGCTCCTCCTTGCGACGCTGGCCTCGCTCGCGGTCCAGGGCATCGTGGAGCCGAGCGGAGCCCAGCAGGTGGTGGTCGCGGCGCTGGCGGGGGCCAGTCTGCTGCTCGCCTTCAACGCCGCCCAGTTCGGCCCCCGCTGGCTTCTGCCGGCGGCGGCCCTCTCCGGCGCGGGGATCGCGCTCGCCGTCGTTCAGGCGACCACCGGCGAGGTCGGCGAGGGCGTCGCGCGCGGCATGAACGCCATCCTGCTCGCCGTCGGGCCGCCGGCGGTGGCGGTCGGCGTCGTGCGGAGCCTGCGCACGGGGACCGTCAAGGTCGAGGCGGTCATGGGCGTGCTCTCGCTCTACATGCTCCTCGGCATGATGTTCGGCTTCGGCTACGGGGTGATCGACCAGTACGGCAACCAGCCGTTCTTCGCGGACGGCGAGCAAGCGACGGTCTCCCAGTGCCTCTACTTCAGCTTCACGACGCTGACGACGGTCGGCTACGGGGATCTGGTCGCCGAGACGAACCTCGGACATACGCTCGCGGTCTTCGAGGCGCTGCTCGGCCAGATCTACCTGGTGACGATCGTGTCCCTGATCGTCGGGAACCTAGGTAGGAGCCGCAGGGCGAGCTGACAGGTCCGCGGCGATGCGGGTGGCCGCCGAGGTCAGCGGCGCCGCGAGGATCAGCCCGGCGGCCCCGAACAGCGCCCCGCCGGCGATCGTCACGACGAGCACCGCCAGCGGGTGGATGCCCAGCGCGGCCCCCATCGCGAACGGCTGCACCATCTGCTGGAGGATCCCGTTCGCGAGCAACTGGAGGACGATCATCCCGAGGGCCGCATCGGTCCCGGCTCCGCCGAGAGCGATCAGCACCGAGAAGGCGCCGGCGGTCCAGGCGCCGAGGTAGGGGATGTAGGCGCCGAGGAACGTGACGATCGCGATCGTGCCCGCCACCGGGACGCCGAGCAGCAGCGCGCCGCCGCCCACGACCAGAGCGTTGAACGCCGCGACGATCGTGACGCCGAGGAAGTACCCGCGGAGCGACTCGAGGACACGCCCCGTCATCGCGTGAGCCATGTCGCGCGACACGCGCATGTGGCCCTCGGCCCAGGCGCGTATCCGCGGCCCGTCGGAGAGCAGGAAGAAGAGGCTGAGCGCGGTGAGCGCCAGGAAGAACACGAGTCCGGACAGCTCCTTCAGGCCACCCAGCAGGCCCTGGAGGAGGGCCGGGACGATGCTGCTCGCCGACGAGGACGCGTCGTCCTTCGCGGAGTCGGCCGTGCTCTGGTCGACGCCGAGGTCCGTGAGCCAGCCGGCCAGCGTGTCCTTTGCCGAGGCCAGCTGGTGCCTGAGCTCGTCGAACTCGCCCGTGACGCCCGCCACGACGATGTACACGACGCCGGCGCCCACGAGGACCAGCCCGAGGAAGAGCACGAGCGCGGCGATGGCGCGCGGCAGGCCGCGCCGCTGCAGCCATGCGACGACGGGCGCCGCCACGGCCGCGACCACTCCGGCCGCGACCACCGGCATGACGATCGTCTGGGTGAGCGCGAGGAACCAGACGACGGCCACCACGAACAGCGTGACCCCGACGAGCAGCCACGCCGTGGCGCCGAGGTCGCGCAGCCAGCGCGGCGCCGTGAACAGGTCCGAGAAGTCTTCGACGCGCCGGTTCACCCGTGGAGGCTCGCGGCGAAGAACTCCAGCGCCTTGGCGGTCTTCGCCTGCTGCTCCCCCTCGAGGTCCACGCCGCGCTCGTGGAGGAATGCCCGCGCCTCGGCCGCCACCTGGAACGCCTCCCCCGGCGCGCACTTCGTGGACAGCTCGAGCACCCGCGACCCGTCCGGGTACAGCCAGAGCTCCGCGACCATTCGCCGGCCCAGCCCCTCGGGATCGAACTTGCCCTTGAGCACGATGATCGGCCCCAACACCGCCACCTCGCCGAGGTTCAGCTCCTCGGGCATGTGGTGCGACATGAGCCTCCGTTGCTCCTTCGAGAAGAGCGTCTCGAGCGCGCGCTTCCCGAGCACGACCTGGCGCACGTCGGAGTTGTCGATCCTCTCCCTCAGGCTCGCGGAGCAGGTGAAGCCGCCGGGCATCGCGTCCACCTCGACCTTGAAGCCCTGGTTCCGGCGCAGCGCCTTGCCGAACGACGCCGGGACCGCCGGGCGGAGCTTCACGATCACGTCGCCGGGCCTGCGCTGGATCCGCCGCGCCCGCAGGACGAGCCCGGCGTCGCTGAGCGCGAGGTCGGGAGTGTCGAAGAAGAAGAGCTGCCGGATCTGCGCGTCCAGCACGTCGAAGCCGAGCGAGCGCGCGACCCCGTAGTGCTCCGACTCCGGCACGGTGACCTTCAGCTCGACGCTGTCGGACTGGCCGGTGAGCTCGAGGAACTCGACCAGCTGCTCATCCGGCATTCGCGTGATGGTCGCGGCGGCCACCTGTCGGGCCAGCCTTCCAGCACCGTGAGAACGGGCCAAGGGTGTCGGCATCCGAACGTTGGTGGTGCTCGCGGGGTGGCGCGTGACACGGGCCTCTGTGAGCATTGGCCCGTGCTGCGTGCAGGACTGTCCCTGGCCACGCGGGCGGGCGGCGCCGTAGGCAGGCGTCTCGAGGACGCCGGCCTGTGGGCCATCGACGCCGCGCTCTCGTCGCGGCTCGCCAGGGAGGCCGTGGACCGCACGCTGGAGAGCCCGCTCGCCGAGCGCGCCGTCGGGCGTGCTCTCGAGGGACCGCTCGTGGACGCCGTCGCCCGGGACGTCGCGCGCTACGCCGTGGTCGAGCGCCTGATGGACAGGCTGATCGAGGAGAGCGTCCTCGAGCACGCCGTGGACCGCGTCCTGACGGGTCCCGAGCTCGTGCGCATCGCGGACGCGGTCCTCGAGCAGGTGCTCGACAGCGATGAGCTGTGGGCGCTCGTGGAGGAGGTCGCTCAGAGCCCGGCGGTCACGGAGGCGATCTCCCGCCAGGGCGTCAGCTTCGCCGATCAGGTGGCCGTCGGGGTGCGAGCGCGATCGCACAACGCCGACGCCTGGCTCGAGCGCGCGGCGCGCCGGGCGCTGCGCCGGCCGCCGAGCGAGCGGGCCAGCCCGTGAGCCTGGCCGCCGAGCGGCCGGCCTCGGTGCGCGTGCAGGAGCGGGCGGAGACCGTCCAGGAGGACGTCCGCTACGAGGGGCTCGTCACCCGCGCCATCGCCTTCGCGATCGACGCCGCCGTCATCGACATCGTCGCGATCGCCGTCGCCGGAGCGGTGGCGCTCGCCGTGTCCGTGCTGTCCATCCCGGATGTCGTGGACACCGTCCTGCTCGCCATCGGGGGCGCGCTGTTCGTGGTCTGGTCCTGCGGCTACTTCGTCACGTTCTGGTCCACGACCGGGCAGACGCCGGGGGCGCGTGTCATGCGCCTGCGCGTGGTCCGTGCGGGCGGCGGCCGGCTGAGCGCCGGGCGCGCGCTGCTGCGCGTCGTCTACCTGACGCTCGCGGCGATCCCGCTGCTGCTCGGGTTCGCCCCGGTGCTCGTGGACGAGCGGCGCCGCGGGCTGCACGACATGCTGGCGGGAACCGTGGTGGTGGAGGTGCCCGAGGTCACACCCGCGGCCCGCCGCGGCGAGCCTCCTGGCGTGCCTCCATCGTGAGCCGGAGCTCCTCCTCGGACGGCTTCCGCAGGAGGAAGTAGCCGATCGTCCCGATCACGGGGAGCAGCACGACGATGAGCGCCCAGGCCGCCTTCGTCTGGCGCGGGAGCGGCCGCCGGAAGATGTCGTAGAGGCCGATCCCCCAGATGATGAGGAGCGGCAGCAGGATGAATATCCATGTGAAAGCGGTCGCGGCCGGCGTGGTGGTCATGAGGTCTCCTCCGCGGCCGGCGCGGCCGGCGCGGCCGGCGCGACCGGCGCCACGCCGAGTAGCTGCGCCTTCTCGCGCTCGAACTCCGGCGTGTCGAGCACGCCGCTGTCACGAAGCCGTCCGAGGCGTTCGAGCTGTTCGTAGCGGTCCTCCTCGGCTCCGCCGCCGCCACGGCGGAAGGCCTGCCCCAGCTTCGCCGCCCGCTCGCGCATGCGCGCTGCAGACTCTGCGCGGCTGGCGTCGGGGAACTCGCGCGCAGCCTGCCGCCGCAGCACCTCGACGCCGAGCGCCAGCAGGGCGATGAGGATCAGCGTCGGGATGGCCCGGCGCAGCGCCGGGGTCGGCCCCCAGGCCACCAGCAGCAGGACGATCACCGCGAGCGCGCCGTAGGCGAGACGCGGCTCGCGGATGTACGGGGCGAGAGTGCGGCGCGTAGCGACGGCCGGGCGGGTCGGACCCGCGAGCCACGCGGCGAGGATCAGCACGACCCCGTACGCGATCGCCGCCGAGGCGGCCTCCACGTGCAGCGACGTGCCGATCGACCAGGCCGCCTCCGCGGCCGGTTTGACGGAGGCCGTCTTGGCGAGCGCTCCGACCACGGCGTCTCCGGCCAGGCCGCGTGCGATCAGGGCCGTGGCGCCGGCGAAGACGAGGCCCCAGCCGGACGCGCGCAGCGCCTCGCGGCGCCAGCCCCGGGCGAGGTAGACGGCCAGCGCCATCAGGCCGAGGGCAAGGACGACCAGCACGATCGCGGCCGTCTTCAGAGCCTGGACGCCGTCCTGTGCCAGCTCGAGCTGGTCCGACTCGAGGATCGTGATCTCCGCCGCGTCGGCCGGGAGCTTCTCGGAGGCGCGGCCGCCGACTCCGATGCTGTCGGCGGTCTGCCCGAGCAGCGACTTGAGGTCGAGGGTGACGTTGCCCCCCTCGGTCGAGAGGTTGTCGCCGCCGCCTTCGAGCACCTGGAGGAGCCGCCTGTGGGCGCGCCTGTTCGCCTCCTCCCAGAGCGCCTGCGGCCGCGGCCGCTCGAGGAGCCCGTCCACGCCTCGGATGGCGAGGTCCTTCAGCCCGCCGGCGACGGGGCCGGCGATCGACTGCGCGCGGGGGAAGGCGTCGGCGATGCGGTCCTCGACGTCGACGTTCGCGTAGAGCTGATCGACCAGGAAGATCGACACCTGGCCGCGGATGTCGTCGTTCTCGAGAAGCTCGCTGCTCGTGTCCGTCCAGTTGTCGGTGTCGAGCAGCTGGCGGTTGGCCCAGAGCGCGAAGATCGCTAGAAACGCCAGCAGCGAGCCGACGCCGATCAGGAAGAGCGGCAGTCGCCTCCGGCGTGTGGCGGGCCCGGAAGCCATCCGTGCGTAGCCAACTGACGCGGCCCCTCAGCCGCAATGACGCAGGCCGGTGTGTCCGCCACGTGCCTGCACGCCTCAGCCGGTCTCGATCGAGTCGGGCGCCACCGTGCCCGCGTCGTCCGCCCAGGTGAAGGTGAGAGTGGCGTTCCGGCCGCCCGCCGTCACGGCGTCGCACTCGACCGTCTGGCCCGCGATGACGGTGATGCTGTCGGCGCAGCTGACGTCGGCGCTCACGCCGGTCGCGGCGAGCCGGCCCTCGAGGTAGGACTCGACCGAGTCGCCCGCGATCCGCATGGAGCCGGGCTTGACCTCGTAGGCGAACTCGTCCCCGTCCTCCTCGGTGACGACGACAGTCGCGTCGCCCCCTCCCTCCAGCCGGACGTCGCACTCGAAGCGCTGCCCGTCCTCGTGCTCGACGCCGTCGGGGCACGACACCGAGGCCACCTTCGCGGTCGCCGAGGAGAGCTGCCGCTCGATCTCCTGCTCGACCTCGGTTGCGTCGATCTCGCTTTCGCCGCAACCCGCCGCGAGCGCTGCGAGCAGCGTCAGCAGAAGGGCTGGTCTGAGCACCCGCTCCAAGCGTTGCGCCGCCGCCTGGTCACGGCAATGAGGCGCGCCGGTGTGCTTCCGGGGCGCTCGCACCACCGGCGGAGGCGGGCCGGCGCCATGGCAGCCCGCGCGGGAGAGGCGCAAGCTTCGGCTCGATGGGTGTGGACCTCTTCGGCCCGAGCGGCGCGAGCGAGCTTCGCCGCGCGCTGCGGGAGGCGTCCCAGGTCGTGCCGCTCGGCTGGTCGGGGGGCGGCCGCCGCTTCAGCTTCCAGGCGCCGCTCACCGTCGTCCTGCCCGCCGGCGGGTACGTCCTGCTGAGCCCCGGCGACGACAGGCGCTACCTGGGGCAGATCCTCGACCGGGCGATCCTCGAGCGCGCCGGCGCGAGCTGGACCCTCGACGTCGACTCTCCGGAGGTGAAGCAGGCGCAGGTCGAGGTCCCGATCCGGCTGCTCGAGGGATCTGGAGAGCTGCTCGCACGGGTGGAGAAGGACGGGCTCACCGCGGTCGGGGCGGACGAGTCGTTCCGGGAGGCCGACCTCGAGCCGGCGCCGGAGACGGTCGTCGAGCGCTATCTCGACGGGCTTCACTCGGGCAGCCGGCAGCTCGACATCGGGCGCGCGCTGGACGCCGCGGGCCGGGCGCGCCTGCGGGCGGACGGGTTCGCGCGCCACACGTTCCTCTGCGGGCAGTCGGGTGCCGGCAAGACGTTCGCCCTCGGTGTGATCCTCGAGCGCCTCCTGCTCGAGACGGACCTGCCGCTCGTGATCCTCGACCCCAACGGAGACTTCACCGGCCTGGGCTCGGCCCGCGCCCGGGAGGAGGTCGCCGTGCCCGCCGCGGGACTGCTGGAGCGCTACCGCTCCGCGGCCGCCGCGGTGCGCGTCTTCTCGCGCGCCCACGAGCCTCTGCGCCTGCGCTTCGCCGACCTGGCGCCGGAGATGCGCGCGGCGGTCGTGGGCCTCGACCCGCTCGCCGACCGTGAGGAGTACGGCGCCTTCCTTCGCCTCGCCGAGGGCCGCGACTCGCTCGCCGCGGTCCGCGACGCCGCGATCGCCGACCTGTCCGCCGAGGGCCGCCTGATCGCCCTCCGCATCGGGAACCTGGGCGTCGCCGACTGGGCGCTGTGGGCGCAGCCGGGCGAGGCCTCGGTGCTCGAGGTGGCGGGCCAGGCGCCCGCCACCGTCGTCGACCTGTCGAGCCTCGACACGCCCGCCGAGCAGGCGCTGGCGGCGGGCGCGGTCCTCGGGACGCTGTGGGAGCGGCGCGCGGACCGCCGGCCGCTGCTCGTGGTGATCGACGAGGCGCACAACGTGTGCCCGGCCAGGCCCGCCTCGGCCCTGCAGGGCGTGGGCCGCGACCACGTGGTCAGAATCGCCGGCGAGGGCCGGAAGTACGGGCTGCACCTTCTCCTCGTGACGCAGCGGCCGGAGAAGCTCGAGCCGAACGCCCTCACCCAGTGCGACAACCTCGTGCTCATGCGGCTAAACGGAGCCGCCGACGTGGCCGGCATAGCCTCGGCCTTCTCGTTCGTGCCGCCGTCGCTGCTGGCGGAGGCACCGTCTTTCGGCAAGGGCGAGGCGCTGCTCGCCGGCGGGATCGCCGGGAGGCCGTCGCGAGCCGCGTTCGAGGGCCGCCTTTCCCCCGAGGGGGGCGGCGACGTGCCCACCACCTGGGCGCGCTAGCTCACGCCCGGGGCGGCGATCTCCGTGGCCTCACCCGGGGCGAGGATCCGGACGTCGACGTGCGGGGCGCGGCGCTCCATCTCGGTCCTGAACGCTCTCGCCGGGCGGCCCGGATCGCCCACCCAGGGAGCGCGCGGTGACGCTAGCGTGCCCCAGTGGATGGGGATCGCCACGCGCGGCTCGAGCAGGGCGGCCGCCTCGGCGGCCCGCCCGGGGTCCATGTGCCCGCGGCCGACCCGCGGCCCCCAGCCCCAGATCGGGAGCAGCGCCACGTCGACCCCGGCCCATGCGCGCATGCCCTCGAACACGTCGGTGTCGCCCGCGAAGAACGCGCTTCTCTCGCCCTCCACGAGGTAGGCGAGAGTCTCACGCGCGCGAGAGAACGGGTGACGACGCCCGTTGTGGTCGAGCAGCGCCGGGGTGACGCTCACCGAGCCGATCTCGACGCGCTCGCCCGGCGCGGGCTCGATGACCTCCCGCAGCCCCGCCCGTTCCAGCAGCCGCCGGCAGCCCTGCGGGGCGAGGACCGGGCACGGCGCCAGCTCGCGCAGCGACCGCGGGTCCAGGTGGTCGAGGTGGGCGTGCGAGATGAGCACCGCGTCGGGCCGGCGCAGATCGGCGAGCCGCGGCGCGGCGGCGATCCGGCGCAGGTGGGCGACCCGGGGGAGCAGCACCGGATCGGTGAGGAGGCGCGTCCCGCCGTCCTCGATCTGCGCGGTCGAGTGACCAACCCATGTGATCCGCATCGGGGCAATGGTGCACGCACAACCGGAGGTGTGGGGGCGGCACCGTTGCAGACCCCCTCGTGCGCGTGGGACTCTCGCGGCGACCGAAAGGAGTGACTCCTGCATGACCGGCTCTGAGAACTTCCCACCCCCGCAGCGCGACCGTGACGTGTCCGGCTGGGCCTTCGGCGGCATCGCCTTCGCCGGGACGATCCTGATCATGATCGGTGCGTTCCAGGTGATCGCAGGCCTGGTCGCGATCTTCGACGACAACTTCTACGTCGTCCGCGCCAACTACACGTTCGAGCTCGACACCAGCGCGTGGGGCTGGATCCATCTCGTGATCGGCCTCGCCCTGCTCTTCACGGGGTTCGGCCTGTTCAACCGCTCCGCCTGGGCCGGCGTCACCGCCATCGCCCTCGCCACGCTGAGCGCCGTCGCCAACTTCTTCTTCATCCCGTACTACCCGTTCTGGTCGCTGCTCGTGATCGCCCTCGACGTGTGGGTCATCTGGGCGCTGACGCGGCCGGGCGCCATCAGGACCTAGCCGCCCACAACGAAGGAGCCTCATGGAAGCGCATGCCGATGAGCTGGGCCCCGTCGACATCGTCGTAATCGCGTACCCCGCCGATGCGCCCATGACCGGCGAGGCAATCCCTCTCATCCTGAACCTCGTGGACCAGGGCATCATCCGGATACTCGACGTCCTCTTCGTCACCGAGAACGAGGACGGGACGTACTCGGGGTTCGAGGCGCAGGACCTCGACTCCAAGGGCGTGGGCGATCTCACGGTCTTCGAGGGAGCGTCGTCCGGCCTGCTCGGCGAGGATGACGTCAGGACGACCGGCGAGGCACTCGAGCCCGGCACGTCCGCCGTTCTGCTCGTCTACGAGAACCGGTGGGCGGCGCCGGTGGTCTCCGCGATACGCCGCAACGGCGGCGTGGTCGTGGACAACCAGCGCATCTCCGCCCAGGACCTCATGACCGCCGTCGACGCAACGGCCTGACCGAAAGGAGCTCCGATGCCTGGATTGCTCAGAGGCATGGCACGGACGGCGGTGGTCGCCGGAACCGCGACCGCCGTCTCGAACAGGGTGAGCCGGCGCCAGGCCGAGCGCTGGACCGGCCAGGATCCCTACCAGCAACAGGGCTACGCCGAGCCGCCGCCCCCACCTCCGCCGGCAGCCCCGGCCCCGGGCGGTGGCGACGACCGTGTCGAGCAGCTCAAGGAGCTCGCGGCGCTGAAGCAGCAGGGCGTGCTGACGGAGGAGGAGTTCGCGGCCGAGAAGGCGCGCGTCCTCGCAGGCTAGCCGGGGTAGAACCCTCCGGTGCGCTGGAACCGGAGAGGCGGCCGCAGCTCCGACGTGGTCGACGCCCGCGGCGGCGGGCTGCGTCCCGGAGTGGCGGTCCCAGGCGGGATCGGCCTCGCCGGCGTCATCGTCTATCTGCTGATCCAGGTCCTGTCGGGGGGCGGCGGATCGGCCCCGGCCTTCGGCGTGGACGACCCGTTCAGCCAAGGGGTCCAGCCGCCGGGCGGCACGCGCGGCATCCCGGCCGGCGAGGACCCCGAGCGCGACCTGAAGAACTTCAGCACCTACGTCTTCAGCCGCACGCTGAACACGTGGGCGCCCATCTTCGCGGCGTCGGGCGAGCCGTTCGCCCGCGCGAAGGTCGTTCTCTACCGCGGCGCCGTCTCCACCGGCTGCGGCGGCGCCTCCTCGGCGGTGGGGCCCTTCTACTGCCCGGCCGACCAGCGCGTCTACCTCGACCTCGGCTTCTACGGGGACATGGAGCGCCAGCTCGGCGCGCCGGGTGATTTCGCGTGGGCGTACGTGATCGCTCACGAGGTCGGCCACCACGTCCAGCAGCAGCTCGGGACCGGTGACCAGGTCCGGCGGCTTCAGCAGGAGCGCCCCGGCGAGGCGAACGACCTGTCCGTCCGGATCGAGCTCCAGGCCGACTGCTACGCCGGGGTCTGGGCCCACAGCGTGTACGCGGCCGGCGATCTCGAGGACGGCGACGTGCGCGAGGCGACGACCGCCGCCGCGGCGGTGGGCGACGACCGGCTCCAGCGCCGGGCGACGGGCCGCGTGAACCCCGATTCCTTCACGCACGGGAGCTCGGAGCAGCGAACCGAGTGGTTCAACCGCGGCCGCGCGGAGGGGGACCCAGCGGACTGCGACACGTTCTCGCCGGACGCGGTCTAGGGCCGGTTTCGGCCGCTCCAGAGCGCCGAATCACCCTAAAGAGGGAGGCTTCTCACCCCTTGCGGCGATGAGTTGGAGGTCCGCGGCGTCGAGAGAGGGCACAGCACCCATCCCCGACGGCCGACGAATTTGGGCTCGCAACGTCGAGATCCGGTCGATCGTCGACAACAAGGAGGTTCTGTGTCCCGCAACCGAGCATCAACCCGCCTCGCGGCCGTCGCAGCCGTTGCGTCGATGCTTCTCGGCCCCGTGGCGGCGAATGCTGCCGCGTGGGACCGCCCCGACTGCAACGACCAGGGCGGCGGGGACCGCCACGGCTGGAAGCCCGAGAAGCCCAGCCACTGGAGTCCCCCGGAGAAGCCGCATCACTGGAGCCCGCCGGAGAAGCCGTCCAAGCCCTCGTGGCCGAAGCCGGCTCCCGCGGCGCCGAAGCCGGTGCCCCCGGCCCCGGTGCCGGCGGCACCCGTCGCACCGCCCGCGCCCGTGGCGCCACCGGTGACGCCGGTGACGCCGCCCGCGAAGCCGACTCCGGCGCCGAAGCCGGCCGCGCCGACCACGCCCGCGAAGCCGGCTCCGCCGGTCACGCAGCCGACGGCGCCGCCGGTGGCACTAGGAGTTCCCGATCAGCCCGTCCCAGAGACGGTCGCGCCCGAGACTCCGCCCGACAAGGGTGGCGTCCTGGGCAAGGTCAGGACCCGCAAGGAGAGCCCGAAGGGGAAGACCACGACGAGGGACGAAGGAGGAGTACAGCCCGCGGTGCTGTTCAAGACCGCGGACTCCGGCCCGACGGCTACGCAGAACACCGCGCAGCTCGCCGAGACCGGCTTCGACGTCCGGATCCTGGCGATCCTCGGAATGCTGGCCATTGCAGGGTCCGGCCTTCTGTTCTGGCGCACACGCGCCAGCTGAGGAGGCGCCGGCAAGGCGCGGGGGAGGCACGGCCCCCGCGCCATTGCCGGCCGCCTCACGGCGGATGAGACGCACGGCCGCCGCGCTGCTGTTCGTGCTCGGCGTCCTCGCGGTCACCGAGTCCGCGATCACCTTCGCCTGGCAGGAGCCGCTGACCGCGGTCCTCGCCGGCCGCAGGCAGGCCGAGCTGGAGAGACAGCTCGAGGCGCGGGTCGCGGCCCCGGTCCCGTCACGCCGCAGTCCCGCCGAGCTGGCCGCCCGGCTCGAGCGCTCCACCGAGGCCGGCGACGCGCTCGGCCGTATCGCCGTTCCGCGTCTCGGCCTCAGCTACGTCTTCGTGGAGGGATCGGGGTCGGGCAGCCTCGCCGAGGGTCCCGGCCACTACGAGTCCACGCCGCTTCCCGGCGAGCACGGCACGGTCGGCATCGCCGGCCACCGGACCACCCACCTCGCGCCCTTCCGGAGGCTCGACGAGCTTCACCGGGGCGACGCGATCGTGCTCGCCATGCCGTACGGCCGCTTCACGTACCGGGTCACCGGGACCGAGATCGTCCGCCCGTCCAGCGTGTCGGTGCTCCGGCGCCGCGCCCGTGACGGCCTCGTGCTGACCACCTGCCATCCGCTGTTCAGCGCGGCCGAGCGCCTGGTCGTCTTCGCGCGCGAGCATCGTCAGCAGCCCCGCTTCGACCGCAGGCCGAAGAGCGCCACGACGGTCATGCCGCGCCCGCCGTACGGCGAGCCGTAGGAGACGCCGAGCGCGAAGTCCCGCCAGCCGCCATGCAGGATCGTGGCGCGGTGGACCGCGCTCGCCATCCAGGTCTTGATCAACCGGCGCGGCGAGGAGATGCCGGCCGAGAAGAAGAGATTCTCGCCCGCCGTCCAGCAGCCGGCGCCGGGCCGGTAGCCGGTGGCGGCGATCCGGTCCATGTGGTCCCTGTGGTCGGGCGAGTGGTGGTCGAAGAAGTGCCGCCTCACCATCGTGCGCGAGTACCTGGCGGCCACGCGTGCGAGCGTGCCGTTCCAGCGCATCCGGCTGAGCCCGTGCGCGCGCCGCTCGGAGTTGTGAAGGCAGAGCATCTCCTTCTGGAGCCGAGCGGCGCTCGCGGTCGCGGCACCCGCGCCGGGGCATCCCGGCGACGCCTGCGCGGCCCCCGGCACGAGGAGGGCGAGCGCAAGCGCCGGAACTGCCAGGTGATGGAATCGGACCGTTCCCATGGCGAATGGGTCGGCGCGCGGACGCGTTCGGCGCATCCGCCGGCCGACCGGCGGCGGGGCGGATGTCCGCCTCCCCCAGTCGTAGGAGCCGAGCCCCTCTCGCAGCTCCCGTTCAGGTGGGCGTACCCCGCCTGGAAAATTCGAAAACCCTTGGGTTTTTCAATGCAGGGGAGATCGCCTCGGGAAGTTCCATGAAGCCTGACGAGCGCCGATCCGCCGAAAGTGGTTGCATTGGGTTTCACTCTTCTGCCATGCGGTAAGAGTGACCCTCTCCATGGCACCGTCAGGAGAACCGCTGGGCTCCTCACTGGGCGACGAGACCCTCGTCACGGAGGCCGTCGCGATGACGGCGCCCGTGGCCGGCAGCCTCCGGCTGAGCCTGTCCGACGGCGGTGAGCGCGAGCTCGACGTGCCCGGCCATCTCTGCCACCTGATCCGTCCGGGACTGAGCCTGGTTCTTTACCATGACCGTGGTGGTGAGTTGCTGGGCTGGTATGTCCCCGACCGCGGAATCGGACTCGACCTGCGGCCCTAGCGCTCCGTGAGCGCTGACAGAGTCGTCTGCTCGTCCTGCGGCTCCGTCTGGATGTCGGGCTCGGCCGTCCGGCTGCTCGACCGCTCCGAGCGCTGCCTCCGCTGCGGCGGCGAGCTCAGGCTCGCGCGCGGAGCCCGGGCGCCGGACGACGCGGTGGTGGGCATCGCCGGCGCGTCCGGCCCGGTGGGGCGGGCGGTGGCCTCGCGGCTCGAGGGACTCGGAGTGCCGCGCCGGCTGGTCGTGGCGGATGCGCTGCCCGCCGACCAGAGCTCGCTGTCGCGGGCGCTCGAAGGAGTCAAGGCCCTGGTGCTCGTGGACTTCCCACAGGTGAGCGCCATCGACGCCGCCAGGGCGGCCGGCGTCGAGCGGCTGGTCTATGTGTCCGAGCTCGGAGCGGACGCCGACGCCACGCACACCGCCGCGCGCCGGCACTTCGAGGCCGAGGAGCGCGCGCGGACGACGGGGATGCCGGCCACGATCCTGCGGCCGAGCCTCCACCTCGACCTGCTGCCGACGCTCTGCTCACCGGACGGCGTGCTCCGGAGCGCCGCCGCCGACGGGCGGGTGGCGAGCGTCTCGCGCGGAGACCTCGCCGACGTGGCGGTGGCCGCGCTCACGCGCGACGGGCACGTCGGGCGCACCTACGACGTCACCGGGCCCGACTCTCAGACGATGGAGGACATAGCGCGGCACCTCTCCGTGGCGAGCGGCCGGCGCGTGTCCTACGTGCGCGAGACCGTGGACGAGGCGCGCGAGTCGCGGATCGCCACGGGCGCGGCCGTGTGGGAGGCCGAGGACTGGTCGAGCTGCTTCGGCGCGATCGCGGCCGGCGAGATGGACGTGGTGAGCGACACCGTCACCACGATCACCGGCCACGAGCCCGAGACGCTGGCCGATTTCCTCGGAAGGCACCCGGAGAGCCTCCGGCACCTCGCTCCCGCCTGAACAGGAGCGGAATCACCCGAAGGGACTATCAAGGGAGGCGCCCGATCGGACGATGTCCTCGAGCTGATGAGCTCCATCCTGGTCCTGGACGACCGGCGCGCGGACCGAGAGCTGCTCGCAATCCTCCTGCGGCGGGCCGGATACGACGTCAGCCTGGCGCCGACGGGCGAGACGGCGCTCGCCGCGGCCCGCTCGGATCCGCCGGACCTGGTGATCACGGACATCCTCATGCCGGTGATGAACGGCTACGAGTTCGTGCGCAGGCTGCGGGCCCACCCGGAGACGGGCTCGGTGCCCGTCGTCTTCTACACGGCCAACTACCTCGAGCGAGAGGTGAAGCGGCTGGCGGCGGCATGCGGGGTCTCCCACTTCATCGCGAAGCCCTCGGACGTCGACACGATCCTCGCGACCATCGGCGAGGTCATCGGCGCTCCCCGGAGCGTGCTCAGGCCACTGCCCGGCGGAGAGTTCGACCGGGAGCAGCTGCGCCTGCTGAACGACAAGCTCGTCGAGAAGGTGGCGGAGCTCGAGGCGCTGGGCGCGGAGCGCCGCAAGCTGGTCGGCCAGCTGATCAACGCCCACGAGCAGGAGCGCAAGCGCATCGCCGAGGACCTCCACGACGACTCGGTGCAGGCTGTGGTCGCGCTCCGCATGCGCCTCGAGACGCTCGCCGCCCGGGTCGGCGACCCCGGGCTCGCGCGCGAGCTCGCCGGGCTGGAGGAGCATGCGGCCGCGGCGGTCGACCGGCTCCGGGGCCTGCTGTTCGAGATCCAGCCGGTGGAGCTCGACACGAGCGGCGTGGCGGTGGCGCTGCGGACGTCGCTAGAGCGGGCGAGCGCGGAGGACGGGCTGGACTTCGAGCTGGTGGACCGGACGTCGCGTCCGCACGGCCAGGCCGTGCGCTCCCTCCTCTACCGGGTCGGCCGCGAGGCGCTCGCGAACGTTCGCAACCATGCCGGGGCGTCCAGGGTCGAGGTCCGGCTGGAGGACGACGGTGAGGGGTTCGCTCTCGAGGTGCGCGACGACGGGCGCGGCTTCGACCCCGAGCAGGGCCTGCGCGTGCGGCCCGGGCACCTCGGTCTGCCCGCGATGCGCGAGCGCGTGGAGATCACCGGCGGCCGGCTCGAGCTGGAGAGCCGGCCGGGGAGCGGCACCGCCCTCCGGGTGTGGCTCCCCGACGTGGAGGCGCCATGAGCGGGCGCACGCGCGTGCTGATCGCCGAGGATCACCCGATGTTCCGCGGCGCTCTCGAGGAGGCGGTGCGGAGCCGCCCGGACCTCGAGCTCGTGGGCACCGCCGCGGATGGCCGCGGCGCGATCGAGGAGATCCGGCGCCTCGAGCCTGAGGTGGCGCTCGTGGACATGCGGATGCCGGAGCTCGACGGGTCGCAGGTCCTGAACGCCGTGGTCCGCGACGGCCTGGCCACGCGCGTGGTCTTCCTCTCGACGCACACGGAGAGCGCGATGGTCTTCGACCTCCTCGCGAGCGGCGCGTCCGGATACCTGGACAAGACCTCTTCCGCCGACGAGGTGTGCAACGCGATCGCGGCTGCGGCGCGCGGCGGGACCGTGCTCTCGGGCAGCATCGAGGGCGAGGTGCTCCAGCAGATCAGGCTGCGCGGGACCGGCGGCGAGACGCATCTGACCGCCCGCGAGCACGAGGTGCTCCGACTGGTGGCCGAGGGGCTCTCCGCGCCGGAGATCGGGAGGCGCCTCTTCATCGAGGCGTCCACCGTCAAGACCCACCTCCAGAACATCTACGAGAAGCTGGGCGTGTCGGACCGCGCCGCCGCGGTGGCGGAGGGCATGCGCCGCGGCCTGCTCGAGTGACGGGGCCTCAGTGGGCCCAGTGCCGGAGGTCCACGCCGAGCTCCTCGTCCGGCATGTACCAGCCGACCTCCCGGCCGTGCTGATCGAAGTAGACGATCGCCTGGGAGCCCACGCGCACCCGGTCGCGCAGCTGATCGACGAGCGGCAGCTCGAGCTCGCGGCCGTCGGTCAGGCTCATCACGAGCAGGTCCTTGCCGCCGATCGAGGACACCGTGGCGGCGACCGCCGTCGAGGCGCTGACGGCCTGGCTCTCCACCGGATGCGGCGCGCCGTAGAGCTCGATGTAGCGGAAGGCGGCCTCGGTGCGGTTGGCCGCAGGCAGCTTCCTGAGGATCTGGCCCACGTGCGTCTTGACCGTGTTCTGGGAGATCACGAAGCGGGACGCGATCTCCGCGTTCTTCGCACCTGTCGCGATCATCTCGAGGATCTCGAGCTCGCGGCGAGAGAGGGGCTCGGGCCGGCGCGAGACCTCCGGGCGCGCCGTGATCAGCCGCAGCAGCGGCAGCGGATCCCCCTCGGCGGCCGCTCGCTGCACCACTCGCGCCTGCACGCCCGCCGCGACCGCGCCGCTGAACACGGCCACGCGCGCGGCGTAGCCCAGCGCCCCCAGCTCGATCTGACCGGTGAGCCCGAGCGCCACGACGATCGCCACCGAGATGCCGGCCGCGACGGCGCCGGCGCCGGCGCCCAGATCCTTCGCCACGAGCCAGATCGGGAACGCCAGCAGGTAGCAGGCGTCCTTCGGATCGGCTAGGGCGAGCAGCAGGACGACCGCGCCGCTCCCCACCACGAGCGCGACGTCCATCAGGCTCATCGGGCGGTCCGCGGGTGGGAGCCGTGCTATGCGAGCGGGCAGTTGTGGCCCCCTAGATCGTCCCTGTCAACCACGGAGGCCCGATGTGGGAACCGCGCTGCCGGGGCCAGCACGGCGGTTCTCAGTTGTCGTGGCCATGGGTGCGAGTCCCGGCGGATCGCTCAAGCGTTGCAGCGCATTCGGCCGGACCTGGCATGGAGTTCTACAAGACCGATCGGTCTCCTCTCCCAGGAGACCCTCAGTTGGCGCCCAGCCACAACCCAACCCCGACCGGGAGCCTGACCGCCATGAACGCGACCGAAGAGCACGATCTGGGGCTGTCCCACGACCTCCCGCGGCTGATCAGCCGGCGCCGCGCGCTCGGGCTCGTCGCGGGCGGGGTGAGCGCGGTGGCCGTCGCGGCCTGCGGGTCGTCCGGCGGTGCGGGCGGCGCCGCGAGCACCGCCGCCGGGACGTCCGTGGGCGAGATCCCGGAGGAGACCGCAGGCCCGTTCCCGGGCGACGGCTCGAACGGCCCGAACGCCCTCACAAGGAGCGGGGTCGTGCGCCGGGACATCACGAAGAGCTTCGGTGACGCGTCGGGCGCGGCCGGCGGGGTGCCGGCCGCGATCGAGATGACCCTCCTCGACGTCGGCGCCGGCGGCACGCCGCTGGCCGGCGCGGCGGTCTACGTGTGGCACTGCGACCGCGATGGCCGCTACTCGATGTACGACCAGGAGATCGCCTCGGAGAACTACCTCCGCGGCGTCCAGGAGAGCGGCCGCGACGGGAAGGTCGTCTTCGAGAGCATCTTCCCGGCCGCCTACTCGGGGCGCTGGCCGCACATCCACTTCGAGGTCTACGAGAGCCTCGACGCCGCCACCTCGGCCGGCTCCAAGCTCCACACGTCGCAGATCGCGCTGCCCCAGGACGCCTGCGAGGCCGTCTATGCGACGGCCGGATATGAGGCGAGCGTGGCGACGCTGGCGCAGACCTCGCTGGACACCGACATGGTCTTCGGCGACGGCTACAGGAGCCAGCTCGCATCGTGGTCGGGCTCCCCGGACGGTCGCATCGAGCTGAAGCGGAGCATCGGCGTCTAAAGGGGGCGGCGGAACCGGTCGAAGCCAGGTGCATCCGCCTTCTGCTCCGCACGTCGATCGCCGTTGCCTGCCTCGCGCTCCCCGCGAGCGCAGCCGCCGCCGCGGGCGGTCCCTATGCGGCCCACTCGCTGGTCTACGCGTACGCGATGCCACATCAGCAGAAGGAACGCGTCTTCGCCGAGGCCAAGGCCATGGGAGCGAGCAGCATCCGCCTCGACATCGAGCTGCACGCGGTCTTCAGGCGCTACGACCGCTGGGACCTGCGCGACTGGAGCGGGATCGACGACGTGGTTGCGCTGTCACGCCGGTACGGCATCCCGATCACCGCCGTCCTGACCGGCGTGCCGAACTTCCTCTCGGCCTGCCAGGACCGCAGTGAGCGCTGTCCGCCGTCGAGCTACCACGCGTACGGCAACTACGTCGGCGAGGTCGCCGAGCGTACGCGGGGCGCGATCTCGGTGTTCGAGGTGCTCAATGAGCCCGACACGCACGCGGCCTTCCGCGGCACGCCGGAGGAGTACGCGCGCATGCTGTCCGCCGCCCATGACGCGATAAGGGAACGCTCGCCGGGCAGCCGCGTGCTGAACGGCGGGGTGTCCGGGACCGGCGCGCGCGACTGGCTCGCGCGTGTGTTCGCCACGCCGGGCGCGGCGGCCGCGTCGGGGTTCGACGTCGCCAACGTCCACATGCGCGGCAGCGTGGCGAGCCTTCCCCGCATGGTCGCCTTCTGGAAGGACTTCTTCCGCCGGTACCGCCCCGCGGGCGTCCCCCTCTGGATCACCGAGCACGGCTACCCGGCCGACACGGCCTACCAGAACGACCCGGCCTACCGCGGCGGCGAGGCCGCCCAGGCGGCGTACCTCCGCGACTCGCTGCCGACGCTCGTGCGCGCGGGGGCGGCGCGGATCTTCGTCAGCACGCGCGACACGTGGCCCGGCGAGTTCGGGACCGACAGCCCCTATTTCAGCGAGGGCGTGGCGAGGGTCTCCCTGGCCGCGCCCTACTCCGTACGGCGCCGGCCCGCGGCCGGCGTCGTCAGCTTTCTCGCGGGCCAGTGGCCGCGCCTCCCTCACACCGTCCCGATGGAGACGCGGCTGGCCGCCGCGCGCGACGAGCACACGCTTGCGTGCTTCCAGGCTTCTGCGGAGCGCGACCGGCTGGCGCGCGCCCTGACCTCGAAGCGGCGGTCGATCGCACGGCTGCGCAGCGCCACCCGCCGCGTCGCCAAGCGGCACCTGCGCCGCAGGGCGCTCGCGCTGAAGGCGCGCACCAGGCAGGGCCTGCGCGAGCTGGCCACGATGAAGCGGCGCCGGGCGGCCGCCGACGCGCGCGCCGGCGGGCGCTGCGGCCTGGCGCGCATCCACCAGGCGCGCATCGACACCGGTTCCTGAGCGCGGGGCTCAGCCGGCGATCTCGACCGGCTCGCCGACGGGCAGCCAGCGGAACCGCGAGGCCACGTCCGGCGGCGCCGCGGCCAGCTCCCGCTCGATCGACTCGCGGCCCTCGCGGAAGTGCTTCCAGCCCTCGTAGTGGATCGGGATGGCTGTGCGCGGCTCGATCAGCCCGCACAGCTCCACGGCGTCGCGCGCGGTCATGGTGTATCGGAGCGGGCCGGTGACCGGGAACCGGACGCCGCCCATGTGGATCAGCGCGACGTCCACCGCCAGCCGGTCGGCCACCTCGCGGACGCCGTCGTAGAGGACGGTGTCGCCGGACACCCAGACGGCTCCGTGCCGCTGTCCCTCCCAGGCGAGCGCGAAGCCGATCACGTCGCCGACGATCGGCCGGCTCAGCGGCGGCCCGTGCCGGCACGGCGTGGCGGTCACTTCGATCGGCGTGCGACCGGGCGCCTCGAGCCTGGTCGTCCCCCACGGCTCGAGGCCGCGCGTCTCGCCGCCCAGGCGCCCGGCGCCGGCGGCGGTGGTCACGACCACGCCCGCCGACGGGAGCACCGCGCGGCCGGCCTCGTCGAGGTTGTCGTCGTGGTGGTCGTGGGACAGAAGCACGGCATCGATCGGGTCGAGGTCGGCGGCGGAGACCGCCGGCCCGGCCAGCTTGCGCGACGACGTGCCCCAGCCGAACGCGTACCGCCGTCCCGGCGCGTCGAACGTGGGGTCCGTGAGCAGCCGCCAGCCGGCGGCCTCGATCAGGACCGTCGGCCCGCCGACGTGGGTGATCCGAACGCCGCTCAACTGTGCGCGACGGCCCAGTCGAGCGCGTGGTCCGCGACCTCCTGCCAGCCGGGCGCCGACGGCAGCAGGTGCGGGCCTGGGAACTCCTTGACCTCCGTGACGGTGTCCGACTTGTAGTGCTTCGCGTTCGACTGCTGGATCTTCGGCGGCATCAGGTTGTCGTCGGACCCGGAGATGAACAGCAGCGGCGCACGAGCGTCGTTCTTGTAGTCCACCCAGGTCTCCTGGTGCCCCGGCTGCAGGTTCGCGAGAACGCTGTCCCAGAAGATCCGTCCCGAGGCGGGCACGTGGTAGCGCTCGTAGAGCCGCCGGGACTCCTCCTCGCTGAAGGTGTTCGTGAACGCGTAGTGCCACTGGTCGTGCGTGAAGCCGACGGCCCTGTGGCGATTGGCCGGGTTCTTCAGCACGGGCAGGGTCGCCTTCAGCTGGGCCGGCGGGACCGCGCGGACACCCTCGGTCGGCGCCGAGTTGACCGCCACGCCGGCAGCGCCGCGGCCGTGATCGAGGAGGATCTGCGTGAACGCGCCCCCGGCGGAGTGGCCGATGATGATCGGAGGCGAGTCGAGCGCGTCGATCACGCCCTCGAGCTTCTCGATGATCGCGGGAACCGTCAGCTCCTCGATCGGCGTGGGGTCGGCGTTGAGCGCCTCCACCTCCACCTCGAAGCCCGGATACGCGGGCGCGAGGACGCGATACCCACGTCCCTCGTAGTGCTCCTTCCAGTCCTCCCAGCTCCGGGGCGTCACCCAGAAGCCGTGGACCAGGACGATCGTGTCCGCCATGAGTCTCCTTGCGAGGGGGGCCGGGGGCGGGACCATATATCTTTCGCCCGGCCAATCATTTGTGGCGGTTAGAGTCCGTCGGGATGATCGAGTCGGAGCGGCCTCCGGAGGCGCTCGCGCAGTACACCGGCTTCCTCCTCAACTGGGTCGCGCGGCGCTCGCGCGACCAGTTCGCCAAGGCGCTGGAGGAGGAGGTCGGGCTTCATCCGCGCGAGTTCGGCGTGCTGACCGTCGTGCAGCGCGACCCGGGCATTACCCAGCAGGCGGTCGGCGAGGCCGCCGGGGTCGACCCGAGCACGATGGTCGCCACGCTCGACGCGCTCGAGCGGCGCGGGCTCGCCGAGCGCCGCCCGCACGCGAGCGACCGGCGCAAGCGGGCGGTGCACCTGACCGCGGAGGGCGAGGACGCCACGCGCAGGGCGCAGAGGATCGGAAAGCGTGTCGGCGAGCAGGCCTTCGGCGTGCTCACCGCGGACGAGCGGCGCCGGCTGAATGACCTGCTGCGCAAGCTCGCGGGCCTGGATCCGGCCCCCTAGCTGAAGCCTCGGCTCGCGAAGGGTGAACCGAACTTGCGCGCCGTGAGTGGGACCCCCCGGGTCAGGTAATCACCCGGTCAGGCCTCCCTGAGGGGCCGTGAGCCATGGTCCGCAACTGCCGCAACATCCTGGGGACCGGGGCGCTGTCCGCGCTCCTCCTCCTGCTTCTCCCCGGCGCCGCGAGCGCTGCGCCCGCCGGGCTGCTCGACGGCGTCGTGCAGACCACGACGACCACCGTGGCGCAGGTCCAGCGGACCGTCGCGACGACCGTCGAGACGACGCGGCAGAACGTCCGGCAGGCCGTGGATCCGGTTCGCAGCGCACCGGCCCCGCAGGTGGTTCCGAACCTCCCAGCCGAGGTCGCCAAGCCGGCCGTCGAGACGGTGAGGACCGTGGCCCCGGAGGTGCCCGTGGGCAGGGTGCGGGAGGCCGCCCCGGCCGCGCCCGCGAGCCCCGCTCGGCCGGCCCCCGGCGAGACCCTCCGGAACACCGCCGTGCGGGTGTCCGAGACCCGGCACCCGGCGGCGTCCGGCACCGCGCCGGCCACGAAGCTTCCTCACGCTCCGGCCGCCGCCGAGCGTTCCGCCGCGCGGGCCGTGAGCCCCGCGGCCGAGAGCGCGCGGCCCGGCGGCGAGCCGTCCACAGGCGCCCGTCCCGACGGCCCGAGCTTCGCTGCCGCCGCCGGCGGCAGCGCGGCGTCCGGCGCGTTCTCGGTGGGCGCCATGGCGATCCTCATGGGCTCGCTCTTCCTCGCGGCATCCGCGCTCCGTACGCGGCTGCCGCGCATCGGCGAGGTCGGGCGGCCACTGCCGCTCGTCTTCGCGATCGAACGCCCCGGCTAGCCCTCCCGGGCTTGTCCTGACGCCGGGCCCTGCGCCCGGCACGACGTTCGTACTCGATAGCGAGGAAGTTCAGATGATCCGCAGTGCTTCGGTGCTCGGGGCAGTGATCGCGCTCTCGCTGGCGGCAACGCCGGCATGGGCGAGTGACCCGAGCGCCAAACAGACGACCCGGCACTCCGCCGCGGCCGGCCAGATCGGCACGGTCGACGTGAGGGCGCCGGTACGAGTGGCAAGCGACGGCCAGAGCCCGGCGGGCCCGGGCGTGACGACGGGCGGCCAGAGCACCGGCCGGTCCGCCGGCACGCTCCAGGCGGGATCCGTGAGGGCCGGCGCTCCGGTGAGGGTGCTGAGCGACGGCGACGACCGCGCCGCGGCCGGCCGCCGGCCCACCGGCAGCCAGTCGAGCAGCCGCTCGCTCGGAGCCGCACAGGCCGGCTCGGGATCGGTCCACGCACCGGTCCGCGTCCTGAGCGACGGCGAGAACGGGGGAACGAGTCATGCGGCAGCCGCGGGCGGGGGCCAGACGGCCACCGGCTCCGGGGCGGTCGCGCAGATCGGCTCGCCCGGGGCGGACGCCCCGGTGCGGGTGCTCAGCGACGGCGGCGACGCCGGCGCTGAAGCGGGAGGCGGGTCCCAGTCCTTCCAGGGCTCCACGGGAGGAGCCCAGCTGGGCTCAGGGACCTTGAACGCGCCCGTGCGCGTGGCGAGTGACGGCGGCGGAGGCTCGCCGTCGGCAGGGCCGGCACCAGGCGGACAGACAGCCGCCGGGTCGGAAGGCGCCACGCAGGTCGGATCCGTCGGGGCGGAGGCTCCGGTCACCGTGTTGAGCGATGACGGCGAGTCTCCGGACACGACCGGCGGTGACGACGGCGCGGCGGTCGTGGACGAGGTGCTCGATGACGGGATGGGTGTCCTGGGCGAGCTCCTCGACAGGGGTATCCGAGAGGCAGCGGCAGCCCTCGGACCCACGACCGACGGGACCGTGATCGCGCCTGTGGCAGATGGCGTGGTCCGGCTCCTGGAGGCGGGTGCGGCGGCGGTCCGGGACACGGTCTCGGACGCCGCCGGCTCGCCCTCATCCGGCGGTGACGCCGGGACGCCCGCCGGCGCGGGCGAGACGGGGGACGCGGTGCTCGACGGCGACGACGGCGGGGGCGAGCTGCCCTCCGGCGCCGGCGTCGTCCCGGCCGCCCTGGTCGACGTGGCGGGCACGCTCCCGCTCACGGGCCTGCTGACCTGGCTGCTGCTCGCGGCCGGTGCGTGGCTGCTCGTGGCCGGGTTCGCGCTGCTGCTGTTCGTCGGGCGGCGCGCCGTGCACTGAGGCAGTGGACAACGCGGTGAGAGCGGGTTCGGCGCGAGCCGAACCCGCTCCGCCGTTGGTAATCCGCCGCGATCCGTGCTTAGGATGGGCACGTGAGGGGAATCGCCGCCTCCTCGGCAGTGCTGTTCGCCGCGCTTGCCTTCGCCGCCCCCGCCGGGGCGGCCGGCCCCGGCGAGCTCGAGTTCAGCGCGCGGTTCGACGCCGGCGCCGGCCCGTACGCAGCAGGCTCGACGCCCTTCGTCACCGTCCGCGGCGCCGGCGGCAAGGTCGTGGCGCAGCGTCGCGTGGGCGCGGGCGGCACGGTCATCTCTTTGCCGCGCGGCACCTACCGCGTGACCGCCTACTGGCGACCGTGCGAGGGCGGCTGCGACCCGGACGACCTGCCGCTCGACCACTGCGCAAGGCGGGTGTCGATCCACACCGCGGGGCGCGGGGCGTCGGAGCGCGTGGTCGCCGCCGCGGTCTTCAGGGGCGGAGAGGCGTGCCGGATGAGCGTGAACTCGGACTGGCCGCCGCCGGTGGTCGTCCGCGCCGGCCGTAGGACACTGAACGCGAACCGCGGCCCCTACTGCCGCCCGTCACCCGAGACGTGCACCCCGCTCCCGTCGCAGCCCAGCACGAAGCGGCGGTTGCCCGTGCGAGCGGGCACCGTCGTCAACATCGACTTCGGCGTGCCCACCCGCCGCCTGCTCCTCGACGGGATCTGCGGCAGCGGCCGGCTCCGCTACTCGGACGCCGGGCGCCGCTGGTCGTTCACCGTCCCGCGCGCGACCACCTCGAGCATGCGGACCTGCCACGACATCAAGCTCACCGTCACCTACGCCGGACCGGGCGTCCGGCGCGGCGTGCGGGCGGTGTTCGGGTTCGACCTGCGCCGGGCCGGCTAGGCCAGCCCCTCCGCCTTGTACTCGCGCAGGAAGCCCTCGAACAGGCGGCGGTGCCCCTCCTCGTCGCGGAGGATCGAGATCACCATGTCCTGCGTGACCGGATCCTTGCCCTCGGTCCACTCGATGATGTGGTTGTAGTGCTCGATCGCGCCTGACTCGGCCTCGATCACGCCCTTGATGACGTGGACGATGTCGGTCTGCTCGTCGGGCGGCTGCAGGTAGGTCTGCTCGGCCTGGAAGTCGGACGAGCCCGGGACCACGCCGTAGAGCTCCTTGATCCGCGTGCCGAACTGGCGCGCGTGCCCCAGCTCCTCCTGAATGTCCTCCTCGAGCGACTCGATGATCTCCTGGGCCCGGACGCCGTCCGGGTTGATCGAGTTCGCGATGTAGCTCATCACGGTCTCCATCTCCATCCAGTAGGCCTTCGTCAGCAGCGCGATCAGCTCCTCGCGCTCGGCCCGCATCTCCTCGCTCAGGATGCCCTGCCGGGGTGTCGTGTCAGTAGCCATGTTTCCCTTCTACCTCCTGGGGAAGGTCGCAAAACTGCGTGTCCGCTTCAGTGTCGCAACTAGATCATCTCGACCGCCCGCCACAGTCCCTCTGGGACCGGATACTGGCGGAGCCCGACCGCGCGCCCGAGTACATCGCGCTCGCCGCGGCCGAGCGCTTCGGCCCGGCCGCGGCCGAATGGGCGCGCGCCGAGGGCGCGGGCCGGAAGCCCGAGAAGCTCGCGAAGACGGCGGTGAGGAAGCACGTCCGCCTCGCGCGGCTCGAGGGCGCGGCCCTCGGCGCGGGCGGGATCATCACCGCCGCGCCCGACCTCGTCTCGCTCGTGTGGATCCAGAGCCGGATGGTCTTCTACGTCGCCGCGGCGCTCGGCCACGACCCGCGCGACCCGATGCGCCCGGCCGAGCTGCTCGTGCTGTACGACCTCTACGAGAGCCGCGACGACGCGCGGGCCGCGCTCGACGGCGTCGGCAAGCGGCTCGCTCAGGCCGCCGCGGAGAAGGCGCTGCGCGGCTCCGACCGGACCGCCCTCCACCTGCGCCTGGCGAAGTACCTGGCCAAGCGGCTCTCGCGTCACTACGCGGGGCGCCTCATCCCGCTGATCGGAGCGCCGATCGCAGCAGTGCAGAACGGCGGCGCGACGAAGGCGCTGGGCCGGACGGCGCTCGACTACTACGCGCGCCCGTAGACGGGCACGGCCGCGCCGGTGATCGTCTTCGAGTCCTCCGAGAGGAGGAAGCGCACGACCTTGGCGATGTCTGCCGGATCGACCCACCTCGACGTGTCGGCGTCCGGCTGCGCCGAGCGGTTGGCGGGCGTGTCGATCACGCTGGGCAGGATCGCGTTGGCACGGATGCCGTCCTGCCTGTACTCGGCGTCCAGCGCCTGGACGAACGCGAGCAGCGCCGCCTTGCCCGTCACGTAGCCGGCCGCGCCCGAGAACGGTCGCAGCGCCGCCCGCGCGGACACGCCGACGTACGCGCCGCCGCCGCGCTCGAGGAGGCGCGGGATCGCGGCACGGGCGAGCAGGAACGCCGGCGTGACGTTCAGGTCGATCATGCGGTGGAAGGCCTCCGGCTCGGTCTCGTGGACGCGCGGGCCCTGGCTGTATCCGCCGACGAGGTTGACCACCGCCTCGAGGTCGTCCACGGCCGCCACGGCCTCGTCGGCGCCGGCCGGGTCGGTGAGGTCCGCGCGGACCAGCGTCACCGCGTCGCCGAGGTCGGACTCGAGGCGCTCCCGCTCCCTGTCGACGATCCAGGTCACCGCGCACGAGTGCCCGGCGCCGATCAGCTCGCGCACGACGGCGGTGCCGAGCGCGCCCGTGCCGCCGGCCACCAGAACGGTCATGTCAGGTCGGCGTCGACGGGGGCGACTCCACGGCGAAGGAGGCTATCCCGTCCGGGACCGGTTCTACCTTGGCCATTCCGATGGAGCAGACCACGATGACGACAAATCGCTGCTATGTGCGGGATTTCGTCGACGGCCAGGACGTCGACCAGGTCTTCGTGGTCCGCGGCCGCTCGGTCCGCCAGAAGCGGAACGGCGAGCCCTTTCTGAAGCTCCAGCTCGGCGATCTCAGCGGCTCGGTCGAGGGAGTCATGTGGGACGGCGTAGGCGACGCCGAGGCGCACTGCCCCTCCGGCGCCGTCGTGCGCATCGCCGGCCGCTTCAGCATCGATCAGCGCTACGGGGCGGGGATCACCATCCGCGCGCTGCGGGCCGCTGCCGAGGGCGAGTACGACATCGTCGACCTCACCGAGGCGCCCCCGATCCCGTACGCGCAGATGGCCGCCGACCTCGACGAGCTGGTCGGCACGGTCCAGCAGCCCCACCTGCGCGAGCTGCTCGAGCGGCTGCTCGACCCGCGGACGGAGGTCGGCGAGCGCTGGCACGCCGCGCCGGCCGCGAAGTACTACCACCAGGCCTACCGCCACGGCCTGCTCGAGCACTGCCTCGGCGTCGCCCAGGCCGTGAGCGCGATCTCCGCGACCTTCCCCGGCATCGACCGCGACGTGGCCGTGACCGGGGCGCTGCTGCACGACATCGGCAAGATCGAGGCCTACGAGCAGACCGGCGGGGCCATCGACCTGTCCGACGCCGGCAAGCTGCAGGGCGAGATCCCGCTGGGCTACTACCGCGTGCGCAGCCAGATGGAGGCCATCGAGGGCTTCCC
>JAFGJG010000019.1 GCA_016929195.1 Thermoleophilaceae bacterium
AACGTGCCGGTTGCCGCGTACGCCGCGGGCGAGAGCATCGCGTTGCCGCTGAGCCCGTTCCCCGACGTGCAGCCACCCGCCAGCTTCGCGCCATAGCCGATCAACACGCCGGCCACCACCAGGACGGGCGCGACCACGACGTCGGCGAAGTTGTCGGTCAGCCATCCGTAGCCGCGGAAGTCGGGGCCGCCCGCGATCAGCGCGAAGAGCGTGCCGCCGAGCAGGACGCCGATGAGGAGCCACCCGCGCCAGTCGAAGCGCGCGTTGCCGTCGCGCAGCTTCGACACGAGCTCCGAGTACCCGCCGGTGACGCCGAGCCGCCCGTTCAGGAGGAAGCGACAGGCCACGACGCAGAGGCCGAGTGCCGGTCCGGCGATGTACCAAGCAAGCTGGGGATGAAGCATGCTGCCCTCCCGGGGAGTAAGTGCACCGACTTGGTGGACTTTATAGACGGGCCCTCGGGGCGAAGGCGCCTCACTACCCTGGACTGCTGCCGTGCGCCCCTCTCGACTAGTACTGCTCGCCGCCGCGCTCGTGGCGATCCTCGCCGCCGGCATCTGGCTCGGCGGTCATCCCGAGCACCTGCCCGGGCCCGTCCGGGATGCCCTCGTGGACGACGATCGCGCGCTCCGGGCCGAGGTGATCGACACGATCGAGGACAACTTCTATCGGCCCGTGGATGAGGGCAAGCTGGAGGACGCGTCGCTGAAGGGCGTCGTGGACTCGCTCGACGACCGCTTCTCGCACTACCTCACGCCGAAGGAGGCCGGCCAGTTCCAGGACTCCGTCAGGGGCGAGTTCGAGGGGGTCGGTATGAGCGTGGAGGAGGACGAGCGCGGGCTCCGGGTGCTGCGCGTCTTCGACGGCTCGCCGGCCAAGCGCGCGGGCATCCAGCGCGAGGACCTGGTCGTGTCGGTGAACGGCCGTTCGATCGCGGGTGTGAACAGCGAGGTCGCCACCGCGCGGATCAAGGGCCCCGAGGGCACGAGCGTGATGCTCGGGGTCGTGAAGAGCGGCGGCCGCGAGCGCAGGAACGTACGGGTCAAGCGCGAGCGGATCGAGATCCCGGTCGCGAGCGGCCGGCTCGTGACGCGCGACGGGCGCAAGGTCGGCGTGGTGTCCCTGGCCGGCTTCAGCAATGGCGCGCACGGCTTCGTCCGGCGCGAGGTTGACCGGCTCCTGAAGCAGGGCGCCGGGGCGATCGTGCTCGACCTGCGCGGCAACGGCGGCGGCCTGCTCTCGGAGGGGGTGCTCGTGGCGAGCGTCTTCATCGAGGACGGCGAGATCGTCTCCGTGCGCGGCCGCAGCCGGCCGAACCGCACGGAGGAGGCCGTCGGCGACGCGATCCCAGGCGACATCCCGGTGGTCGTGCTGGTGGACCGCGGCAGCGCCAGCGCCTCCGAGATCGTCACGGGCGCACTGCGCGACCAGAAGCGCGCCACCGTGGTCGGCACGCGCACCTACGGCAAGGGACTCGTACAGGAGGTGATCGACCTCTCCAACGGCGGTCTGCTCGACCTGACGGTGGCCAACTACTACCTGCCGAACGGCGAGACGATCACGCGCAGGGGGATCGAGCCCCAGGTCAAGGCGCAGGACGACCCGAAGACGGCTCGCGACGAGGCTCTTCCGGTCGCGATCGAGACCGTGCTCGACCAGAGCCGATGACCGCGGCCCGGGCGGGCCGCCCGGCTCGCCGGCTCGACGAGCCGATGGTGGCCGTGCTCGAGAAGCGCGGCCGCTTCCTCGTCGCCGAGCCGCTTTTCGGGCAGGGGCCTCGGACCGCCGTGGAGCGCGGTGCCGCCGGGCCCGGCGACCTCGTGCTGGTCGGCGCCGGCAAGCGCGGCGCCCGCGTGCTGCGCGTGCTCGGCCGCCCCGACCGCGCCCGCGACGTGCTCGAGGGGCTGATGCTCGACCGCGGCCTCTACCGCAGCTACCCGCGCAGGGCCGCGGGCGAGGCGGAGGACTCGACCGACGAGCCCTACGCCGCCGACGCGCGGGTGGACCTCACCGGCGTCCCGACGTTCACGATCGACCCCGACGACGCCAAGGACTTCGACGACGCGATCTCGGCCCGCCGCGAGGACGGCCGCGTGCGCGTCTGGGTGCACATCGCGGACGTGACGGCCTACCTCCGGCCGGGCGGGCACCTCGACCGCGAGGCCACCCGGCGCGCCACGAGCGTCTACGTGCCGGGCGCGGTCGAGCCGATGCTTCCCGAGGTCCTCTCGACGAGCGCCTGCTCGCTGCGGCCGGGGGAGGAGCGGCTCGCCGTGACCGTCGAGATGGTCATGGACGGCGCCGACGTGGTCAGCGTCGAGTTCCACCGCTCGCGCATCCGCAGCGATGCGCGCCTGACCTACGGGCAGGTGGACGCGGTGTTCGCCGGCCGGGAGCGCGCCGCCGAGCCCTGGGCCGAGCCGCTCGAGCTGGCGCGCGACACGGCGCGGGCGCTCCACGCGCGGCGCGACTCGCTCGAGGTGGGCGCGCCCGAGCCGGTCTTCGAGTTCGACTCGGAGGGCCACGTGACCGGCGTGCGCCAGGACGAGCAGACGGAGTCGCACCGGCTGATCGAGGCGTTGATGGTGCTGGCGAACGAGCAGGTCGCCGGCTACCTCGAGGACCGCCGGCTGCCCGCGCTCTACCGGGTCCACGAGCGCCCCGAGCCGCGCTCTGTCGAGTTCCTGGCCGACCAGCTCGCGACGCTGGACATCCCGACGCCGCCGCTCCCGAAGAACATGACGCCGCAGCAGGCGGCCGACGCGGCGGCGGAGATGTCGCGGATCGTCGCGCGCGAGGCGCCCGACCGGCGCGCCATCGGCGTGCTCGTGCTGCGGGCGCTGAAGCAGGCCTTCTACTCGCCGCGGAACCTGGGGCACGCGGGCCTCTCGAGCCCGCGCTACACGCACTTCACCTCGCCGATCCGGCGCTTCCCGGACGTGGTCGTGCACCGCGCGCTGCTCCAGGGGCTCGGAATCGACGAGGCCGCCACACCCGCCTCGGAGCTGGAGGAGCTCGGCGTGCACAGCTCCGCGACGGAGCGCGCGGCGATGAAGATCGAGCGCGACGCCGACGACGTGGTGCTGGCCTTCCTGCTCCAGCGCGTGCTGGCCGAGCAGGAGGAGCCGCTGTTCGACGGAGAGGTCGTGGGCCTGATCGAGAAGGGCGCCTTCGTGCGGTTCGGCGACGCCGGCTTCGAGGGCTTCATGGGCGTTCGGCGGATGCGCGAGTGGTGGACCCTCAACGAGCAGGGCACCGCGCTGCTGACCGAGTCCGGCCGCGCGCTGCGGCTCGGCGACCCGATCCGTGTGACCGTCGAGCGCGTGGACGCGCCGCGCGGACGCGTGGACCTGGCGCCTATAGTCGCGGCCTGAAATGCGCCCGCTCGCAGCAGCGATTGCAGTCCTCGCGCTGGCCGTCCCGGCGGCGCTCGCCGAGCCCGTCACGGAGAGCGTCACGCGCGACAACGTCAGCGCCGAGCTCTCCTACGAGCGCGACGGACAGGACTACGGCGACTTCCACGTGAAGATCACCCACGACGGGGCGGTGCTCTGGGACAAGCGCCTGCCGGCGGGCTGCAAGGACCCGTGCGGCGTGCGCCCCGCCTACGTCGTGTCCGACAAGGACTCGGTCCGCCTGCGCGACCTCGACGGGGACCGCGACCCCGAGGTGATCGTCGACCTCTTCACCGGCGGCGCCCACTGCTGCCTCGTCTCGACGATCTACTGGTTCGAGGAGGGGGGCGGCAAGTACACGCCGGTCCGCCGCGACTGGAAGGACGCGGGCTACCGCTTCGCGGGCTCGAGGCTGCGCAGCCGCGACGCGCGCTTCGCCTATCGCTTCGCGAGCTACGCCGAGTCCTACCTGCCGGTGCAGATCTTCGAGTTCCGCGAGGGCGCCCTGCGGGACGTCACGAGGAAGCACCGCCGCATCCTCCGCAAGGACGCCACGCGGGCGTACCGGCTCTACAGGCAGCAGCGGAGCAGGCCGGGCATCAACCTGCGCGGCGTGCTCGCGGCCTACGCGGCCGACCGCTACCGGCTCGGCCAGCGCAGGGGGGCGCGCGCGGTGCTGCGCGCCGCCGTCGCGCGCGGCGACGTGGACGAGGCGTTCCTCGGCCAGGTCGACCGCTACCTCAAGAAGCTCAAGTACACCGGGCGCTGAGCCCCGATGGCCAAGAAGGGCAAGCGAAAGGCGGCCCCTGGGGACGTGGCCACCAACCGCTCGGCGAGCTTCCGCTACAACCTCCTCGAGAAGTTCGAGTGCGGCATCCAGCTCCAGGGCTCGGAGGTCAAGTCGCTGCGCGACGGCGCGGTCCAGCTGAAGGACGCCTACGCGGAGGTGCGCGACGGCGAGGTCTGGCTCCGCAACATGCACGTGGCCCCGTACGGGCCGGCGGCGCGCGAGAACCACGAGCCCGAGCGGCCGCGCAAGCTGCTGCTCCACCGCCGCGAGATCGAGCGGCTGATCGGGAAGACCGCCGAGCGGGGTCTGACGATCGTGCCCACGCGCGTCTACTTCTCGGGGCGTAACGCGAAGGTCGAGATCGCGGTCGCCCGGGGCAAGGACGTGCACGACAAGCGGCGCTCGATCAAGGAGCGCGACCAGCGCCGCGAGATCGACCGGGCGCTCAGCGAACGCCTCTGAGGAGCACATCGGGGCGCGCCCGGCCGAGCCGGTCGCTTCCGCTAACTTCGCCCGCCATGAACATCTCCGGCGTCGACTTCCTCTGCGTGCCCACCCGCGACTTCGAGAAGGCGAGCGCGTTCTACGGCGACGTGCTCGGCCTGGAGCGCTCCAAGCAGTGGGGCAGCATGCCCGCCCAGGAGTTCGAGACCGGCTCCCTGACGCTGGCCGTGATGCAGTCGGACGCGTTCGGGATCGAGTTCGCGAACCACTCGCACCCGATCGCGTTCCACGTGGACGACGTGGAGGAGGCCCGTGCCGAGCTGGAGGGCAGAGGCGTGACGTTCGAGGCCGACACCCTGGACAGCGGCGTCTGCCACATGGCCTACTTCAGGGACCCGGACGGGAACGCGCTGATGCTGCACCACCGCTACGCACCGCCGGGCGTGCCGGCGACGGGCGAGTAGCTACCCCAGCCGCTTGCCCATCACGCCGACGAGCTGCGTGATCTCGTCCGCGAACTCGCCGAAGCGCTCCGTCGGGATGAGCTGGGGCGCGTCGCAGAGCGCCTCCTCGGGCGAAGGGTGCACCTCGACGATGATCCCGTCGGCGCCCGCGGCGACGGCGGCCCGGGCCAGCGCCGGCACGAGCTCGCGGCGGCCGGCCGCGTGCGAGGGGTCGACGATCACCGGAAGGTGCGTCTCCTCCTTCAGCACCGGCACCGCGGCGATGTCGAGCGTGAAGCGGGTCGAGCGCTCGAACGTCTTGATCCCCCGCTCGCAGAGGATCACGCGCGGGTTGCCCTCCTTGAGCACGTACTCCGCCGCCATCAGCAGCTCCTCCAGCGAGGCCGAGGCGCCGCGCTTGAGGAGGACCGGCTTGTCCGTCTTCCCGACCTCTGACAGCAGCAGGAAGTTCTGCATGTTCCGCGCGCCGATCTGGAGCACGTCCGCCGTCTCCGCGACCTCCTCGACGTGGCGGGGGTCCACGACCTCGGTCGTCAGCGGCAGGCCGGTGTCCTCGCGCGCCTCCGCGAGGATCGCCAGCGCCTCGGAGCCGAGGCCCTGGAACGAGTAGGGCGAGGTGCGCGGCTTGAACGCGCCGCCGCGCAGCATCGTGGCTCCCGCGTCCGCCACGGCGCGCGCGCTCTCCATCGTCTGTGCGTGCGACTCGACGGTGCAGGGCCCCGCGATCAGGGCGAAGTGGTCGCCGCCGATGCGCCGCCCGCGCACCTGGAAGACGCTCGGGCCGGGCGCGGAGTCCGAGGACACGAGCTTGTAGGGCTTGCGGACCGGCAGCACCCGCTGGACGCCCTCGAGCTCCTCCAGCTCGAGGCTCCCGATCATCTGCGGATCGCCGAACGCGCTGATCACGATCGACTCCCTGCCGGGCGCCACGCGCCCGTACGAGCCGCTCTCGCTCAGGCGCGTCAGCACCTCCTCCACCTGGTCATCGGGCGCCTGCCCGGGCAGCATGATGAGCGCCTGCAGCTCGGCGGATCCTTCCGCGGCCATCCATCCAGTGTAGGACGGCTCAGCCGAACCAGCGAGCGCGCAGCCCGGAAGCCACGCGTGGAGTGATCGCGCCCTCGTGCCAGTCCCTCACCCCGCGCACGGCGCGCACCGGCTCGATGCCGCGGACCGCCCCCGTGGTGAAGACCTCGTCGGCCTCGCGCAGGCGGTCGAGCGACAGCTCCTCCTCCCGCACCTCGATGCCGGCGGCGCGGGCGGTCTCGATCGCGAGCGCGCGCGTGACGCCGGGCAGGATCCGCCCGTCCGCGGGCGGCGTGACCAGCGCCCCGCCGACCGCGGCGAACAGGTTCCCGCGCGAGGTCTCGAGCACCAGCCCGCCGTCGAGCAGCAGCGGCACGCCGTCGCCGCTCTCGGCCTCCGCCCGCTCGAGCAGCCGCCGGTCGGCCCACTTGTGCGCGCCCCTCCAGCCGGGGACCTCCACCGGCTGGAGGTCGGGCGCCTCCCCGAACCCGGGGAAGACGAGCGCCGGATCCACGTCCGCGACCCGCACGCCGTTGCCGTCCCGGGGCGACACGTCGAGGCGCAGCCGGCCCAGCTCGGTGCCGGCGGCCGCCGTGGACACGAGGTCGCGGGCATCCGGCGGCGGCTCCTGCCCGTACAGGTCCTCGAGGCTCTGCGCGAGGCGCGCCAGGTGCAGGTCGAGCTCGACCGGCCTGCCGGAGATCACGAGCAGGGTCTCGAAAATCCCGCGCTCAGGCTCCGGGGCCGGTGTGTCGATCTTCAGAACGTGTTGATCCGGCGTCATCGTGCCTGCGTAGGGTGACACGCAGGTGAACACGCATCCCGCCCCTCCGATCCCGCAGCAGAGCGGCCGCTCGGCCGCTCTGGCGGACCTGCGCTGCCTCTACAGGCGCCACGGGCTGCGCGAGCTGCTGCGCAAGCTGATCGGCCGCGTGCGCTCGCTCCTCTTCTCGCGTGAGGAGGTCGTGGTGCTGCGAAAGGACCTTCGCGAGATCACCGAGATGGAGTTCTCCGAGTCGCTCCGGATCGAGGAGCTCACGACCGGCGACCTGCCCGCGCTGTTCGAGTTCAACCGCCGGCGCTGCGACTCGAAGGCGAACGGGCGGGCGGTGTCGGACGTGCGCAGCGGCTACCGCGGCTTCGCGGGGTACGTGGAGGGGGAGCTCGTGGGCTACTACTGGTGGGTCGACCGCCGGATCGAGCCGCGCCACCGCGACATCGAGCGCTACGCCCTGGAGATCGAGCTGGACGACCGCGGCGTCTACGGCTTCGACTTCTTCCTCCTGGAGGAGCACCGCGGCGGCGGGAACTCGGTGGAGTTCCTCCACAAGGTCGAGTCGCGCCTGCGCGACCGGGGCTACGAGACGCTCTGGGGCTACGTGGTCGCGGACAACAAGCCGGCCCGCTGGCTGTACAGCATGTGCGGGTACAAGCCGGTCCGCCGCGTCGCGTCCAGCCGCGTGCTGAGCCGGCGCCTACCCGTCGGTGCAGCCTCGGAGTCGCTCGAGACGCAATCCCGCGAATCGGGCGTTACGGTGTAGGCAATGAGCGTCACGGCAGACGTGGAGCAGTTCATCATCAGCGAGCTCTCGCAGGGCCGCGACATCACGACGATCGATCCGGGCGACAACCTGCTCGCGAAGGGCATCGTCGATTCGCACGGCGTGATGGAGCTCGTCGCGTTCCTCGAGGAGCGCTACGGCATCTCGGTGAGGGACGAGGATCTGACCCCCGAGAACTTCGAGAGCGTCGCCAGGATCGACGAGTTCGTCGCGCGCAAGCAGGACGGCCGGGGCTAGCCCCGGCGCGGCAATGCTGACCGACCTTCTCTACGAGAACGCCTCCGCCCGCGCCGACGAGGTAGCGATCGTCTACCGCGACGAGCGGGTGACGCACGCCGACCTGCTGGAGCGGACGGAACGGCTCGCCGCCGGCCTCGCCGCGCAGGGCGTCGGCCGAGGCGACGCGGTCGCCCTGCTGCTGCCGAACGACCCCTCGTTCGTGGCGAGCTACTTCGCGATCAGCGGCCTCGGCGCCGTGGTCGTGCCGGTCAACCCCGCCTTCAAGCAGGACGAGCTCGACTTCTACTTCCGCCAGTGCGAGGTCCGCGCCGTGATCAGCGACGAGCGGACCGCCGGCGTCTGCGAGCGGATCGTGTCGGGCTGGGAGCGCCCCGCGCAGGTGATCACCACGAGCTCGGCGCACGGCCAGGCGCTCACGCTGGACGCCCTCATGGAGGCCGAGCCGCAGAAGCTCGAGCCGCGCTCGCCGGACGAGCCGCTCGTGTACCAGTTCTCCTCGGGCTCGACGGGGCGCCCGAAGCGGGTGGCGCGCACCCACGCCCAGTGCACGGGCGAGGCGTCCTACTACGCGACGATGGGCCTCGGGCCCGAGGACAAGATCTTCTGCGCCATCCCGCTCTTCCACACCTACGGGATGGGGTGCTGCATGTTCGCGGCCGCCGGCACGGGCGCGACGCTCGTGGTCCTCGAGGACCCGAACCCGTTCCTGCTCCGCCGCCAGCGCGCCATCGAGCTGCTCGAGCAGGAGCAGGCCACGATCTTCCCGGGCGTGCCGTTCAACTTCCGGCTGATGGCCGAGGCGCCGGCGAGCGCCGACCTCTCGTCCATCCGGCTGGCGTTCTCGGCGGGCACGGCGCTCCCGCGCCCGTTCTTCGACGCCTTCCTCGACAAGTTCGGGGTCCCGGTCCGGCAGCTCTACGGCTGTACGGAGGCCGGGACGCTCACCGCCAACATGGACGCGGACCCCGTGGCCAGCTTCGAGAGCGTGGGCAGGCCGGTGGACGGCGTGGAGGTCCGCATCGAGGACGACGACGGCGAGCCGGTGCCCACCGGCAGCATCGGCGAGGTGGCCGTGCGGTCGCCGGGCCTGACGGACGGGTACGTGGACATGCCCGAGCTCAACAGCCAGGTCTTCCGCGAGGGCTTCTTCATCACGGGCGACCTCGGGCAGATCGACGCGGAGGGCCGGCTCACGATCACCGGCCGCAAGAAGCTCCTGATCGAGGTCGGCGGCTACAAGGTCGACCCGATCGAGGTCGAGGACGTGGTGGGCGCCCACCCGAAGGTCGGCGAGGCCGTCGTCGTCGGCGTGCCGGGCAAGGTCGCGGGCGAGGAGGTCGTGAAGGCCGTGGTCGTCCCGAGCGACGCCGTCGACGAGCGCGAGCTCATCACCTTCTGCCAGGAGCGGCTCGCGAACTTCAAGGTTCCGCAGGTCGTGGAGTTCCGCGAGGAGATCCCGAAGAGCCCTCTCGGGAAGATCCTGCGCAAGTACCTCATTTGAGTTTGCCGGGGCCGAGGATCGGCTCTACTCTGGGATTCAAGCCGGGGCCGACCGCCACCCGGTTCCCCCATCGTCGAAACGCCGGGAGATCGACGCAGTGAAGACGCTGCTCATCGACAACTACGACTCGTTCACGTACAACCTCTTCCAGCTGATCGCGGAGGCGAACGGCGAGGAGCCGACCGTCGTCCGCAACGACGGCGCCACGTGGAGCGAGCTCGCCGGGGGCGACTACGACAACATCGTGATCTCGCCGGGGCCCGGCCGTCCCGACGAGCCGAAGGACTTCGGCATCTGCGCTGACGCGATCCGCGAGGCGGAGGTGCCACTGCTCGGCGTCTGCCTCGGGCACCAGGGCATCGGCCACATCGCCGGCGCCGAGGTGGTGCACGCGCCCGAGGTCATGCACGGACGGATGAGCGCGGTCTACCACGACGACTCGCCGCTCTTCGCCGAGATCCCGCAGGGCTTCACGGTCGTGCGCTACCACTCGCTCTGCATCACCGAGCCGCTGCCCGAGGACCTCGAGGCGATCGCCTGGACCGCCGACGGGATCGTCATGGGCGCCGCACACCGCAAGCGCCCGGTCTGGGGCGTGCAGTTCCACCCCGAGTCGATCTGCACCGACTGGGGCCGCCGCCTGCTCGCCAACTTCCGCGACCTGACCGCCGGCGTGACCGGCGGCAAGCGCACGCCGCTGACCCAGCCGGCCGCGAACGGCGACGGCAGGACGTGGTCGCCGCCGCAGCGACCGCGCCTGCGCCTCCAGGTGGAGCGCATCGACCGGCTGTACGACACGGAGCAGGCCTTCGTGGACCTCTATGGCGACCACCGCTACGCCTTCTGGCTCGACAGCTCGAAGGTGGACGAGCGCTCGCGCTTCTCGTTCATGGGCGCGAGCGGCGGGCCGCTCAGCTCGGTCGTCACGTCCGACGTGACCACCGGGAAGGTCACGGTCGCGCGCGGCCTCGCGAGCGAGGAGCACGAGGAGTCGATCTTCGACTACCTGAGCCGTGAGCTCAAGCGCCTGCGCTACCAGTCCGACGACCTGCCCTTCGACTTCAACTGCGGCTTCGTGGGCTACTTCGGCTACGAGCTCAAGGCCGACTGCGAGGGCGACAACACGTTCGAGTCCTCGATGCCCGACGCGGCGTTCGTGTTCGCCGACCGGCTGATCGCCTTCGACCACTACGAGAAGACGACCTACCTGCTCTGCGTCACGGAGCCCACCAGCGAGGACGAGGGCCGGCGCTGGATCCGCGAGACGGCCGCGCGGCTCGAGGCGCTGCCCGAGCTCGAGCCGGTCGACCTCGAGGCGATCACCGCCGGCGGCTCGCCCGCCGAGTTCCGGCTGAGCCGCTCGCACCAGCAGTACCTCGACGACATCCAGCGGATCAAGGACTATCTGATCGAGGGCGACACCTACGAGGTGTGCCTGACGAACAAGGTGCACGCCGACATCTCGCCCGAGCCGCTGCCGCTCTACCGGACGCTGCGCCACATCAACCCGGCGCCGTTCTCGTCCTATCTGCGCGTGGGCGACGCCGCGGTGCTGAGCTCGTCGCCCGAGCGCTTCCTGTCGATCGGGCGCGACCGCTGGATGGAGGCCAAGCCGATCAAGGGCACGTGCCCGCGCGGGGAGAACCGCGCCGAGGACCTGCGCCTGGCCGAGGAGCTGCGCACCGACGAGAAGACGCGCGCCGAGAACCTGATGATCACCGACCTGCTGCGGAACGACCTGGGCGTCGTCTGCGACGTGGGGACCGTGCACGTGCCGCACCTGATGGCGATCGAGTCCTACGAGACCGTGCACCAGATGGTCTCGACGATCCGCGGCCAGCTGCGCGAGGACGTGGAGCCGCCGGACGGGATCCGCGCCTGCTTCCCGGGCGGCTCGATGACCGGCGCGCCGAAGAAGCGGACCATGGAGATCATCGAGGAGCTCGAGCACGAGCCGCGCGGGGTCTACTCCGGCGCGATCGGCTACCTCGGGCTCAGCGGCGGCTGCGACCTCAACATCGTGATCAGGACCATCGTCATGGACGGCGAGACCACCACGATCGGCGCCGGGGGCGCGATCGTGATGCAGTCGGACGCCGAGGCCGAGTACCAGGAGATGCTGCTCAAGGCGCGCGCGCTGATGCGGGCGCTGGCAGCCCATGCCGACCCCTCGGGCGAGTTCACGGTCCACGAGGGGGAGGCGCTCCCGGCGGAGGCCTGACGGTGCTGGCGCAGGCGCCGGTAACCGAGCTGCTCGACAGCGCCGCCGCGGCGCACCCGGACCGCACGGCGCTCGTGCACGCGGACGAGCGGATCTCCTATGCCGAGCTGGCCGAGCGCGTGGAGCGCGCGGCCGGAGCGCTGGCGGTGGCGCCGGGCGACGCCGTGGGGCTCGTCCTCCCGAACGGGCCGGAGTTCGTCGTGGCGTTCCTCGCGATCCTTCGCGCCGGCGCGGTGGCGGTTCCGCTGAACCCCGCGTTCAAGCAGGCCGAGCGCGAGTTCCACTTCCGCGAGTCCGGCGTGGCGGCCGTCGTCACCGAGGAGCCGGCCGGCGGTGGCGCGGCGCCGGCGGTCGCGCGCGACGCCGACGCCGACGCCGTCTTCCAGTACTCGTCGGGCTCGACCGGTCGCCCGAAGCGGGTGCCGCGCACCCACGCGCAGCTCCGCGCCGAGGTCGACGCCTACGTGCGCGCGACCGGAATGGGGCCCGGCGACGTGGTCTTCTGCGCGATCCCGCTGCACCACACCTACGGGATGGGCTGCTGTCTCCTGGCCTCGGTGCATGCCGGCTCGACGCTCGTGCTGTTCGACCAGCCGAGCCCGCTCGTGCTCCAGCGCGGCCGCGCGCTCGAGCTGATCGAGCGCGAGCGCGCCACGGTCTTCCCGGCCGTGCCGTACACGTTCCGGCTGCTCGCGGACGCGCCCGAGGGGGGAGACCTGTCCTCGCTGCGGCTCTGCATCTCCGCGGCCGCCAAGCTGCCGCGCGCGACGCTGCGCGCGTTCGAGGGCCGCTTCCGCGTGCCGGTGCGCGAGCTGTACGGCTGCACCGAGGCCGGTGCCGTCACCGTCGACATGAGCGCGCGGCCCGAGCCTGGCTCGGTCGGCCTGCCGCTCGACGGCGTGGAGGTGCGCATCGTCGGCGCCGAGGGCGAGCTGCTCGACACCGGGCGGGTGGGCGAGATCCACTTCCGCGGCCCCGGCATGACCGCCGGCTACGCCGGGCCGGGCGACCTCAACCGCGACGCGTTCCGCGACGGCTTCTTCGCCTCCGGGGACCGCGGCCGCCTGGACGACGAGGGGCGCCTGCACGTGACGGGCCGCGAGAAGCTCCTGATCGACGTCCGCGGCGACAAGGTCGATCCGATCGAGGTCGAGGACGTGCTCGCCGTGCACCCGAAGGTCGAGCAGGTCGTGGTGGTGGGCGTGCCGTCCGACGCGGACGGCGAGGAGCACGTGAAGGCCGTGGTCGTGCCCGCGGGCGAGTGCGGCGAGCGCGAGCTGATCCGCTACTGCCGCGAGCGGCTCGCCGACTACAAGGTGCCCGCGCGCGTGGAGTTCCGCGACGAGATCCCGCTGAGCGCCGCGGGCAAGGTCCTCCGCAAGTACCTCCTGGACTGAGCCGCTAGTCCAGCTCCCGCTCGGCCGCCCAGCGGGAGAGCTCGTGGCGGCTGGAGAGCTGGAGCTTGCGCAGCACCGACGACACGTGCGCCTCGACCGTCTTCGGCGAGATCTCCAGGCGTAGCGCGATCTCCTTGTACATGTAGCCGCGCGCGATGTGCCGGAGCACCTCCTGCTCGCGCGGGGTCAGGCCGTCGAGGTCGCCGTCGGCCTGGGCGGGTGCCGGGCCGGCGAACGCGTCCAGCACGAAGCCGGCCAGGCGCGGCGAGAACACGGCGTCGCCGCCGTGGACGCGGCGGATCGCGTCGGCCAGGTCGGGGCCGGAGATGCTCTTGGTCACGTAGCCGCGTGCGCCGGCCCGGATCACGGCGATCACGTCGTCGGGGTCGTCCGAGACCGACAGCGCGAGGAACACCGGAGTGGGCCCGCCGGCCGCGCCGGCGCGCCGGATCACCTCCACGCCGCCGCCGTCCGGCATGTGCACGTCGACCACGACGACGTCGGGGCGCAGCGACGCGATGCGCTCGCCGGCCTCGGCCACGCCGCCGGCCTCGCCGGCCACCTCGAGCAGCGGCTCAAGCTCCGCCCGCACGCCCGCGCGGAAGAGCTGGTGGTCGTCGACGATCAGGACGCGCGGCTCTGTCATCGCTCCAGGACGAGCTCCACCTCTGTGCCCGAGCCCGGCGCGCTCGAGATCGTGGCGCGGCCGCCGTGGCGCCGCATGCGGCCGACGATCGACTCGCTCACGCCGCGCCGGTCGGGCGGGACGGCGGCCGTGTCGAAGCCGGGCCCGCGGTCGCGGACGAAGACGTTCAGGCGCTCGGCGGACGCCTCGGCGAAGACGTCCACGGTCGAGCCGGCGCCGAACTTGGCCGCGTTCGTCATCGCCTCACGCGCTGCGGCCACGACGGCCTCGGCGTCCGGGTCGAGCGGCACGTCGCCGACCGCCACGACCTCCACGGGCACGCCGTGGCGCTCCTCCACGTCGGCGGCCGCGGCCTCGAGCGCGGCGCCGAGGCTCTCGGCGTGCGCGGGGGCGGGGCGGCCCGCGAGCCAGGCGCGCAGCTCACGCTCCTGGCGCCGCGCCAGGGCGGCCACCTCGCGCGGGTTCGACGAGCGCCGCTGCACCATGGCCAGCGTCTGGAGGACGGAGTCGTGGAGGTGCGCCGCCACCTCGGCGCGCTCCTGGGAGCGGATCCGCTCCGCGCGCTCGCTCGCGAGGGAGCGCACCAGCCGGATGATCCAGGGCGCGAGGATCACGCAGAGCACGACGACCACGGCGAACACGGCGAGGACGACGTCGCGGGCCGCGCTGAGCGCGCCGGTGGCCTGGAGGAAGGCGATGCCCGCCGCGATCACGAGCGCGATGCCGATGCCGGTGCGCGACACGGCGACGGCCGCGGACCGCGCGGCCTCGACCGGCTCGGGCTTCGGCTCCGGGCGCTCCGCCGGCGCGCGGGCGCCGGCGGTCGACTGCCTCCAGATGAGCACGCCGCCGGTGCCGATCAGGACGAGCGGCCAGACGATCGCGTCCGAGAACCAGATCCCGAGCGCGCGGAAGGTCAGCAGCACGCTCAGGAGCAGCAGGCCGCTGCCCAGCGCGACCTCCACCGACGCGCGGGCGCCCGCGGGCACGCGCCTCCTGGCGGCCGGCGCGTCGCCGGCCGGGACGACCAGCCAGAGGAGCAGGTAGAGCGCGATGCCGGCGCCGCCCGCGGCGGTCGCGATGACGAACCCGAGGCGAACGAGCGCAGGGTCCAGGCCGTAGCGGCGCGCGATCCCGGCGGAGACGCCGGCGATCCAGCCGGCCGGCCTGTCGCGGCGGAGGCGCGGGCGTGCGTCGCTCGCGATGCTCGTCATCTAACCCTTCATCTTCCCAGCGCGCTCAGCGCCGGCTCAGGCCGGCGGCGAGGAACACCGCCCCGATCGCCGCGCAGGCGACCGGCGCGAAGACGGCGAAGCTCAGGTCGATCGACCCGCGCTCGTCGAGCAGCATGAGCAGCGCGATCACGAGGACTGCGATCCCGGCGGCGAGCGACGCGGCGTCCGGGCGCCTAGCCGGCATCGGCCTCGCCGCGGCACGCCGCGTTGTCGTCCGGATCGCGGTCGTCGTCGCGGCGGTCGAAGCCGTGGTCGTCGAAGACCGCGTCGTCGGTGTCGCGCACCTCGATCGCGCCGAGGCCGATCTCCGCGTCGAGCAGCAGGCGGCTCGTGGACGGCGGCGCGTCGGGGTGCTCCTCGTACCTCACGTCCACGCCGTCGTTGTGGCGGCCGAGCACGCGCGCCTCGCCGGCCCCGATGTCGACCTTGCTCGCCACGCAGACGTCCGTCGGCACGACGATGCGCACGTCGCCGACGCCCAGGTCCACCTCGAGCGGTGTGTCGCCCGGCGGCAGGTCCACGTCGCGGAGGTCGATCTCGAGCTCGCCGACGCCGAGCTCGTAGCGGTCGCGCAGGTCGGTGAGCGACGCCGGGCGGTGGTAGCGGTCGCCCACGCCGCCGTCGGTGGAGACGCCCGCCGCCGACACGCCCCCGGCCGACACGGCCAGGAGGAGCGCGGGCAGGATCAGCCAGCGCACCGGCCGCAGGAAGGCGCCGCCCGCGAGCGCGATGCCGGCCACGACGAGGATCACGGCCACGACGGTGCTGCCGCCGGCCGCCGCGGCGATGGCGCCGCCGACCGCCAGCGCGCCGGAGAGGAACAGGATCCCGACGCCGAACGCGGCCCGGACGGCGATGTCGCGCGGCTCGCCGCTCGGTCCCTCGCCGGACACGAGCCACCACACGAGCACCCCGGCGATCGCGAGGACCGAGAGCGGCACGAGCACCGCCGCCACGAACAGGCCGCCGCCGATCAGGATCGGCCACGCGATGATCAGGAGGACGACCACGCCGGCGATCGCCCACACGGAGCGGTTCGCCGCCGGCACCGGCTGCCCCTCGGCCCCCGGCTCGCTCGGCACGAGCAGCAGGCCCCCGAGGTAGAGCAGGATGCCCGCGCCGCCGAGGAAGGCGAGCGCGACGAAGCCGATCCGGAACAGGATCGGGTCGAGGTCGAAGTAGCGGCCGAGGCCGCCGGCCACGCCGCCGATCACGCGGTCGTCGTGGGACCTGAAGAGCTTGCGGGGCTGGTTCGTCTCCATGGCTTCCAGGTTGTCGCGCGGCGGTCCCGCTGCCAATTCGGAATCGCCCCTAGGGGACGCGGCCCCCGGCCCCTAGTACCCTTGACGTGCAGCTTCCAGGGGACGACAGGCTTCGACGTGGACGTTCCGTGGAGGCAGTTGCGAGTCGAGGTCCCCGGTAGGCCTCGTTAAACAACCGGGAAAACCATAAGTGCGGATCGTAATCACGAATTCGCGCTCGCTGCCTAGCCAAACCTAGGTAAACGAGCTGTCGGCCTCCGCTCGGCCCGTGGCGGACTCACCGGCATCAAGCAACGGGCTTCGCCCGCCGCGGCTGCCCTCGACGCGGCGGGGACATCAAGAGGGCTGGCCTCCCGCTACCCCGCCGGCACGGCGATCGGGAGGCGAGACTCAGAGAGCCGGCTACGCTCGTAGAAGCTGCCTCTAACGCGCCCGCGGACGTGGGTTCGATTCCCACCGTCTCCACCTCATGATCAGCGGCGTCGACTTCGTCTCCATCCCGACCTCCGACCTGGAGCGGGCGGTCGAGTTCTACGGCTCCACGCTCGACCTGCGCTGCTCGAAGCACATGCCGGAGCGGAACTTCGCCGAGTTCGAGCCGGGCTCGGTGACCCTCAACGTGATGGACCCGGTGAAGATGGGGATCGGCGAGCTCAGGCCCAACCCGAACCCGGTCGCGCTGCACGTGGACGACGTGAGCGCCGCGCGCGCTCTGCTGGAGGAGCGGGGCGTGACCTTCTTCGGGGACATCGTCGACACCGGCGTGTGCCACATGGCCTTCTTCGGCGACCCGGACGGGAACGCCCTGATGCTGCACCACCGCTACGCGCCGCGCGACGGCGGCTAGCGGCCCAGCAGCGCGATCATCGCCGACTGCACGGGGCGCGGCGGGAACGTCATCACGACGTCGTCGCGGTGCTGCTTCAGGAAGTGCGCCGCCCAGCGGGCGCCGCGCAGGCTCCTCGGGATCCCGCCCTTCATGAACAGGCCGGCGCGGGCGGCCTCGGCGCTCTCCTCGAGGAAGGCCTGGAGGTCGCGGGCGGGCTTCACGTGGCAGCGCAGGTGGGCGTCATGGTCCATCACGGCCTCGATGCCGTGGACGGTGCCCGGGATCACGACCATGTCGCCGTCGGCGGGCCCGATCACGCGCTTCTCGTCACCGAGCTGGAAGCGCACCTCGCCGTCCAGCACCCGCCAGGCCTCCTCCTGCCGCGGGTGGAGGTGCGGGGGCAGCCCGCCGCCCGGCTCGAGCCAGGTGTCGACCCAGAGGTTCTCGCCGTCCGGCTCGAAGGAGTACCGGGCGCGGTGGACCGGGTCGTGCGTCGTGGCGGGCATGGAGCTCCTCTCGTCGCTACGTTACTCATCGGTAACATAGCACGGACGTGAGCCCGCGCATCCCAGCCCCGGAGCGCCGCGAGCAGATCCTGCTGGTGGCCCGCCCGCTGTTCGCGCAGAATGGCTTCGCCGCCACGCGCCTGGACGACGTCGCGGCGGCCGCGGGCGTCACGAAGCCCATCCTCTACCGCCACTTCGACTCGAAGAAGGCCCTCTACATGGCGCTGCTCCGGCGCCACGAGGACGACCTGCCGCGGTTCTTCGAGGATGCCGCGCCGGCGCAGATCCTGGCCGTCTGGCTCGACTACGTGCGCGCGAACAGCGACAACTGGCTGATGCTGTTCCGCGACTCCTCGGGCGACGAGGAGATCCGCGAGCTGCGCGCCGATGTCAGCCGCACCGCCCGCCGGCTGATCGCCGAGTTCATCGCGAGCCGGGCCGGCTCGCGCGTCCCGGCCGAGCAGGTGGAGCCCACCGCCGAGCTGCTCACGAGCGGCCTCGCCGCGCTGGTGCTCTGGTGGATCGACCATCCGGACGTTCCGAAGGACGTGATCCTGGCGGCGGCGGCGCGGCCGGTCTCCGCCGTCGTCGCCCCCTGAGCGGTGACGTTACGGCGACTTCACGTTGGTCACACCGGCGTGCGTCGGGCGGCCGTACCGTGGGCCCGTGCCCGAGAACGTCGACATAACCGGCCAAGGAGGCCAGAAATGTCGACGAATCGATCGGGAGCTCGCCGTGCTGGCGGCGCGTCAGCACGGGGTCGTCTCGCGCGGGCAGCTGCTGGCGCTGGGCTACGGCCCCGATGCGGTCCGCTACCGGGCCCGCCAGGGCCGCCTCCATCGCGTTCACACCGGCGTCTACGCCGTCGGCCACGGCCGCCTGTCGGCTCGCGGCCGGTACATGACCGCCGCACTAACCTGTGGGGACGGAGCGCTCGTCAGCATCCATTCGGCGGCGGTGCTCCATGGCTTCCTCGACAGCGCGCGGGCGCTCATCGACGTGACCGTGGGCGGCCCTGGGCCTCGCGCCCGGAAGGGCATAGCCATCCACCGTCGTCAGTCACCGCACCCCGACGACCGGGTCACCGTCGACGGCATCCCCGTCACCTCGGCGGCCCGCACCCTTCGCGACCTGGCCGCCGTCGTCCCGGCACGGCGCCTCGAGCGGGCTTTCGAGGAGGCCGAGCGGCTCAGGGTCCTGGATCTGGGCGCCCTCGAGGCGGTGGCCGCACGCCGGCGAGGCAAGCGCGGCGCCACGGCGTTCGCTCTGCTGCTCGGCACCGCCATCGAGCCGGACCTCACGCGGTCCGAGCTCGAGCGCCGCTTCCTCGAGCTCTGCCGCGCGGCCGGCCTGCCGCGCCCCTCCATCAATGCCGTCGTCGAGGGCACCGAGGTCGACTTCCACTGGGCGGAGAGCGGCCTGGTTGTCGAGGTCGACGGGTTCGAGAACCACCGGACGCGAGCAGCCTTCGAACGCGACCGCGAGCGCGACATGCGGCTGCAGCTCGCCGGCTACCGGGTCGTGCGGTTGACCGCCCTCAGCCTCAGGCGGCCCGAGGCGCCCGCCCGCCTAGGCCGGCTGCTGGCCCGCCAGCCCGTCTAGGCGCTCCGCCAGGCGGTTGATCCCGCGCTCGCGGGCGGCCGCGGCGGCGCCCGAGTAGTCGGTCGGGCCGTCCGCCGGGGGCTTCACGCCGGCGTCGCGCAGCGTCGCGATGTCCTTGAAGCGGAGCAGCTCGTCGCGCTGCTCGAGGAGCGCCGCGCGCACGCGCGGGCGCGTCTCGCGCATCGCGCCGTCCAGCGCCGCCTCGAGCGAGCCGTGGCGGCCCAGGAGCTCTGCCGCGGTCTTCTCGCCGATCCCCTTCGCCCCCGGAATCCCGTCCGACGGGTCGCCGCGGAGCGCGATGAAGTCGGGCACCTGCTCCGGGTCCACGCCGTAGCGCCTGCGCACCTCCGCCGGGTCGACCATCTCGGCGCCCTGCCTGCCGGTGCGCACGTAGAGGATCGTCACGCGGTCGTTCGCGCACTGGAACATGTCGCGGTCGCCCGTCATGACGAGGACCGTGCCGCCGGCCTCCGCCTCGAGCCGCGCATACGTGCCGAGGAGGTCGTCGGCCTCCAGGTCCTCGGACACCGCCACCGTCCAGCCGAAGGCCTCGAAGAACGGGCGCGCGTCGGCGAACTGCGGCGCGAGCGTGTCGGGCACCTCGGGCCGCTCGGCGTGGTAGCCGCCGAACAGCTCGACCCGGTAGTCGGCCGCGTCGGGCCCGAAGCAGAGCACCACGGCGCGCGGCGAGTGCTCCTCCACCTCGCGGAGGATGAGGTTGGCGGTGCCGAGCAGGGCATTCACCGGCCGGCCGCCCTCGCCCTTGATCGAGTCGGGCAGCGCGTAGAACGCGCGGAACAGCATCGAGGGAGCGTCGACGACGAGCAGAGGCTTGCGCACGCCGCGGCACGGTACCGGCGATCTCTGCAAGCCGGCCACCTCAGGCGGTTTTCGGCGAGGGTCGCGGCGTGCGTTCGCGGGCGAGCTGGCCGCGGTCGCTAGCGCGCTCGCACGGGCTTGACCCTGAATCCGCCGCCGCTCGGGCCGCGCCTGAACGTCCCCGTCTGGGCGCTCAGCACCCAGGGGGCCGGGAGGTCGCCCTCGAAGTCCTGCAGAAAACCGGCGAGCAGCTGAGTGGCGCGCGCGCACGACGGGCTCCGCCCGCGGAGGCGCGTGACGATGTAGGGGCCGGCCCGCAGCGTGAGCGTGCCGATGCTGTCGCGGTGGAGCACGCGGAACGTGCCCGGGCAGCGGCTGCCGTCAGAGGGGTGGTGGCCCGACGGCGGGCCCGGCGGCACGGGGCCGGACCAGTGCTCGATCCGGAAGCCGACGTTGCGATGGCCGCGCGAGAAGGTCCCGGTGCCGGGGTCCACCAGCCAGGGCCTCGGCAGGGCCCCGTCGTAGTCCTGGAGGAAGCGCGCGAAGAGCGTGGCGGCGCGCGCGCACGAGATCGGCCCGACCGACAGGAGCACGATCCGGTAGCGGCCCTTCGCGACCGGGAGGGCGCCGATGCGGTCGTTGTGGAGCACGCGAAAGTACGAGGGGCACTCGCGCTTCGAGGGCGGTGCGGGCGGGTCGATCGTCCGCTGCACCTGGAATGCGGCCGCGCCGCGGCTGAACGTCCTCGTGGCCGCGTTCAGCCGCCACCCGCCGCCCAGCCGGCCGTCGTAGTCCTCGAGGAACTGGCGGAACAGGTCGGACGCGTCCGCGCACGTCAGCGCGTCCTGGTTCAGCACCGTTATCGAGTAGGGGCCCGGCGTGAGCTCGAGCGCCCCGATCTGGTCGAAGTGGAGCACCTCGAACGAGCCCGGGCAGGGCGCGGGCGCCTGCGCGGACGCGCTCGGGCACGCGATGGCCAGGATGGCCACCACGATCGCGAGTCCCGCGAAGCTCCGTCTCCGCACGGGTGCGAGCGTATCCGGACGGCTAGCCCGCGCGCAATGCCCGCGAGCGCTCGGCGACCGGCTGGAGGAAGTCCGGCAGCGGCCGGACGAGCCCGCGGCCCGTCTCCTGCTCCCAGATCTGCTCGAGCTGGGCGAGGTGCTCGTCCATCACGGCCTCGATGGCCTCGAAGTCCGCGCTGCGGATCGCGGAGAGCGTGCGCTCGTGCACGTCGATCACCCAGTCGGGCACGGGCGGCGCGTGCACGGCCATGTCGCGTGCGATCTCGAGCCGCTTGAACAGGCTCCGCATGAGCGAGACGACCGTTGAGTTGCGGGTCGCCTGGGCCATCGCCAGGTGGAACTTGAGATCGAGCTGGAGGAACAGGTCCTCGTGGCGGAGCACGTCGTCGCGGGCGGCCAGCTCGCGCTTTCGCTCGATCAGGCCCGCCATGCGCGCGAAGTCCTCCTCGCCGGCGTGCACGGCCGCGAGCTGGGCCACGCGCGGCTCCAGCAGCCTCCGCGCCTCGAGCACGCCGGCCACCTCGCTGACGCGGATCTCCTGGCGGCTCTTGAGGAGCTCGCGCGGCACGAGCTCGGCGGCGACGAAGATCCCGCCCGACTGCCCGCGGCGCACCTCGAGAACGCCGGCCTCGGCAAGGACCTTGATCGCCTCGCGAAGCGTCGGGCGGCTGATCCGCATCCGTGCCGCGAGCTCGCGCTCGGAGGGCAGGCGGTCGCCCACGTGCAGGTCGCCCGACTTGACCTTCTCGGCGATCTGCTCGACGGCCTCCTCGAAGGTCCGGCGAGTCGCGACCGGTTCGAACTCGCTCTGCAAACCGGCGCGAGTATATGGCCGCTCGGTGAGCGGCAGCCCGGCGCTCACGTGCGGCCGGCCGCCACCCGTTCGAGTGCCTGGCGCTCGGCGACGGCCACTGGGGTCGAGTCCTCCGCGGCGGCCGTGGCGATCGCGCGCTCGAGCGAATCCTCGGCGCGGTCCAGCAGCTCGCCCTCGACCGGCCCGTCCTCGCCGTACCACTCGCGCGCCACGTGGATGAGGCCGCCGCAGTTGGCGAGGAAGTCCGGCACGTAGAGGATCCCGCGCCGCGCGAGCGTGGCGGCCACGTCGCGGCTCGTGAGGGGGTTGTTGGCGGCGCCGGCCAGGACGCGGCAGCTCAGCGAGCGTGCCAGCGCGTCGTCGATCATGCCGCCGGCCGCGCACGGCGCGATCACGTCGAGGTCCATGGCCAGCACGGCCTCCGCCGAGGGCGCGACGGCGCCGCCGTGCTCGGCCGCAAAGCGCTCGGCCCGCTCCGCGTCCAGGTCGCAGGCCACAACCTCGGCGCCGCCCTCGGCCAGGCGGGCCGCGAGCGCATGGCCGACCTTGCCCAGGCCGATGACGCCGATGCGCCTGCCGGTCAGATCGTCCGAGCCGGTGGCCGCGCGCAGCCCGCAGAGGGTCGCCCGGAAGACGGTCTCGGCGGTCACGGGGGAGGGGTCGCCGCCCCCGCCGCGCTCCACCGAGCGCCCTACGACGTAGGGAGTGTGGAGAGACATCAGGTCCATGTCGGCGGTCGTTGTGCCGATGTCCTCGGCGGTGACGTAGGCGCCGTCCAGGTCGTCGATCACGCGGGCGGCTCCGGCGAGCCGCGCGTCGCGCATGTCGGGCGCGCCGTCGTCGATCATCACGGCCTTGCCGCCGCCCAGCGCGAGCCCGGCGGCCGACGCCTTCAGGGTCATCGTGCGCGCGAGGCCCATCACGTCCGCGAGCGCCTCGGTCAGCCCGCCCGGGTAGCGCTTGAGCCTGAGGCCGCCGAGCGCGGGCCCGAGAACGGTGGAGTGCACGGCGACGATGAACCGCATCCCGGTGGTCGTGTCCTGGCGGATGACCACTCGCTCGTGACCGTCGTCCGCGAGGGCGTTCTGGTCGAGGACCGGAGGACGCGCTGAAATGGTCATATCCATTGACCATACCCGGCCTTGCCGTTGACAACAACGTCAACCCGTCCAATAGTGGTGTACAGACGGTCCAGACCCGATCGCCACTGTGGCGTGGAAATCCGTATGCCGAGAATGGTAAGTTGACTTGGCCAAAGGTCTGGCCGCCGCCCCGAGGGACCGAGGAGAGAGGCTTGAACCCAACCGCACTTCGCGAACGACCGGATCGCCGTGGCCGCAGGCGCACGGATCGCCGCCGCGGCGCAGCGGCCGGCGGGCGCCGCGAAGGCGCGCGCCGCGAGGTGAGCCTCGACGACAGGTACCTGCTCGAGGAGGGCCGCATCCTCCTCACGGGCGTCCAGGGCCTCGTGCGGCTGCTGCTCGACCAGCACCGCGCCGATCGCGAGCGCGGCCTCCACACCGGCACGCTCGTGTCGGGGTACCAGGGCTCCCCGCTCGGGGGGCTCGACCAGGAGCTCGGGCGCCGGTCCGGCATCTGCGCGGAGCACCACGTCCGGCACGTTCCCGGTCTCAACGAGGAGCTCGGCGCCACGTCGGCCTGGGGGAGCCAGCTCGCCGG
>JAFGJG010000161.1 GCA_016929195.1 Thermoleophilaceae bacterium
CCGTGGCCGATGTCGCGGCGCTTCGGGCCGCGCATGAAGCCGGCCTCGCCCACCGAGAACGGCGGGAAGTTGTAGTGGTGGAAGTAGTGCTTCTTCTCCTGGAGCCCGAGCGTGTCGAGCCGCATCTCGTCACGCGTCGTGCCGAGTGCGGCGACCGAGAACGCCTGCGTCTGGCCGCGGGTGAAGATCGTTGAGCCGTGCGTGCGCGGCGCGACCCCGACCTCGATCCAGATGTCGCGGATCTCGTCCGCGGCGCGGCCGTCGGGACGCTTCTTGTCCACGGCGATCCGCTTGCGGATGATGTCCTTCTCGAGCGCGTCGAACGCGCGCTGAACGGCGGCACGCCGCTCGGCGTCCTCGGCGTCGGGGGCGAGCCCCTCGAGGGACTCCTCCTCCACGCGCTTGGTCGCGTCCTGGCGCTCCAGCTTGTCGACCACCTGCGTGGCCTCGTCCAGAGCCTGGCCGAAGCGGTCCTTGAGCTCGGTGAGCACCGACTCGTCGACCACCGGCGGGGTGATCTCGACCTTCTCCTTGCCGGCCTTGGCGCGCAGCTCCTGCTGCGCCTCACAGAGGCGCTTGATCTCGGCGTGCGCGATGTCGAGCGCGTCGAGGATCTCGGCCTCGGTCACCTCACTGGCGCCGGCCTCGACCATCAGGATGGCCTCCTCGGTGCCGGCGACCACGAGGTCGAGCGGGCTTTCGAGCAGCCACTCCTCCTCGGGGTTGACGATGAAGCTGCCCTCGGAGTCCTGCCCGATCCGGACGGCGCCGACGGGCGCCGGGAAGGGGATGTCCGAGATCATCAGGGCGGCGCTGGCGCCGTTCATCGCGAGGATGTCGTAGGGGTGCTCGTGATCCACGGACATGGGGATCGAGACGAGCTGCGTCTCGCGGTTCCAGCCCTTGGGGAAGAGCGGCCGCAGGGGGCGGTCGATCATCCGGGCGGTGAGGGTCGCCTTCTCGCCGGCGCGACCTTCGCGCTTGAAGAAGCTGCCGGGGATCTTGCCCGCGGCGTACATGCGCTCCTCGACGTCCACCGTCAGCGGGAGGAAGTCGACGTCGCGCGGATTGCCGGCCGTGGCGGTGGAGAGCACCATCGTGTCTCCTGCGCGCACGACCACGGAGCCGCTCGCCTGCTTGGCGAGCTTGCCGGTCTCGAAGGAGATCTCGGTATCCCCGATTTCCAGGGAGACCCGGCTCACACCATCAGTCATGTTGGTCCTTTCGGCCGCCTCCGGTTGGCGGCATGCGTTTATCTGTCCTGTTTGAGAACGCGGCCGATGCTAGCAGCGCCCCCGAAAGGCCCTGGTATCAGCGGCGAACCCTGCAGTCCCCCCGCAGGTCGAGGCTGCGGCGCTGGCCGCGGCTCACGAACACCTGCCGCGCGGACCGGATCGTGCCCTCGGGCTGCTCGCAGAACAGCGTCCAGCTCTCCTGCTGGGCGGCCTGGTATGGGTCAGGGCCGGCGTACGTCACGCTCCCGGTGAACGACCCCGCTGCGGCGTAGTTGATGACGCGGACCACGTAGCGCCCGACCGGGTCGATGATCGTGGCCTCCTCGAAGCCGAGCGTCAGGCTGGTCGCCCCGTTGCCCGAGGACGCGATCGGCTCGCCCGTCGCGTTCCCGCTCGAGTCGGCGCGGTAGACCTTCATGTCCCAGTCGCTCACCGCTGGGAACTCCAGGCGGAAGGTCGCCTTCGCGTTGTCCACGCCCGCGCCGCTCGGGACCGAGATCACGTGGTCCTCGTAGCAGTTGGGCGGCGGTGTGTCGAAGTTCGCGCACGGCACCGTGCCGCCCTTCGACGAGAACGACTGCGGCGGGCTCGGGTCGCCCTTCGGCGCCCGGCCGCTCGCCTTCTGGACGAGCGGCCGCGTGGACGGGTTCACGTGCCACTCGAACGCGCCGGTCGAGCCGGCCTTCATCGTCGTGTCGAGCGTGTCCGTGAACGTGGAGCCGCTGAAGGTCGGGGTCTGGAACGTCTTCTTCAGCCGCAGCACGGCGCCGGCCGGGGCCTGCCCGGCGATCACCGAGTGGCGGGCGGCGTTCGCGGTGTTCTCCTGCGCGTGGTAGTAGGCCGCCCGGTTGCCGCCGCCGGTGGCGTCGTCCGACGTGCCGTTCCATTCGGCCACGGTCTCCGCGAACGGCGGGTGGAAGCCGAGGTCGCCGATCTCGAACGTGAAGCCCAGCCCGCCGGTCGTCCAGTAGCTCCAGTCCTCGGTCGTGCCGGTGGTGTCGTACAGCTCGTAGCCGTACTGGTTGGCGTAGCCGTTCTCGCCGGCCATCGCCGCCCCGAGCGCCTTGTAGACGGGCTCGTCCGGGGTCGTGCCCTGCGCGGCGATTCCGGGTGGGCGCAGCACGAGGCCGGAGAAGGTGTGGTTGGTGATCAGGGTCGTGACCTGGCGGCCCGACACCAGCTCGCGGACGTTCTGCGACTCCGGCTCGGAGAACGGGCCGGGGCCGCGGTAGCTCTGGAGCAGCGGGTTGGTGTCCGCCCCCGGGCCGCCCCAGAAGGCGCCGTAGTTGCGGTTCGGGTCGACCCCGGGCTCCGCGGCGCCCAGCGAGAGCTGGTTGCAGTTGCCCGCCGCGGCGTCGGTGACGAGGCGGCAGTTCTTGCGCCTGTACTCGTTCGGGTGGGTGGCCGCGGCGAGGAGGAACTCCTCGTTGCTGATGTCGCCGCTGCCGTCCGCGTCGGTGTCGGCGCCGTCCCCGTTCATGTAGAGCTGCCCCGCCTCGCGCGAGGCGTTGAACCCGTCCGGGTTGACGATCGGGACGATGACGGTGCGCGTGCTCTGCACGAGCCGGCGCACGCGGGCGTCGCCGTGGCGGTAGCCGAGTACGAGCTCGTAGGCCCACTCCATCGCGTGCTCGCCCGAGGGCCACTCGCGCGCGTGGTGCACGCCGAGCTGGACGAACACCGGGCGCCCGTCGCGGGCGGTGGGGTTCGTGGCGATCTCGATCCCCTCGACCGGGCGCCCCTCGTAGGTCAGGTGGTTGAGCGTGACCGGGCGCACGAGGTCGGGGTGCTCGCGCGCGAGCCGCTTCATGTCCTCGCCGTAGTCGAACAGGCGCCGGTAGGTGTTCTGCCCGCTCGGCAGCTCGGTGTCCGGATAGGCCTTGGCGAAGCGCGCGTCGGCCGCGCGGTCGCGCTTCGCGGCGAGCGCGAGGTCGGGCACGTCGACCGTGAAGGTGAAGTTGCGCGCCGCCAGCTTGGCCGCGTCCTGCGCGCTGTGGAGGACGACCTCCAGGAACCCGGGGCCGCCGTGCTCGGTCACGTCGAGGCCGAGCCCGGCCAGCTCGTTCCGGCGCTCGCGCGTGGGAGTCGAGACGCGCACGAGCTTGCTCACCTGGACGCCGGAGGTGCTGATCGCGGTGGCGTCGACGCTCAGGGACGCGGTCGCGGCCGAGCCGGTGAGACGGCAGGCCTGCACCACGAGGCGCTCGCCGCCCACGGCGTAGCCGGACGCCACCTCACGGGCTCCGGAGTAGGCCGAGCCCGCGACGACCTGGCCGGTGTCCGCCTCGAGGATCGCGAGGTCCCAGTCCCCGCCGGCAGCGTTCAGGCGCGCCGTCACCGCGCCGGACGCGGGCATCGTCACGGTGTCCTGGGTGTACCCGGCCCCGCCGCTGAGCCGCTGGGCGGTGCAGCTGCGGTCCACGGCCGTGCCGGCCGCCACCTGCTTCGAGAGCAGCCCCGCCGCGCTCGCGGTGCCCACCTGTGCCAGGCAACCGAGGATGGACAGGACGACGACGCGCAGGACCAGTCGCATTTCGCTCTCTTTCTCGCTCGGACGATTGCCTCGCCGCGACCCCCTGCCACGACCAAGGCACGACCGGTGTACCCATGCGTTTACGAAGTGAAACCTCCCCGAGGTTTCATGTTCGCGAAGTCAAACGTGCGATCAGGTCCGGCCCCGGGACGCCCGGGTGCGGCTCACCCTCGAAGAACTGCGTCGGCGTGGTCACGACGCCCGCGCGGATGCCCGTGCGGAAGTCGCGCGCCACGCGCTCCTCGACCTCGGGCGAGCGCCGGTCGCGCTCGAAGCGGTCCAGGTCGAGGCCCATCCGCTCGGCACGCTCCCAGAGGTGGGGCTGGTCGAGGTGGGCCTGGTCCTCGAGCAGCGAGTCGTGCATCTCCCAGAAGCGCCCCTGGATCCCGGCCGCCTCGGCGGCGGCCGCCAGGACGCGGGCGCGCGGATGCTTCGAGGCCACCGGGAAGTGGCGGAACACGCGCCGGACCGGCAGCGCCTTGAGGATCAGGTGCGCGCGGGCGCAGTAGGGACATTCGAGATCCGCGTACTCGAGCACGACCGGGCCGTCGCCCCGGACGTGGTCGTCCGCGCCGGGCTCAGGCGGCGCGCTGCTGGTCCAGCGCGTCAAAGATCAGGTTGGCGCCCGGGATCTGGAGCGGGGAGTCCGGGACGTACGACCAGGCCACCGTCCTCCGGGGGTCGATCATCACGAGCGCACGCTCGCTGACCCCGTACTTCTCGTTGAAGACGCCGTAGGCGCGGGCCACCTCGCCCTTGGGGTGGAAGTCCGCGAGCAGCGGGATCGTGATGCCGAGGTGCTCCCGGAACGCCTTGTGGACGAACGTGGAGTCGATCGAGATCCCGACCAGCGACACGCTGCGCTCGTCCAGCTCGCCGGCCACCTCCTGGTAGACGTTCAGCTGGTCCGTGCAGACCGGGCTGAAGTCGTTCGGGTAGAAGACGAGGACCACGGTGCGCCCCTCGAAGTCGGCGAGCGAGGTCTTCCTGCCGTCCTGGTCGCGGAGCGTGAAGTCCGGGGCGGGCTCGCCCGGCGCGATCATGCCCGCTACCGGCGCAGGCCGAGCTCTTGGATGAGCGCGCGGTAGCGGTCGATGTCCGACCGCTGGAGGTACTTCAGGAGGCGGCGCCGCTTTCCGACGAGCATGAGCAGCCCGCGCCGGGAGTGGTGGTCCTTCCGGTGCTCGCGCAGGTGCTCGGTGAGGCCGTTGATGCGGGCGGTGAGCAGGGCCACCTGGACCTCGGTCGAGCCGGTGTCCTCGTCGCCGTGGCCGTGCTTGGCCACGATCTCGCGCTTGGTCTCAGCCGTCAGCGTCATTCGGACGCGAAACCGTAGCAGCCGCGATCTCGCTCGCCTCGTCCACGTCGCGGTTCATCTGCTCGACCAGAGCGTCGACGGACTCGAAGCGGCGCTCGCCGCGGAGCCGCTCCAGAAAGGCGATCCGGAGCTGCTGGCCGTACAGGTCGCCCTCGAAGCCGATCAGGTGGGCCTCGACCAGCACGCCGCGCCCGGTCTCGAACGTCGGCCTCACACCCACGTTCACGGCGGCCGCGTGGCCGCCGGCGAGCGCGGCGTACACCCCGTGGCCGGGGTGGATCAGGCGGTCGTCCGGCACGAGGTTGGCGGTGGGCATCCCGAGCTCGCGGCCCCGGCGGTCGCCGCCCACCACCTCGCCCTGGAAGAGGAAGGGCCTGCCGAGGAACCGTGCCGCGGCCGACACCTCCCCCGCCGCCACGAGCCCGCGGATGTGGCTCGACGACACGGTCTCCCCGGCCACCTCCACGAGCGGGACCACGCGCGTGTCGAACGCCGTCTGGGAGCTCAGCAGCGCGGCGTCGCCCTCGGCCCCGTGCCCGAAGCGGAAGTTCTCCCCCACGGCGACGTGCCCGGCGCCGAGGCTGCCGACGAGCACGTCCTCCACGAACGAGGCCGCGCTTCGCGACGCGAACGCCTCGTCGAAGGGGATCACCACGAGCTCGCGCACCCCGAGCTCGGCGATCAGCTCCCGTTTCAGCTCGAACGGCATGAGCAGCTTGGGCGCGGCCTCCGGCCGGATCACCGACATCGGGTGCGGGTCGAAGGTCAGCACCGTGTCGCTGTCGCCGATCACCTCGCGGTGCCCGAGGTGGACGCCGTCGAAGGTGCCGATCGCGACCGAGCGCGGCCGCTCGGCCGGAGTGACGTCGGTGAGGCGCGAGACCTTCATGCGGGCGCGAACACTACGACGGGCTGGAGCTCATCGGCACGGGGCTCCGCCACCGCGATCAGCACGCCGTCGTGCGTGAGGCGCAGGACCGGCTCCGCGGCTCGGCCCGCGGCCAGCCGCCGCCCGTGACGAACCGCCGCGGCCTCGTCGCCCGAGAGGGCGCGCTCGGGCAGGAATGCCAGCGCCCGCTCGAGCGGCACGATCTTCTCGGGGTCCGCGTCCTCGAGCCGGAAGGGCCCGACCCGCGTGCGCTCGAGCGTCTCGCAGTAGGCGTCCCCGAGCTCGGCGATCAGGCTGCGCACGTAGGTCCCGGCCGAGCACTCGATCTCGTAGGCCGCTCGTTCCGGGGTGGAATCGATCAGCTCGGCGCGCGCGACCCTGACGGGGCGCGGCTCGAGCTCGGGCGCCTCGCCCCGGCGGGCCAGCCGGTAGGCGCGCTCGCCGGCCACCCGCACCGCCGAGTAGGCCGGTGGGCGCTGCATCAGGTCGCCGGTCGGCAGCTCGAGGGTCGCCGGCATGCGGCCGGTCTCCTCGAGCACGCCGTCCACGTCGCCCGTGTCGGAGCGCCAGCCGAGGCGCGCCGTGGCCCGGTAGGTCTTCGGAAGCCCCATCAGGAAGCGCTGGGCGCGCGTGGCCCGGCCGACGAGCACCAGGAGGAGCCCGGTGGCGAACGGATCCAGCGTTCCGGCGTGCCCGACCTTGATTCCGCGGCCGAGCGAGCGGCGCACGCGGGCCACGACGTCGTGCGAGGTGACCCCCGCGGGCTTCGGGTAGAGGATGACCCCGGCGCTTGCCGTCACTCCGGAAGCTGTTCGCGGACCTGCCTGCGCAGGCCCTCGACCAGCTCCGGATACGGGATGTCCGTGGTGAATCCGGCGGCCTGCGTGTGCCCGCCGCCTCCGTAGGCGCGGGCGATCCGCGACACGTCCATCGAGCGGCTGGTCGCCCGCAGGCTGACCTTCCTGAGGCCGCCGCGGTCCTCGCCCAGCAGCTCACGCACGAGCGCCGCGACCTGCGTGCCCTGAACGGCCCGGAGGTGGTCGATCACGCCCTCGGAGTCGGTTTCGAGCGCCCCGGTCTCCTCGTAGTCCCGCTTCACCAGGTGCGCGACGGTCAGGGCGCCGTGGTCGTGGCGCTCGACGGTCGCGAGGGCGCGCTGGAGCAGCTCGAGCCGGCTGAAGGGCAGGTCCTCGTAGAGACGCCGAGAGACGCGCCGCGGCTCCACCCCGGCCGTGATCAGGTCGGCGGCCATCCGGTGGGCCTCCACGCCCGTGTTCTCGTACATGAAGCGGCCCGTGTCGGTGACGAGGCCGGTGTAGAGCGGCTCGGCGATCTCCGGGGTGAGGTCCGCACCCAGCTCCTTCGCCAGCCGCCAGACGATCTCCGCCGTGCAGGAGGCGTCGGGGACCACGAGGTTCACCGTGCCGAAGCGGGTGTTGTCGTGGTGATGGTCGATGTTGAGGATGTGGAGCCCCTCGCGCTGGAGGAAGTCCACCGGCATCCGGTCGATGTTCCCGCAGTCGAGGAACACGATCATGCGCTCGTCGAGGTCGTCCGGCGGCGCGCCCAGCAGACGGTCGAACGTCCAGTTCCGGTACTCCCAGGGGAGCGGGAACTCGTCGGGCGAGATGTACATGAAGCTGTCCTTGCCCAGCTGCTCGAGGATGAGGTGCATCCCCAGCAGCGAGCCGAGCGCGTCCCCGTCGGGGTTCTCGTGCGTGGTGAGCAGAAGCTTCTGGGCCTGCCGCAGCTCCGCCACCACCTGGTCCTGTTCCGTCGCGACCGTCACTCGTCGAGCAGCTCCGAGATGCGCATGCCCCGCTCGATCGACTCGTCGTAGGAGAACGTCAGGGTCGGGGTGCGCTTCATGCGCAGCTCGCGGGCGATCGCCTGCTGAAGGAGCCCGTGCGCCGCGTCCAGCCCGGCCAAGGTCCGCTCCCGTTCCTCCGTCCCGCCGAGCACGCTGACGTGCACGCGAGCGTGGCGCAGATCGGGGCTGGTCTCTACGGCGGTCACCGTCACGAATCCTATGCGTGGGTCGTTGAAGCCCTCCGAGATGCGGCTCGACAGGACCTCCCTGACCGCCTCGTTCACCCTGCGCATGCGGTCGGCCGACACTCTAGTCCCCGGAAGGCAGCTCTTCGCCGGACAGCAGGCGGCATTGCACGCGCGTGCCGTCGGGAAAGCTCGACTCGGCGTAGCGGCCGAGGCTCCAGCCGCGCTCCCGCAGCGGGCCGGCGTCGCGGCCCACCAGCGCGGCCGTCAGGGTGGCGCGCTGCCAGAGGTCGTGATGGTCGGTCTCGGCGACGGCGGCGCCGAAGCGGCGCTGGAGCCGGTCCTTCAGCGACTTCAGCTCCTTGCGCTTCTCCTTCAGGCTCCGGTTGCGCGGCAGGTGCAGCTCGAGCTCCACCACGCAGACGAAGTAGCTCAAGCGAGGGTCTGCTCGACCTGCTTGGTCTCGTACACCTCGATCACGTCGCCCTCCTTGACGTCCGGGTAGTTCTCGAGCACGATTCCGCACTCGCTCCCCTGCGTGACCTCGCGGACGTCGTCCTTGAAGCGCCGCAGCGAGCCGATCCGGCCGTCGTAGATGACCGTGCCGTCGCGCACCAGGCGGCACTGCGCGCCGCGCCGCACGATGCCCTCGGTCACGTAGGAGCCGGCGATCGTGCCGACGCGCGAGGCCTTGAAGGTCGCGCGCACCTCGACGGTGCCGATCGACTCCTCGACCTCCTCGGGCCGCAGCATGCCCTCCATGGCGGCCCGGAGGTCCTCGATGATCTTGTAGATGACCGAGTAGGTGCGGATCTCGACGCCCTCGCGGTCCGCGACCTGGGCGGCGTTGCCGACCGGGCGGACGTTGAAGCCGATGATCACCGCGTCGGACGCGGCCGCGAGCATCACGTCGGACTCGCTGATGCCGCCCACGCCGTCGCGGATCACGTTCACCTGGACCTGCTCCTGCGGGAGCCGAGCGATCTCGTCGGCCAGGGCCTCGAGCGAGCCGGCCACGTCGGCCTTCACGACCAGGTTGAGCTCCTGCTCGCCGCGCTCGGCGCGTGCCAGCACGTCCTCGAGCGAGACCCGGCGGCCGGCCTGACGGGCGAGCGCCTCGCGCTTGACGCGGATCTCGCGCTCCTGCGCCTGACGGCGCGCCTCGCGCTCGTTCTCCACCACGCGGAACTGCTCGCCGGCGTCGGGTACGCCGTCGAAGCCGAGCACCTCGACCGGCATGCCGGGCGTGGCCTCGGTCACGCGCTGGCCGCGGAAGTCGTGCATCGCGCGCACGCGGCCCCAGTGCTGACCCGCCACCAGGGCGTCGCCCACGTGCATGCGCCCGCGGAGATCGAGCACGGTGACCACGGGGCCACGGCCGGGGTCGAGCTTCGACTCGATCACGAACCCGGACGCCTCGGCGGCCGGGTTTGCCCTGAGCTCCTGGATCTCGGCGAGCGTGACCAGCGTCTCGAGCAGGTCCTCGAGGTTCTGGTGAGTCTTGGCGGAGACGTCCACGAACTCCGTGTCGCCGCCCCAGTCGGCGGGCGTGAGGCCCTGCTGGGCCAGCTCGCCGCGGACGCGGTTGGGGTCCGCACCCTCCTTGTCGATCTTGTTGACGGCGACCATCACGGGCACCTCGGCGGCCTTCGCGTGGTCGATCGCCTCGACGGTCTGCGGCATGACGCCGTCGTCCGCGGCCACCACGATCACCGCGATGTCCGTGACCTTCGCGCCGCGGGCGCGCATCGCCGTGAACGCCTCGTGGCCCGGGGTGTCGAGGAACGTGATCGTGTGGTCGTCGTGGTGCACCTGGTAGGCAC
>JAFGJG010000162.1 GCA_016929195.1 Thermoleophilaceae bacterium
ATCGGCCGGCCAGGCGGCGCGGGGGTCCGGGGGCGCGAGCCCGGCATCGGCCGGCCAGGCGGCGCGGGGGTCCGGGGGCGCGAGCCCCCGGATGTCTCACTGGCCGCCGAGCTCCTCCGCGCCCGGGTCGGGCGCCGGCGCGACATCCGGCGCCCCCTGCGGCGGGGTCTCGTAGAGACGCGGGTCGTAGCCGCGGTAGTCCTCGCCGCCGGCCGAGTTGTCGCCGGTCCCGGGGTCGTCGCCCGTCCCGTCCTCCTCCGTCGTGCCGGTCTCGTCGTCGCCGTAGTAGGAGCCCGTGCCGGACCGGCCGGTGGTCGCGTACTTGCCGAAGAACGGCGTGAACGTGGCCGGCTCCGACGGGGGCGGGAAGTCGCTGCAGTCGTCGCCGTGGGCGACGATCATGTAGTCGTGCCAGATCGCCGCCGGGAAGGTGCCCCCGGCGACGCTGATGCCGTGCACGCTGCGCATCTCGACGAGCGCGTTCGGATAGCCGACCCAGACCGAGCTGGCCAGCTTCGGCGTGTAGCCCACGAACCAGGCATCGTTGAAGTTGTCGGTCGTGCCGGTCTTGCCGGCCGCAGGACAGCCGATCTGCGCGGCGACCCCGGTCCCGCCGGTCACGTTCTGCTCGAGGATCTCGGTCACCTCGCTGGCCACGCCGTCCGAGAAGGCGCGCTCGCGCTCGGGCTCGCCGAGGTCGTCCGACTTCCCGTCAGGGAACACAACCTTCGTGATCGCCTTGGGCTTGTTGCGCATCCCGCCGGAGGCGAGCGTGGCGTAGGCGTTCGCCATCTCGAGCGGTGAGACGCCGCGGCGCAGTCCGCCGAGCCCCTCCGCCGGGTAGGCGTCGAGCTTCGTGGTGATCCCCATGAGCTCCGCGGTCTCGCGGACGGCCTTAGCGCCGAGGTCGAGGATCAGCTGGGCGTAGACCGTGTTGTCGGAGGCCAGCGTGGCGCTCCGGATGGACATCGTCCCGCGATAGCTGTTGTCGTAGGTCTTCACCTCCCACGGCGGCGAGCCGTCGCCGAGGTCCAGCTGCAGGGGCTTCGAGACATACGTGGTGCGGTCCGGGTCCACGCCCTTGCGGATCGCGGTGGTGAGGACCATGGTCTTGAACGCGGAGCCGGGCTGGCGGTGGCCCTGCGCCGCCAGGTTGAACGTGCGGTCCTTGTAGGTGCCGCTTGAGGCCATCGCGCGGATGTAGCCGTTCGACGGGTCGATCGAGACGACGGCCGACGAGGGGTCGTCCGGGTACGGCAGCTGGCCGGTGATCGCCTGGCGGGCCGCGTCCTGGAGCTTGGGGTAGATCGTCGTGTGGACCTTCAGGCCGCCGCGCCGGAAGACGCCCACGCCGTACTTCTCGATCAGCTGGTCCTGGACGAAGTCGAAGAAGTAGGGCTCGCGCCGGCGCGTGTAGCGGGTGCCGTGCTTCACGCCGAGCGGGGCCTGGGCCGCGGCGTCGGCCTCACCGCGCGAGATGTAGCCGTTCTCGGCCATCCGGTCGAGAACCTCGTTGCGGCGCTCGAGCGCGGCCGTGGGGTTGCGGAACGGGTTGTACTGCGAGGGCGCCTGCGGGAGCCCGGCGAGCGTGGCCGCCTCGGGGAGCGTCAGCTCGTTCGCGTGCTTCGAGAAGAAGACCACGGCCGCCGCCTCGGCGCCGATCGCGGTGCGGCCCCCGACCGTCCCGTACGGGATGTCGTTCAGGTAGTTGTGGAGGATCCAGGTCTTCGAGTGCTCCTCCTCGAGCTCCGAGGCGAGCTTGGCCTCGCGGATCTTCCGGTTGAGGTTGCGCTGGGGGTCCTTTATGTAGAGCGCGCGCACGAGCTGCTGGGTGATCGTCGAGCCGCCCTGCAGGTTCTCGCCGGACTCGAGGTTGCGCACCCCGGCGCGGATGATCGCGTTGTAGTCCACGCCCTTGTGCTTGTAGAAGCGCTCGTCCTCGATCGCCACGGTCGCGCGGCGCAGGACGGTCGGGATCCGCGTCCAGGGGATCACGGTGCGGACCACGTCCGACTGGACGTAGCCGAGGCGCGAGCCGTCGGCCGCGAAGATCACCGAGCTCTGGCCCTTGTCGCTCGGCTTGAGCTCGTCGAGGTCGGGCGCGGTCGCGGCGATCGCGAGCACGTACCCGGCGAGCGAGAGGACGGCGATCGCGCACGTGATCCCGAGGATGCCGAGGGCGAGCAGGATCCTGTTCCGCCCGCCGCCGCGCCTGCGTCTCCTGTGCTGTCGCTGGCGGTGACTCATGGGTGCCGGGCGCCCGAAAACGCCTTCAGGAGGCCCCGGCTGAGGATAGACCCTGCTCGCGGAGCCGCCGCAGCCAGCGCCTGCGCAGCTCGGCGGCCACCCGGCCGCGCTCGCGCGGGCCGTCGGCCCAGGTCGTTGCGCTGAGCCGCACGCCGTCGCGCTCGACCTCGGCGACGGTGGCGCTCACGCCGTCGTCCTCGGACGCGATCGCCTCGATCGCCCGCTCCGCGTCGGCGCCCGGCGGGATCCAGACGGACACCTCCACCTGCACCCGCGGGTCGACCACCGTGTGGTTCTCGACCGAGCTCTGGGCCAGGCGCTCGTTCGGGACGACCAGGCGGCTGCCGTCGTCGAGGAGCACGTACGTGTAGGACAGGTTCACGTCCTCGACCTCGCCGGTCTGCTCCTCGACGGTCACGAGGTCGCCGATGCGGATCGGCTGGGTGATCGCGAGCATGACCCCGGCGATCGCGTTCGCCAGCGTGGCGCGCGCCGCGAAGCCGACCACGAGGCCGAGCACGGCGGAGGAGGCGAGGATCCCGGTGGCGAGCCGCCGCGCGGCCTCGAACTGCGCGAGCGCGAGCGCCAGCCCGATGACGATGATCCCCGCGTAGATCAGGCGCCGCACGAGCCTGAGGCGCGTCGTCGCCACGGCCGAGAGCTCGCCGCCCGCCACGCGCGCGCTCAGCCGCTCGGCGCGCCGCGACAGCGCGCGGTCCACGATCTGGGCGGCGGCGAACGCGAGCACCACCGTCACGAGGGCGTAGACCTGCTCGCGGTGGTCCTCCAGGAAGGTGGCCGCGTAGGGGACGTAGAAACCGGTGATCTGCATGTCTTCGGGGGACGGCAGCCTGCGCACGGCGCTGCGCGTGTTCGTCGCGACGCGGCTCGCAGTCCTCCTGATTGCCGTATTCGCCGCACTCTCCTTCGGCCCTGTCACGGGTGGGGACGCCGAGCTGAACGCGGGGAGGTTCGACGAGACGTCGCTCACGCACCCGCTGGGCGGCTTCGGGGACACGCTGCTCGCGCCGCTCGCGCGCTGGGACGCGGTCTGGTTCCTCCGGATCGCCGCCGACGGCTACGGCGACAGCGAGCCGCGCGCGGCGTTCTTCCCGCTCTACCCCGGCCTGATCCGGGCGCTCGGCGGCCTCGGAGGCGGATCGGACGGTGCGCGCCTCATCGCCGGCCTCGTCGTCTCGCTGGCGGCGTACCTCGGCGCGCTGGTTCTGCTCTACCGGCTGGCCGCGCTCGAGCTGGGCGAGCGCCGCGCGCCGCTCACGCTGCTCCTGCTCTCGGTCTTCCCGGGTGCCGTGTTCTTCGGCGCCGTCTACTCGGAGAGCCTCTTCCTGCTCGTATCCGTCGGCGCGTTCTACGCCGCGCGCACGGAGCGCTGGGCGTGGGCGGGCGCCGCCGCGGCCGCGGCAGCGGCCACGCGCAGCGCCGGGATCGTGCTGCTGCTGCCGCTGGCCCTGTTCTGGTGGCAGACGCGGCCGCGGCGGCTCCAGGACGGCGCCTGGCTCCTGCTGGCGCCCGTCGGCCTGCTCGCCTACGTCGCCTTCCTGGGCCTGTCGGAGGGCGACGGCCTGCGCTTCCTCGGAGTGCAGGACGCGTGGTCGCGCGAGTTCGCGGGGCCGTTCCTCGGAGCATGGGACGGGCTCGTGGCGGCTTTCGACGGGCTGCGGCAGCTCCTCTCCGGGTCGCGCACGCCCGTCTACTTCGAGGAGGCCGGGGGCGACCCATGGCGCGTGGCCGCCATGAACCTGATGCTGTTCGGCTTCCTCGCCTTCGCGGTGGCGGCGGTCACGGGCGCCTGGCGGCGCCTTCCGCGACCCTACGCCGTCTACATGGCCGCCGCGCTCGCGCTCCCGCTCACGTTCCCGGTCGGGCCCCAGCCGCTCATGTCGCTGCCGCGCTTCCTCGCGGTCCTGTTCCCGGTCTTCATGTGGCTCGCCCTCTGGTGCGAGGAGCGCCGCAACGCGGAGTACGTGATCGCGCTGTTCGCCATGGGGCTGGGGCTGTTCACAGCGCAGTTCGCGAGCTGGCACTTCATCGCATGAGCCGGCGCGCGGTGCTCCTCGACGCGCTCGGGACGCTCGTGGAGCTCCAGCCCCCCGCGCCGCGGCTCAGGCGCCTCCTGGCGGAGGCCGGGCACGAGGTGGACGAGAGCCGGGCCGCGGCGGGCTTCGGCGCGGAGATCGGCTACTACCTGGCTCATCACCTCGAGGGCTCGGACCCGGAGGCGCTCGACGATCTCCGCGACCGCTGCGCCGAGGCCCTGCGCGCCGCGCTGGCGCTGCCGGGCCTCGACCACCCGACCGCGCGGCGCGTGATGCTCGAGGCGCTCGAGTTCAGCCCGTTCCAGGACGCCGTGCCGGCGCTCCGCGAGCTCCGCGCAGCCGGGCACGCGCTCGTCGTCGTGAGCAACTGGGACTGCTCGCTGCCGGACTGGCTGGGCCCGCCGGGCCTCCTCGAGCTGGTGGACGGGGTCGTCTCCTCGGCGGAGGTCGGCGCCGCCAAGCCGGACCCGGCGCCGTTCCTCCGCGGGCTCGAGCTGGCCGGCGTGGCTCCGGAGGACGCGCTGCACGTGGGCGACTCGCCGGAGAACGACCTCGAGGGCGCCCGGGCGGCCGGGGTGCGCGGCGTGCTGATCGACCGCCCCGGGTCCGCGCCGCCCGGCGTCCCGTCCGTGCGCTCGCTCGCCGAGGTCTCCCCCCTAGTCTGAGGCCGGTGGACGCCGCGCTCCAACAGGCCCCGCCGCACCCGCCCGAGCTGCCGGAGGGGGCCGCCCCGCGCTGGCCGGCGTGGTACGCGGGGGTCGGCTTCCTCGTCGCGATCAGCGCCACGCTGGTGATCGTCGGCGTCGTCTCCGTGTTCACGACCGGCCTCGAGGACAGCGAGAACGACGCGACGTTCACGGTCGTCGCCACGCTGATCCAGAGCATGGTGTTCATCGGCACCGCGGTCGCGTTCGCCTCCTTCACCCGCAGGCCGCGGCCCTGGCACTTCGGGCTCCGCCGGACGCGGCTGTGGCCGGCGATCGGCTGGGCCGCGCTCGGGATGGTCACCTTCTACGTGCTGGCGGCCGTCTACTCGGTCGCGGTCCAGCCCGACGTCGAGCAGACGGTGGCCGAGGACCTCGGCAGCGAGGAGGGCACGTTCGGCCTGATCGCGGCCGGGTTCATGATCGTGTGCGTCGCGCCGGTGGCCGAGGAGTTCTTCTTCCGCGGGTTCTTCTACCGCGCGCTGCGCTCGCGCTGGGCGCCGCTCGGCGCCGCCACGATCGACGGCCTCGTGTTCGGCGTCATCCACTACGACTTCTCGGGCGCGGACGCGCTCCTGATCCTCCCGCCGCTGGCGCTGCTCGGCTTCATCTTCTGCGTCGTCTACGAGCGGACCGGGTCGCTCTACCCGGTGATCGCGATGCACTCGATCAACAACTCGATCGCCTACGGGGCTCAGGCCAACGGCTGGGAGGTGTCGCTGGTGCTCGGCCCGCTCATGCTGATCGCCTGCATGCTCGTGCCGAGGATCACCGACTCGACCCCCGCGCCTCGACCGGCCGGATAGCGGCCGCTCCTGCCATAGTTTCCCGGCGAATGACCGCACGTCTGGCCCTCACGCTCGGCGCGGCAGCGCTGCTCTCCGCCGCGCCGGCCGCAGCCCAGACCCCGCCCGCGCCGACCGTGCCTCCGCCCGCGCCGCTCCCGGCTCCCGCGGCCGGCAAGGCGAAGTTCGCGGTCCACGGCGGGCTCAGCACGAGGAAGGCGCGCTACTACGCGCCCGGCCAGGTCGTCATCGCCCGCGGCCGCGTGCAGCCATACGTCGCCGGCCAGGTCGTGACGCTCCAGGTCGTCCGCAGGAACAAGGTGAGCATGCGCATCCGCCGCGCCGTTCGTGCCGGCGGCAGGTTCAGGTTCCGCTTCCAGGTCGGCCGGCCCGGCCGGCTCCGGCTGGTCGTGAGGCATGCCGCCACCGCCCAGCAGGTCGCCTTCCGCGCCCGCGACCGCCGCATCGACGTCGTCTCCTGGTCGGCCGGCGAGGGCTCGCGCGGCGCCCATGTGCTGCTGCTCCAGCGCGCGCTCGCCAAGCTCCACTTCGCCGTGCCGGTCACGGGCTACTACGACTCCGGCACCACGCGGGCCGTGATCGCGTTCCGGAAGACGAACGGGATGGGCACCTCGGGCGTGGCCGACGGCGCGGTCTATCACAAGCTCTTCCGCGGCCACGGCGCCTACAAGCTCCGCTACCCGAAGGCCGGCAAGAACGGCAAGCACGTCGAGTTCGACTGGTCGCGCCAGGTGCTCGTCCTCGCCCAGAAGGGACGGCCGTACCGGATCTACCACTCCTCCTCGGGAGCCCCGGCCACGCCGACGGTGTTCGGGAAGTTCCACTTCTACCTCCAGACCCCGGGCACGAACGCCAAGGGCATGGTGGACTCGAACTACTTCATCGGCGGGTACGCGATCCACGGCTACGCGTCGGTGCCGACGTACCCCGCGAGCCACGGCTGCCTCCGGGTACCGGTCCCGAACGCGCGCCAAATCTTCGATTGGGTCGACATCGGCGACCCGATCTACGTGTACGTCTAGGGCTCGGCTACGACGAGGCGGTGCGCCAGTCGCCGCCGTGGGCGCGGCCCTTCGGCAGCATGTTCGCCAGCGTGCCGAGCCCGAGGCCGTAGACCAGGAGCGCCAGCAGGGACGGAACGCCGTGGTTGACCCAGGCGTTGTCCGAGTCGACGAGCCCGGCGAAGGGTGCCAGCAGCACGTCGTTGGCGTCGTCGATGGCCTCGCGCACCGGCCCGTGGGCCTTCTCGCGTGCCTTCTCCTCCGCCGGCGTGGGGCTCGGGTTGGCGATCGAGGCCTTCGGCTCGAGATCGCTCAGCCCGCGGGCGAGCGCGTCCTGCTGCTGCTTCGAGCCGCGGTCGATCTCGTCGACCGCGAACGCGAGGAAGCCGAGCGCCACGATCACCGACGTGAGGATGGCTGTCCAGCGGATGAGAGAGCCCATCGCGGTTACCATCGGCAGCCGCCGTGCGGAACCTGACCCCTGCGACCCTCATCTGCACGGATGCCTGATCCGCGAGAGCGGCTCGTGGCGGCGCTGCGCGAGCACGCGCTGGTGATCGGCGAGGTCACGCTCACCAGCGGGCGCACGGCGCAGTACTACGTGGACGCCAAGCGGGCGATCCTCCTGCCGCAGGGATTCGCGGCGCTGGGGGAGCTCGTGCGCGGCGCCGCCGAGGACGCCGGTGCCGGCGCGGTCGGCGGCCTCACGATGGGCGCCGACCCGGTCGCCTGCTCGGCGCTCGCGGCCGGAGCCGACGTGAAGGCCTTCTTCGTGCGCAAGGACCGCAAGCAGCACGGCCTCCAGAGGTGGATCGAGGGGCCCGAGCTCGACCCCGGCGAGCGCTGCCTGATCGTGGAGGACGTCGTCACGACCGGGGGATCGACCGTCCAGGCGATCGAGCGCGTGCGCGAGGAGGGCTTCGAGGTCGCGGCCGTGGTCAGCGTGCTCGACCGCCTGGCCGGCGGCGGCGAGGCGATCGAGGCCGCGGCCGGCGGCGCCCCGTACACGCCGCTCACGACGATCGACGACGTCTATCCGGACCGCCCGGACCGCTGACCGGGCTTGCATGATCCCGTGCGGCGCTGAAAGCCGTGCGGAGGGGTGTCCGATGGCGAATGCATGCGACGCCCCCGCACGCAGCTCCCACTTGCCCTGACCTTCGCCATCGCCGCCATCGCCGTCTCAGCCGCCCCGGCTCTCGCGAGCTCCTGCGACTACGGCTACGAGCGAGCGAGCCAGACCACCGGGAAGAAGCTCCGTCTCGCGACGCTCTGCCTGCTCAACCGCGAGCGCACCCGCCACGGCCTGCCCAGGCTCACCGTGGACGCGCACCTGCGCAAGGCGGCCCGCTGGCACGCGGCCGACATGGTCAGCCGCCGCTACTTCGCCCACATCTCGCTGGCCGGCAGCAAGCCGTCGGACCGGATCCGCGCGGCCGGCTACATGAACGGAGTCCGCCGCTGGTTCGTGGGCGAGAACCTCGTCTGGGGCGCCGGCCCGTTCTCGCGTCCCGTCGACCGCGTGCGCGCGCTGATGCACAGCCCGCCGCACCGGCGCAACATGCTCAGCTCGGGCTTCCGCGAGGTCGGCATCTGGGTCTCGCGCCAGGCACCGGTTCACTCCGCGTATCCGTCGGGCGCGACCTATGTCCTCAACTTCGGGGTGGCCAACTAGCGGGCCCGGCGCGGCGACTGTGTAGTCTGCCGCGCCGGTGAGCCGCTCCTCCCGCCTCCTGCTGGTCGTTCTCGCCGGGCTGGTGGCGGCGGTCCTCGCCGCGCCCGGCGGCGCCACCGCGAAGGTCGTCTGGCTCTGCAAGCCGGGCCTGAAGAGCAATCCCTGCGACCCGGGCCTCGGCACCACGTACTTCTCGCCGACCTCCAAGAGGCTGCGCGTCGGAAAGCCGAGGGCGGACAGGCCGCCGAAGGTCGATTGCTTCTACGTCTACCCGACGGTCAGCGATCAGAAGACGACGCTCGCGAACAAGCGCATCGACCCCGAGCTGCGCTCGATCGCGCTCTACCAGACGGCGCGCTACTCCCAGCACTGCCGCGTCTTCGCGCCGGTGTACCGGCAGGTGACGCTCGCCGGGCTGCTGGGCGGCGCGGAGGGCGGCGGCGAGCTCGACAGGAACGTCCCGTACAACGACGTGCGCGAGGCCTGGCGCACCTACCTGCGCAAGTACAACAAGGGCCGCGGGGTCGTGCTCGTGAGCCACTTGCAGGGGACCTTCGTGCTGCGCCGGCTCGTGGCCGAGGAGATCGACAGGAAGCCGAAGGCCCGGCGCAGGCTGGTCTCGGCGATCCTGCTCGGCGGCAACGTCACCGTGAAGAAGGGCAGGGACCGCGGCGGGGACTTCAAGAAGGTGCGCGCCTGCCGCGCGAAGCGCCAGACCGGCTGCGTGATCGCCTTCTCGACCTTCAACGCCACGCCTCCGGAGGACGCGGTGTTCGGGCGCACCGGCGAGAAGGGGCTAGAGGTGCTCTGCACGAACCCGGCCGCGCTCGGCGGCGGCTCGGCGCCGATCACCCCGATCAGTCCGAGCGCCCCCTTCGCCCCCGGCACGACGATCGCGGCCGCGATCGGCATCAGCGGTGTGGAGCTGCCGACCGCGAAGACGCCGTGGGTCGAGATCCCGAACGCCTACACGGCGCGCTGCTCGCCCGCCGGCGGCGCCGACGTGCTCCACATCGCCGCGCGCAGGGGCGCGCCGGTGTACAGGCCGTCGCCGGACCCCACATGGGGCCTCCATCTGGTGGACGCCAACATCGCGCTCGGCAATCTGGTCTCGCTCGTCAAGACGCAGATCGCCGCGTACGAGTCGCGCCGCTAGTAGCCGCGAAGGCGGCCGCGGATGCGCGCGAGGGCTCGCCGCTCCTTGGCCGCGGACGGTGAGGTGTCGTCCCAGCGCTCCACCTCGGCGAGCGCGCCGTCGGCCCAGGCCCGCGTGAACAGCGCCCACCCGTAGAGGTAGTCGAACGTGAGCGCGCGCAGGTGCACCTCCTCCTGCTCTGGGTGGCGCCGCTCGAGGTACTCGTGGCCCAGCGGCGTGCCGACCGCGAGCATCGAGTCGGCCTGCTCGCGGGCCGCGGTGATCGCCCGCCTCAGCTCCGCGGGCGAGCCCTCGCGGCCGAGGAACACGCGCAGCAGCGGGCCGTGCTCGAGGGAGACGGGCTCGGCGGGCGTGCCGAGCCACCCGCGCAGCTCGCGCCTGCCCGCGGCGGTGATCGAATAGACCGTGCGCGGCCTGCGGCCGGTCCGTCCGCGCGTGGCCCGCGCGAGGCCCGCGTCCGCGAGCCGCTTGGCCTCGCTGTAAATGCGCGCCTCGGCCCGCGGCCAGAAGAAGCGCAGGTTGCGGCGCATGGCCTTGGTCAGCTCGTAGGTGGAGGCGTCGCCCCAGGCGAGCTGGCCGAGGATCGCATAGGAGGTGGTGGTGAGCTTATACTCCAAACGAGAGTATTCATCCTACCTGGAGGGGAGATGGAGAACGCGAACGCCACGCGCCTGGCCCAGGCGATCGAGGACTGGAACCGCGGCGACCTCGCCGCCTACCTCACGCTCTACGACGACGACGTGCGGCTGCACGGCTACTCGCCGGAGCCGATGGACAAGACGGCGGTCACCGGGTTCTACGAGCAGCACTTCCGGGCGTTCCCGGAGGGGAGGATCGAGCTGCTCCACACGTTCTGCGACGGGGACGACCTCGTCGCCCGCTTCGTGATGCGCGGCCGCCACGAGGGCGAGTTCCTGGGCGTGCCCGCCACCGGCCGCGACATCGCCCTCGACGGCATCACGATCATGCGCTTCCGCGACGGCCGCGTGGTGGAGCGCTGGTCGCAGGCGGACATGCTTGGCCTGCTCGTCCAGTTCGGGGCGGTGCCGGCACCGGCCTGACCGTTTCGTTGCACAGGCGTGGACGCGGTCCGCCCCGGGTACAACCAGGCTGCCGCCGGCGGTTCCGCCCCCACGACGCCGGCGGCCTTCTTCGTTCTCAGTCGTGCAGCGCGGCCAGCGCGGCCGACTGATCGGCGGTCATGCCCTCGATCGGCTCACCGTCCCAGGAGACGTCCTCGTACATAGCCACCTGGAGCTTCTGGTGCTCGCGCAGGCTCAGGCGCTCGTGGTGGCAGAACGCGAGGAACGAGTAGAGGCTCGGCAGCTCGTCGTGCCAGCCGCGGTCCGCCCCGGGGATGTGGAGCAGGTCGTGGATCGTGCCGGGCACCTCGCGCAGGCCGTCCGAGAACATCGTCCCGATCACGGCCAGGTCGAGCTGGGTGATCCGGCCCGGCGGGACCATGAGGAGCTCCCGGTCCGGATCGAGCAGCGCGCCGGCCAGCTCGTCGGCCTCCATCAGCAGGACGCCGTCGGTGGTGCGCGGGTTGCACTCGATGATCACGAGGCCGTCCCCCGAGTCGACGAAGTCGAGCGACATCTGGCCCGTGTAGCCGAGCGCCTCACCCAGCCGCGTCACGACCGCGAGCGACTCGTCGCCGGCGATCGACTCGAACTGCACGGCGGTGCTGTGGTGGTACTGGCGCGGCCCCCGGTAGGTGCAGTGTCCCGTGACGCGGCCGCCGTGGAGGGTGCTGTAGGTGCAGACCATCGGCCCGTCCACGAACTCCTGTACGAGCCAGGGCGCGTCGGGGGTGGGGTGCACGTCCGCCGGGCTGACGGCGCCGGCGAGCGGCCCGGTGTTCGTGAGCAGCGTGACGCCGCCGCGCGAGAACACGCCGCGGCCGAAGTAGCGCGGCCAGCGCGCCAGCGCTTCGCTCATCTCGTCGTCGCTGCGGACGGTCACGCCCTCGGGGGCGCGGATCCCGAGGTCCTCGACGAGGCGCTCGAAGGAGTGCTTGTCGTGCACGCGGGCGAGCGTTCCGAAGGGCGGCGTGTAGAGGCGCGCGACCTGCTCGAGCTGCTCGCGGTGGGTGGAGAGGTAGAACGCCTCCTCCCAGGTCGGGACGATCACGTCGACGTCGTGCTCGTCGCAGAACGCGGCGACCTGATCCACGAACCGCCCGGTCTCGGCCCGCGGCGAGGCGGTGACGACATGGGCGCTTACGTAGCGGGAGTGATTCCCGGGCGCCGCGGCGTAGGTGTCCGAGGAGAACACCTCGTGGCCCGCCTCGCGGAGCCGCCGCATGACGGCGAGGGCGAACGGCATGCGGGCGCTCGTGACCAGGACCCTCACGGGCGGAACGTATCGCGTCAGGCCGGCTCGAACAGGAGCGCGGTCACCACGGGGCGCGACTCCGGCGCCGGCTGGTCGACGCTCGAGTAGGGGCGGTTCAGCAGGTGGCCGTGATGAACGAGCGTTGCGGAGCCGCCGCCGTCGAGGTTGATGGCCTCGCCGGCGCCGAAGGTGATCAGGAGCCGCGCGAGCTCGGCCAGGTCGAGGCCGGCGTCCACGCCGGTCCGGCGGCCGTCGCAGCAGACCGCGAGGATCTCGGTCTCGCTGAGGCCGAGCGCGCAGCGCGGGTGGCGCTCGGCGGTGATGTCGGAGTCGAACTGGGCGGCGCCGGCGGAGAAGCCCTCCCGGTCCTCGCCGTCGGCGACGGACCTGCCGCCGCTCACGAGCATCGGCCCGGCCGTGACGAGATCGCCGCGCGGGGCGTCGGACAGCTCGCCGCGCCGCGCCAGCCGCACGTCGCCGTCCACGTGGATCGCGGAGCGCAGCGGAGCCCACCGCGATTCGACCGGCTCGGACGCGACGGGCTCGCCGCCGACCCAGACATCGCCGAGCGGGCGGTACGGGTCGCGCACGAAGAAGCCGGCCACGAGCGCCTCGGGATGGCCGTGCTCGGCGCACCACACGTCGAGCCGCTGCGGCTCCGGAAAGGAGACGACGCGGACCCGCGTCGCCGCGCGCGGATGCCGGACTAGATAGACGGTGGTCTCCAGCCCATCCCGCAGCCGAGCGCGGGTGAGTTCGTATTCACCGGCCAGAGCGCCCCGAGCAGGATTCGAACCTGCGGCCTACTCCTTAGGAGGGAGTCGCTCTATCCAGCTGAGCTATCGGGGCAGCGCCGGGGACGATAGACGCGTCCTGCGATCAGCGCACGGGCTTGCCCGACGGCTTGACGACCAGCCAGAGCCCGCCGAACTCGTCGACGTTCTGGCAGAGGATGGTCCCGGGCGAGTCCTGGACGTAGTAGTAGAGGGGGTGCCCCGCGTAGGTGACCTGACGCGCTCCGTTGCGGCGCCTCGTCGTGCCGAGCTTCGATCGGGTCACGCCGCGCCCGGCGCGCGGCCGGTCCTTCGTCAGCACCGGCGGCCAGGCTTCGGCGCAAGCGCCGTAGCACTCGCTCATGCCGCGCCGCTCCTTGTCGAAGAGGTAGAACGCCTCGCCCTTGGCGTCGGCCAGGACGCGGCCGAACTGCGAGTCGACGACCTTGACCAGGCGCCCGGTGCGCTTCTTGGCGGCGGCGGGGGCCGCGGGCGTCGTCGTTGCCGCCTCTGCCATGTCCGGCGGCGCATCGGAGGACGAGTCGTCGCTCGATCCGCACCCGGCGGCGAGGGCCACGGCGGCTCCCGCCACCGCCCACACGGCGCGCATCAGCGGTGCTCTGGGTTGGGGAAGTCCAACGGCCTGCTTCTGGATCAGTTCCGTCACGGGCTCCCTTTCGTTCAGACGAGGGTCAGTGCCTCGGGGGCGGGATTCGTTACACGAGCTCGAGCGTACGAGGGAGCGATCCCGCCTGCCGGGCGCTTCGCTCAGCGCGAGCGAGCCCAGCGGCGCGCGAGCAGGACCGCGATAACGACCAGCAGGGCCACCGGGAGCAGCGCCGCCACCCAGCCGCTCACCGTCTGCCCGGTGTCGCAATGCGGGTAGCAGTCGAAGCCCGCGCTGTCGATCCAGTGCTTCGCGGCCACGACCTCGATCGCCACCGCAACCGCCACGAGCCCCAGGACCTTCATCTACTCCGACTACCCCGACCGGTCGCCGGGGTTGCGCTAGCGCCGGCGGGGCAGCTCGCCGGCGACCAGCCGCGCGATCAGCGCGTAGCCGTCCGTGCGGGCGTGGATGTCCTGCAACGCGCAGAAGTAGCTGAGCTCGCACACGCGGGCCACGGCGACGGGCACGGTCCCGTACGGCATGAGCGTCGTCGTCTGCTCCAGGGGCGTGTACGCGCCCGACGCCGCGGTCACGTCCACGAAGCGGCCGCGTGCGGTCGAGTACGCCGACTTGAGGGCCGGGTTGATGAGCGACCTGAACGCGACCACCGACAGGGACGCGAGGTTGCGGGAGCTGGCGTCGCCCTTGACCCAGAGCCCGAGGATCACGTCGGGATACGTCGTGCCGACGATCGTGACGCGCCGGCCCGCCGCGCGCCGCAGCCGCTTGGCGATCAGCGTGACGTTCTTCTTGACGGTCCTCACCGCCGTGGCGACGCAGGCCACGGGGTCCGGGGTGCTCACGCACCGCGTCACGTCGTTGCCCCCGATCGACACCGTTACGAGCGCCGTCCGGCCGCGGTTGGCGCGGAGGAAGCGCGTGGCGGCCGCCAGCTGGGTGTGCCCCGGGTAGTCCCTGCCGTCCGGGCCGAGCGCCTCCGGCCGGCAGCCCTTCGTGGAGATGAGCGAGGTCGTCGTCGCGCCGCCGCAGCCGAAGTTCACGAGCCGGAGCCGGTGCCCGCGGCGTGCCGCGTAGCGCGGCACCTGGTACGCGAAGCCGTTGCGCGTGTTGCCGCTCTCGCTCGGGACGACGCCGGGCTGGTAGCCAGAGGCATAGGAGTCGCCGAGGGAGACGTACAGCTTCGCCGGTGCGGCCGCCGCCCCGCCCGGCGCGAGGCAGAGCACGGCGACGGAGACGACGAGGCCGATGATTGCTCGTGCACTCATCGAGCGGACTATAGGCCCGCGGCCCTGAGCGCCTCGTCCAGCTCCTGGTAGAGCACGATCCGCTCGACGGCGCCGTCGCGGAACTCCCACAGGTTCGTCGTCTGCGCCTTCACCTCGATCCCGTCGCGGCCGCGGAATCGGATCGTCATGGGCATGACCACGCGGTCGCCCGCGTCGACGAATTCGCGCGGCTCGAACCGGACCGACTCGAAGGTGGAGTTCAGCTCCTCGAGGAAGCCGCGGACCTGCTCCCGCGGGTAGACGCCCCGGTAGGGGCCGAGGGCGCGGGAGAAGTCCAGCTCGAGGGTGCCGGTCCCGAGCCGCAGCGCCGCGTCGAAGTCCTCGCGGTTGTAGGCATCGACGAAGGCGCGGGCGGTGGCGACGTTGTCTAGGCGGGATCCTCCGGCCAGTGGAACACCTCGATGCGGAACCCGTCGGGGTCGAAGAAGAACAGCGCCCAGTAGCCGGGCTCGTCGCTGTCCTCCTCGGGCGGGAAGTGGACCTGCACGCCGAGCTCCCTGCAGCGCTCGTACGTCTCGTCGACCTCGGCGCGGCTGTCCACCGACAACGCCAGGTGCTCGAGGCCCACGTCGTAGTAGCGGTGCTCGCCGCCGTCGGCCCGCCGCAGGCCCAGCGCCGCGCTTCCCACGGTCAGGTAGACGACCTCCTCGGTCTTGCGGTAGGTCGGGTAGCGCCGGAACTCGGCGGCGCCGAGCGGCCCCAGCACGCTCAGGTAGAAAGCGCGCGACCGCTCGACGTCGGCCACCGCCAGGTCCACGTGGTGGATCCGGTCGATCGGCACTGCGCTACGAGGCGGCCGCCTCCTGCGGGATAGCGCCGATCTGCTGCATCAGGCTCAGGTTGTCCGTCGTGCCCCAGTGCTCGGCCACGCGGCCGTCCTGGACCCGCACGATGTCGATCATCTCGAGCTCGACGCGGTTGCCGCTCGCCGGGACGCCCATCAGGTCGCCGGTCTGCGTGCCATGCATCGTCGCGCGCACGACGACGCGGTCGCCGCTCTCGATCACGTCGTCCATCGAGACCTGCAGGTCGGGGAACGCCTCGCGGAACGTCGTCACGAAGAAGCGGACGCCCTCGATTCCGTCCGGCGTGCCCGGCGGGCCCTCCTCGTGGTCCACGAAGTCGGCCGTGAGGATCTCGTCGAGCGCGCCGAGATCGCCACCGACCATCACGTCCTCGTAGAAGCGGCGGGCCAGATCCGCGTGGGACATCTCGTCCTCCTGTGATCGCTTGGGGCGACCCTACGCCTCCGCCGGAGGCGGGGCAAGCGGCGCTCAATCGCCGTCTTCGTACAGCGACTCGCGCGTCAGCTCGGTGCCGTCGGCGCCGTAGACGCGGACCTCGACGTAGTCGCCGGTGTACGCGTCCAGCGACACGAGCGTGAAGCGCTGCTCCACGAGCTCGCACTGATCCGTCGTGGTCGGTCCGAGCTCGGCGGTGGCCACGACCCCGTTGGCCACGAGCGAGACGCCCCAGACGAGCGTGATCACGCCGCGGCGGCCCTCGGGTCCGCGCCAGTTGCCGATCTCCTGGTCGGAGAGGTCGAGCGTCCAGTCGGGGTTGTCGTCCGCGGTCTCGTCCGTGTAGTCGGCGACCGCCGCGAAGTCGGTGGCCTGCGCGCCCTCGTGCTCGCGCGTGTACGACACGTAGCCGAACACCTCGCCCTCGCCGGCCGGCGCGGTCGCCGGGACGTAGGTGCGCCCGCCGTGGCTGCGCTCGGGGTACCACTGCACGGCGCCGATCTCCGTCTCCGCGGCGCGCTCGAAGTGCTCCACGAGCGCCTCGGCCCAGCGCCCGTAGGGCAGCGGCTCCTGCGGAGGCTCGGCGGCGTAACTGGGAATCGGGCGCTCGCTGGGCGGCACGGCGGCGGAACCTACACGCTGGCGCCCGCGAGCCGCTCGGCAGCGTCCTCCGGCGTGAGCACGTTCAGGTGCACGCCCGCCCCGAGCTCGAGGCCCGCGAGCTGGGCCAGCCGCGGCATCACGTCGATCCGCCAGCAGAAGCGCTCGGCGCCGCTCGGCGCGGTGCGGACCCACATGTTGAGCGGCGGGAGCGCGCCGAGGACGTCCCGTAGCGCGTTCAGCGCCCGGTGGAGCGCCGCGGCGCCGAGCGGCCCCGCGTCCTCGAAGCGCGCCACCGGCCGGCGCGGGATCACCTGGAGGTGGAAGGGCACGCGCGACGCGAAGGGGCAGAGGACGACGGCCTCGGAGTCCACGACCGCGATCCGGAGGTTTTGCTTGACCTCCTCCTGGAGGAGGTCGGCGAGCAGGTTGCGCCCCTGGGTGTGCTCCCAGTACGCGGTGAAGCGCTCGCGCTCGCGCGCGACCTGGGCCGGCACGAACGGCAGCGCGTAGAGCTGCGCGTGGGTGTGCGGGAGCGAGGAGCCGGCCTCGCGCCCTTCGTTCACGATCAGGTGCACGTAGGCCGCCGCGTCCGCGTGGGTCCGCATCCGCTCGCGCCAGGCTTCCATCGCGGTCCCGACGTCGTCGGGCTCGAGGTCGGCCAGCGACCAGACCGGCTTCGGCGAGTTGACGATCAGCTCGTGCGCGCCCTGCGCCGGCCTCGACACGAACAGGTCCGGCTCCCCGCGCCGGGCGCCGAGCGGATCGGCGACCGGGTCCGGCTCGCCCGGGATTAGGGCGGGGTAGAGGTTCGGCACCACCCGCACGCGCCAGCCGGGCGAGTCGGGCGCCCCGCCGTCCCTCAGCGCGTAGACCTCGGGCGGCGTCTGATCCTCGTTTCCCTCCGCGAAAGGGTCGGTCGCGGGGTCGATCTCGGGCCGCTCCGGTATGTCGAGCCACGCGCCCGGCCGCACGCCGCGCTCCCCGGCGACGATCACGCGCAGGCCCGTGATCGGGTCGAGCCGCAGCTCAGGCAAGGCGCTTCTCCATCGCCACGTGCTCGATGCCCTCCTCCTCGAAGGGCTCGCCCGCCAGCTCGTATCCGTCGCGGACGTAGAGGTCCTGCGCGTAGGTCTGGGCGTGCAGGGAGATCCGCTCGGCGCGGGCCGCCCGCGCCACCCGCGTGGCCTCGCCCAGGATGGCGCCGGCCACGCCCCTGCCGCGGGCGTCCGGCTCGACGGCCAGCCGCCCGAGCCGCGCGGTCGGCCCGCGGAAGAGCAGCCGGCAGGTCCCCAGCACTCGCCCGTGCTCGAGGGCGACGATGTGAGTCGCCTCCGGGTCGCGCCCGTCGCGGTCCGCCGCGGGCGACACGCCCTGCTCGCCGCAGAAGACGCGCTCGCGCAGGTCGAGCGCCGCCGTCAGCTCCTGCTCGCTGCGTGCGATCCGGACGTCCAGAAGGTCAGCGAGCGTACCGCTCGATGTCCTCCGCGAGCTTCTGCTCGCTCGCGTACCCACCCTGGTGGAGATAGGCCAGCTCGCCCTTCCTGTCGTAATAGGCGGTCGCCGGAAGCCCCACGATGCGCAGGTCGCGGGCCACCTCGCCGCTGCCGTCCTCGTAGCTCGGGAACGGCAGCGGATACTCGTCGAGGAAGTCCTCGGCGTCGCCCCTGTTGTCCTGCGAGTTCACGCCGAGGAACGCGACCTCCCTGCCGCGCTTGACGGCCTGCTTCTGGAAGAACGGGAACTCGAAGCGGCAGGGCCCGCACCACGAGGCCCAGGCGTTCACGACCACGGGATGGCCGCGCAGCTCCTCGATGCGCTGCTCGTATGCGCTCTTGCCGCCGTCGAGGATGGCGCTCGGCTGGCGATAGAGGCCGCCCAGCGAGGCGGGCGCTCCCTTCAGCTTCGCGAAGTCCGTCGTGGAGGCCGACTCCTCGGGGCCGTCCGAGCTGCAACCCGCCGCGAGGGCCGCGGCCAGGCCCAGGATCGCGGCGAGGCGGCGCATTGCACGAAGGGTGGCAGAAGGCCCTGGGTGTGCCACAATATGGCCACGCCGACCGTTCTGGATGGACTCGGCACGCTCGCCGCTCAGCAAGCAACGGAGCGGTGAATAGTAGGGCGGACCCTGCTGTGAAGCGGCGGGACCGATCCCGCCGCGGCACCTGCCCGGCCCGTCCGTTTCCCTGACGAAGAAGCGCCCAAACGTGGCTGACAGACGCTCTGTGGTCAAGACCGCGCCGGTTTCCGGCGACGATCTCCGCCGCGCCGAGGAGTTCGCCCGCGAGCCGATCGTGCTCGAGGGCGAGGATGCCTCCACGGCGCTCGCGGAGGGCACCGTGCGACGCGCGGCGCTCGACGCCGCCCTGAAGGAGCTGGACGCCGGCCGGACCGAGCCGTCCGTCGAGTGGCGGCGCGACTTCTCGCTCACGCTGGGGCTCGAGCGGCTGCTCTCCGAGGAGGAGCCGCAGCTCGTGGACGGCACGACGCTGTCGGCGCACCAGGTCGACGCGCTGTCGGGCACGCTCGTCGCGCTCACCTCCGAGCTGCTCGTCCCGAAGAGCGGCAACACCAACGGGAGCGGCAACGGTCAGGTCGCCACCGAGGAGCTGCCCACCGGTGAGCTCGAGCTCGAGGGCGACGAGCTGCCGGACGAGGAGCCGCTCGACTGGGACCCGGTCGAGGAGGCCGAGGAGGAGCAGGCCTCCGAAGCGGTGCTCGAGGACCCCGGCGCCTCCCGGCGCTTCTGGTTCGAGCACGCCACCGGCGCCGGCAAGACCGTGGCCGCGGTCGGCTTCGCCGAGGCGTCCCGCACCGGCGGCGTCCTGATCCTCACCCACCGCCGCAACCTCGTAGACCAGTTCCTCGGCGAGCTGCGCGACCGCGGCTATCGCGACCGCATCTCGGCACCGCTGCTCCGCAAGAACGGCGACGAGCCGCCGGCGGGCGGCCCCGTGACCGTCGAGACCTACCAGTGGTTCGTGCGCAACGCCGGCAAGATCTCGGACGCCTACACGATCGTCATCTGCGACGAGGCGCACACCGCGCTCGGCGAGAAGACGAGCGGTGCCATCCGCCAGTGGATCGGACCGGTCTTCATCGGCATGACCGCCACCGGCGCGCTGATCGCGCGCCACGTGACGGACCTGTTCCCGACGCAGACATCGCGCTTCGACCTGGCGCAGGCGGCGCGCCGCGGCGTGATCGCGCCGCTGCGCTGCGTGCGCATCCCGCCGGGCGTGGGCGTCCGCTCGATCGCGAAGGTGCCGCTGCGGCGCGGCGAGGTGGACCAGGACTTCGACCAGGAAGAGCTGGCCGCGCTGCTCGACCAGACGCCGTTCAACCTCGCGGTGGCCGACCTCTACAAGACGCGCTTCAAGGACCTTCCCGGCGTCGTCTACTCGGCCGGCGTGCAGCACGCGCACAACGTCGCCAAGGCGTTCCAGGACGCGGGCATCCGCGCCAAGGCCGTGTCGGGCGAGACGCCCAAGCGCGAGCTCACGCGCATCCTCGCGAGCTACGAGCGCGGCGACGTGGACGTGCTCGTGAACGCACAGCTGCTCGCCGAGGGCTGGAACTCGCCGCGGGCCACCGTCTGCATGCACCTGGCGCCGACCGCCTCGCGCCGCATCTACCAGCAGCGTGTGGGCCGCGTGACCCGCCGCACGCCGGGCAAGGAGGCGGGCATCATCGTGGACTTCGTCCACCCGGCGACGCCGAACGACGATCCCGTCATCACGCTTCACTCGCTGCTGGACCGCGACGTGTACCGCGGCGGCGCGATCGTCGTCGGCCCCGTCCGCCGCGGCCGCGGCCGCAGGCTGCGCGTCGAGCGTCGTGTGGTGCCGGTGACCGCCGACGAGGACCGGCGCGCGCAGGTCTTCGAGCGCGAGCTGTGGCGGATGGCCGTGGAGCACCTGAACTGGGGCCAGCAGCAGGCCTGGGCCATGCTGGCCGGCGCGCGCGTCGCGTCGAACAACTGGCGCCGGGCCAAGGCGATGCTGCACTTCGACAACACCGGCGAGCTGCGCCGCCTGTTCCTGCTCACCTGCCTGCGGCGCAACCGCAACTCGCAGCTGCGCGTGCGCGCGCTCACCGAGGTCGGCGCCATGCGCGACCCGGAGGCGTTCGACGACGCTGTCGAGATCGTCGGCGGCTGGTCGCGCGACGAGCGCCGCGAGGGCGTCAAGGTGCTGCTCCAGGCGCTGGCCGAGCGGCAGATCGGCCGTCGCGACCAGGCGGCGCGCTGGCTCTGGCACCTCGCCGAGTACAGCCGTGAGGTGCACGAGGAGTACGCCGTCCAGCGCTGGCCGGAGACGAAGCGGCTGCTCGGCCTGCTCGTGAACTCGGCAGGTGCGGCCCACGCGCGCAACGCGCGCCGGCTCGTCCAGGCCGCCCGCAAGCAGGACCGCCGACTGTCGGCCGCGCTGCTCGCGGCCGCGCTCGCGCACACGCCCGAGGCGCAGCAGGTGCTCGACGGCGCTCGCATGCGCATGGCCCGCAAGCCGTCCGCGCTGGCTCGCGAGCTGCTGAGGAACTTCCCGAAGGGCAAGCGCCGCCGCGGCGGCCGGCGCCGGCGCAAGAAGGGCGGCGGGGACTCCAGCGCGCCCGAGGTGGACGGCGCCGAGTCGGTGGACGCGCAGGCGCCGGAGGAACAGGACGACGAGGAAGAGCGCGACGCGGCCTAGCCGCGGCTGAGGTGCACCTCGCCGGCGACGAGCGCCACCTGGCCCTCGCCGGTCTCGACGAGCAGCGAGCCGTCCGCGTCGATCCCGGCGGCCACGCCGGAGCCGCCGTCCCAGCGGATCTCCCGCCCGAGCAGCGCGTCGCGGCGCCGCCACTCGTCCAGCACCTCGGGGAGCGGCGACGAGAGCCGGGCGTCCAGCCGCTCCAGCAGTGCAGAGAGCACCTCCTCGCGCCCGCCGCTCCCGAGCGCGGTCGCGATGTCGCTGACCTCAGCCGGGATGCCGCTCACGTTGAGGCCGATGCCGAGCACGACCCAGCCCTCCTGAGGCCGGCCCTCCACGAGGATCCCGGCCAGCTTGCGGCCGTCCACGAGCACGTCGTTCGGCCACTTGATCGCGGTTTCGACCGGCACCGCCTCGGCCACCGCGACGGCGGCGGCCAGCGGCAGCGCCTCGGGCGGCGGCCGGAGCACCACGGACATGAGAACCGCCGCGCCCGCCTCGGCCAGCCAGCTGCGGCCCTGGCGGCCGCGGCCGGCCGTCTGCTCGTCCGCGGTGACCAGCGTGCCGTGCGGCGCGCCCGCGGCGGCCAGCGCCTTGGCGCGCTCGTTCGTCGAGTCCGCGACGCGGTGATGGACGTGCGGCGTGCCGATCATCCGGGTCGCAGCCGCACCTCGGCGTCGGGCCGGACGCCCAGCATGTCCGCGGCGTCGCCGCGGTTCACCGCGAGCGCGAGCGTGCGGTAGGCGTCCTCGTAGACGAGCAGCTCGCCGGGCTCGACGTCGGCGAAGGTGTGCGCGTAGGTGGCCATTCGCATGCGGTCGCCCACCTCGACCTCCACGGCCTCGCCGAGCCGCAGGCCGCTTCCCTGGACCCGCTCGTGGTCGACGCCGAGCGCGACGTTGCCGAAGCGGTCGCAGACCAGCGCGTGGGCGACCAGCGTGTCGCCCTCCTGGCGCGGCTCGGGGAGCTCGAGCGTCTCGAGCTCGTCCGGCTGAAGCGGGTCGCCCGCGTCCGCCAGCTCGGCGCCCGCGGCGAGGTGCGCGGCCACCGGGGCGAACACGTCCCGGCCGTGGAAGGTGGCCGAGACGGGCTCGAGCCGGTGCGGGGAGCGGGTCACGTCGACGGCCAGCGTCACGCCGCCGGCGCGCTCCCAGGCGAGGCTCAGCAGCCCGTTGTCGGGGCCGACGAGGATGCGGCCGTCGCCGGTCTCGAGCGCCACGGCACGGCGCTCGGTCCCGACCTGCGGGTCGACCACCGCCACGTGCACGCCCGCGGGCAGGTAGGGCAGCGTGTTGCGCAGGACGAGCGCGCCGTGGCGCACGTCGTAGCGGCCGATGCCGTGCATCACGTCGAGCACGCGCAGCGACGGGTCGATCGAGGCGATCACCCCGTGGCAGACCCCCACGAACTCGTCGTCGTGGCCGTAGTCGGTGAGCAGCGTGACGATCACCCGCGCGCCTCCGCGTTCGCCGCCAGCGCGTCCACGAGCCCGTCGATGTCGTGCCGCTCGGCCTCCACGTCCACCCGCAGCCCGAGCTCGCGCGCGGTCGCGCTGGTCACCGGGCCGATCGAGACCACGCGGGCCCCGTCGGGTACGCGACCGCCGGACTCGGTGAAGAAGCGCACGGTGGAGCTGGAGGTGAAGGTCACGTACGTGGCGCGCTCGAGCGCAGCGCGCACGTGGTCCGAGAGAGGCTCGGCGACGGTTTCGTAGAGCGCCACGTCGCTCACGCGCGCACCGCGCTCGCGCAGCGCGTCGGGGAGCACGTCGCGCGCCTCGGCGGCGCGCGCCACGAGCACCGCCCGACCCTCCACGGGAACCTCCTCCAGCGCCTCGGCGAGCGCCTCCGCGATCGAGCGCGTCGGCACGACGTCGGCGACGATCCCCGCGCTGCGCAGCTCGGCGGCGGTGCCCGGGCCGATGGCGGCCACCGTCGCGCCCGCGAGCGCCCGGGCGTCGCGCCCGGCGGTGGCGAGCGCCTCGAACAGGAGCCGCACGCCGTTCGGGCTCGTGAAGCAGACGAGCGCGTAGTCGCGGATGCGCGCGACCGCCTCGGTCACGTCCGCGTCCGCGAGCCGCGGCTCGATGCGGATCGCCGGCGCCTCGACCACCTCGGCGCCCAGGCCGGCGAGGCGGCGTGCCAGGCCGCTCGCCTGTGCGCGGGCGCGCGTCACCGCGACGACCTGGCCGTGGAGCGGGCGGCTCTCCAGCCACGCGAGTCGGTCGTGCATCGCCGCAGCCCGGCCCACCAGGGTCACGGCGGGGGGGCGCACCCCGGCGGCGGCCGCGCGCCCAGCGATCTCGCCGAGTGTGCCCGTCACGGTGCGCTGGCCCGGCAGCGTGCCGCGCTCCACGACGGCGGCGGGCTCTGCCGCGTCGCGGCCGGCCGCCACGAGGCGCTCCGCCACGTCGCCCAGCCGCTTCACGCCCATGTAGAAGACGAGCGTCCCCGGGAAGCGGGCGAGCGCGTCCCAGTCGAGCGCGGACTCTGGCTTGTCCGGGTCCTCGTGAGCCGTGACGAAGGCGACGGCCGAGGACAGGTCACGGTGGGTCACGGGGATGCCCGCGTATGCGGGCGCCGCCACCCCGGCGGTCACCCCGGGGACGATCTCGAAGCGCACGCCGGCCGCCGCCAGTGCCTCGGCCTCCTCGCCGCCGCGCCCGAACACGAACGGGTCGCCGCCCTTGAGCCGGACCACGAGCTTTCCCTCGCCGCCCAGGCGCACCAGCTGCTCGTTGATCTGCTCCTGCGGCATCGCCGGGTCGCCCGGCCGCTTGCCCACGTAGCGCAGGTCCGCGTCGGGACGGGCACCGTCCAGCGCCCCCGCCGGGATCAGCCGGTCGTAGAGGATCGCGTCCGCGCGCTCGATCAGGTCGAGCGCGCGACGGGTGAGCAGCCCCGGGTCGCCGGACCCCGCGCCGACCAGGTACACCGTGCCGTCGGCCACGCCCGAAACGCTATTCCCCGAGCAGCTCTTCCGCGCCCGCGGCCAGCAGCCGGTCCGCCACCGCCCGCCCGAGGGCGGCCGGCTCCGACGCGTCGCCGGCGAGCGCGTCGCGGATCCACTGCGAGCCGTCGGGCATGCCCACGAAGGCGGCCAGCTCGAGCCCCTCGGCGGTGAGGCTCGCGAGCGCGCCCACCGGCGTGTGGCAGGTGGCGCCGAGCGTGGCCACGAGCGCGCGCTCCGCCAGCAGCGCGGCGAGCGCGTCGCGGTCGGTGAGCGCGGCGGCCCGCTCGGTGGTCGCCGCGTCGTTGGCGCGCGCCTCGAGTGCGAGGCAGCCCTGCCCCGCGGCGGGCAGCAGCAGCTCCGTCCCGACGGGCGCCCCCTCGTCCCCGCGGCCGAGGCGGTCGAGCCCCGCGCGGGCCAGCACGATCGCGTCGAGGCCCTCCTCGCCCAGCTTGCGCAGGCGCGTGTCCACGTTCCCCCGCAGCTCCCGCACCTCGAGGTCCGGCCGCGCCGCGAGCAGCTGGGAGCGGCGGCGCAGGCTGCTCGTCCCGACGGAGGCGCCCTCGCGGAGCCCGTCGAGCGAGCCGGCGCCGCAGACGGCGTCGCGCGGGTCCGCGCGCTCCGGCACGCCGACGATGGCGAGGCCGTCGGGCAGGTCCGCGGGCACGTCCTTGGCCGAGTGCACCGCGAGGTCCACGTCCCCGGCGAGCAGCGCCTCCTCGATCTCCTTCACGAAGCGCGACTTGTCGCCGTTCGCCCGCCGGTCGCCGCTCGTGGTGATCGGGACCAGCTCCACGTCCCCGCCCAGCCGGCCGGCGACCAGCCGTGCCTGAGCGAGCGCGAGCGCGCTGCCGCGCGTGCCGAGCCGGATCACCCGGAGCGCTTGCGGCGGCGCGGCGCGAGCTCGGTGACCTCGGCGCCCTGAGACTCGTCGCCCGGCTCCGGAGCGAGGTCGAGCGCGAACAGGTCGCGCAGCGCGTGCACGTACCTGTACGAGTCGTGCTCGCCGGCGCTGTCCTTCAGGCGCAGGGTGGGGTCGTGGAGTATGCGGCTGACGACCGCGCGCGCCATCGCCTCGAGCCGCTCGCGGTCGGCGGGCGAGACGCTCTCCCAGCGCGAGCTGTTCTCGCGCAGGACCTGGTCGACGATCTCCTCGCCGCGCTGCCGCAGCGCCGAGATGGTCGGGAGCACGTCGAGCGAGGTCAGCCAGCGCTCGAAGCGCTCGACCTCCTGGCGGACGAGCACGCGCGCCTCGGCGGCCTCGGCCTCGCGGGCGCCCATGTTGCGCATGACCTCCTGCTGAAGGTCGTCCATGTCGTAGAGGGCGATGCCCGGGCAGTCGCGCGCCTCCGGGTCGATGTCGCGCGGCACGGCGAGGTCGAGCAGCACGAGCGGGCGGTTCACACGCCTGCTCGCGACGAGCGCGAGCTCCTCGAGCCCGACGATCTGGTGAGGCGCGCCGGTCGAGCTGACGACGATGTCGGCCTCCTCGAGCTCCGCGGGAAGGTCGTCGAAGCTCACGGCCTGGCCGCCGTAGCGCTGCGCCAGGCCCAGCGCGCGGTCGTAGCGGCGGTTGGCCACGAACACGGTGCGCACGCCGCGGTCGCGCAGCGCGCGCGCCGTGAGCTCGGCGTTCTCGCCGGCCCCGATCACGAGCACGCGCCGGTTCTCGAGGTCGCCGAGGAAGCCCGCTGCGAGCGACACGGCCACGGAGGACACCGACACGTTCGCGCGCGCCACGGAGGTCTCGCTGCGGGCGCGCTTGCCGGCGGCCAGCGCGTCGCGGAACAGCCGGTTCGACACGGGGCCGGTCGCGCCCTCCACGAGCGCCAGCTCGTAGGCGCGCTTCACCTGGCCCTGGATCTCGGCCTCGCCGACGATCATCGAGTCGAGGCCCGCCGCCACCGAGAACAGGTGCTCCACGACGGCGCGCCCGCGGAGCGAGTAGATCGCGCCCATCAGCTCGGTCGGGCGGATGCCCGCCTGGCGGGCGAGCACGCCGAGGGCGGCGCTCTCGGCCTCGACCGGATCCGCTGCCACCAGGTAGAGCTCCGTGCGGTTGCACGTGGACACCGCCACGGCCTCGTGCACGGCCGGCTCGTCGGTGAGCTCGGCGAGCACGCGCGTGGACCGGCCCTCCGGTAGCGCCAGCCGCTCGCGGAGCGCGAGCGGGGCCGTCTTGTGCGAGACGCCGAGCGCGAGCAGCTCGCCCGTCACTCTTCGTTCTCCAAGAACTCGTTCAGCTCGGTCACCTGCCGGTCGATGCGCGCGATCTTCGCCGCGATGATCGCGACGTAGATCACCAGCAGCGCCACGAACACCACGTAGGCGCCCGCCACGTACTTACCGGCCTCGTCGAGCGGGAGGGCGGGCATCAGGCCACCGCCGCGGGTTGGCGTTCCGCCAGCCGGCGGCGGAGGCGCTTGAGCTCGGCGGACGCGTGCTTGGCGGTCAGCTCGAGCTTCCAGAGGGTCACGAACAGGCAGGCCATCGCGGCCAGGGAGACGAGGAAGGTGAGGCGCATCTCGCCGGGCAGCGAGCCGCCGGTCTGCGACAGCACGCGCGGGTGCGTGTAGGCCTCGGCCAGGCGCACGGCCACGAAGTTGAGCGGCACGAACGCGCCCGCGGTGATCGCGAAGACGGACGAGTAGCGCGCCTGGCGCTCGGGGTCGTCGATCGAGAAGCGCAGCGGGTAGTAGACGCAGTAGAGGAGGAACACGACGAGGAACGAGACCAGCACGGGCTCGTCCCAGACCCACCAGTGGCCCCACGACGCGCGCGCCCAGATGGCGCCGGTGATCAACACTCCGAGCCCGAGGATGATCGACATGTGGATCGCCACGTAGGAGCGCATGTCCCACGCGGGGTCCCCGGAGCGCAGGTGGCGGATGGCCATGATCCCGCCCGCGACGAACCCGCAGAGCGCGACGATCGCCATCGGCACGTGCACGTAGAAGATCTTCTGGACGAAGCCCTGGTCGGCGTCGTTCGGCGCATAGAAGAACACCAGCGCGAACGCGGTCACGAGCAGCACTGCGCTGGCCGCTGCGAGCGGCTTCAAGCCCTTCGAGTACATCAGTCCTCGAGCAGGTAGTCGAAGACGGCTACGGAGAGAAGCACGAAGACCACATCGTAAAGCGTGAGCAGCCCCAGCCAGCGCCCCAGGTCCTCCGGGCCCTGCTCCTGGCGGAAGAGCGGCTCGGTCGCCTGGGCGCAGGAGATGAGGAGCGGCACCAGCAGCGGGAGCAGCAGGAGCGGCGCCGTCAGCTCGCGTGCGCGGCTCTCCGCGGCCAGCGCGCCCACGAGCGCGCCCACCGCCGCCACCCCCAGGTTCCCCAGCATCAGGATCGCGAGCAGCTCCGGCAGAGCCCCGCCCAGACCGGGCCCGAGCAGCAGGATCGCGAACGCCGGCACCGCCACGATCTCCACCGCCACCAGGAAGAGCAGCAGGCCGGCGGCCTTGGCGAGGAACAGCGCGGTGCGGTCCACCGGGGCGAGCAGCAGCGCGTCCACGCCGCCCTGCTCGCGCTCGGCCGCGTACAGGCGCGACACCCCGATCACCGACGCGAGCAGCAGCGTCACCCAGAGGACGCCGGACGCGAGATCCCCGTCGAGCGAGTCGCGGTCTAGCCCGAAGTGGAACAGCACGTAGACGGTCAGCGTGAACAGGGTCATCGCCGGCACGGACTCCTTCGTGCGGAGCTCGAGCCGCAGGTCCTTGCGCAGGATGGTCCCGGCCGTGCGGATCACGAGTAGAGCGCCCGCGCCTCGGCCGCCTGCACCGAGCCGGCCAGCACCTGGCGCCCGTCCTTCAGCCCCACGGCCAGGTCCGAGTCGGCCAGCCCGCCCTCGATGTCGTGCGTGACCAGGACGCGGGTGCGCCCGGAGCCGCGCCCCACGAGCGGCTCGAGCAGCTCGGTCGCCGCCGGGTCGAGGCCCGCGCGCGGCTCGTCGAGCAGGACGAGCGCCGGGTCGTGCAGGACCGCGCGGGCGGTGGCGAGCCGCTGCACCATGCCGCGCGACAGCTCGGCGATCGGCTCGTCCGCGCGCCGCTCCATGCCGACGGCCTCCAGCAGCTCGGTCACCCGCTCGTCGCCGACTCCGTGCAGCCGCGCGTGGTAGCGGAGGTTCTCGCGGCCGGTCAGGTCGCGGTAGAGGAGCGGGTCGTGCCCGAGGTAGCCGACCAGCCTGGGAAGGCGCCAGCGCTCGCCGGGCAGCTCGGCGCCAAGCACGCGCACCGTGCCGGCGTGCGGTCGCAGCAGGCCGGAGAGGACGCGCAGGAGCGTGGTCTTGCCGGCGCCGTTCGCGCCGAGCACGACGAGCGTCTGGCCCGCCTCGACGGTCACGCTCACGCCGGCGAGCGCGGCGCGCTCGCCATAGCGCCGCTCCAGCCCGTCGAGCTCGATCGCCGGCATTGCCGGCGGGAGGCTAGCCTCAGCACCGTGAGCGGGCTCGTGGGGATCAACCACGTGGCGCTGGAGGTGGGCGATCTCGACGAGGCGCTCGGCCTGGACTTCCGGGACCCGTGGGGCAACCACGTGCAGCTCGTCGAGTACGCGTGGATCCAGCTCACGAAGACGCCCGCCGGGCGCAGGAAGGGCCTCGGTGGCTGAGGACGCCGTCGCGGCGATCCGCCGCGTCTACGACGAGTGGGGGCGAGGCAACTGGCGCCCCCGATGGGAGATCTACGCGGACGACATGGAGTGGGGCTGGTCCGACGAGTTCCCCGGGCTGGCGGGCGTCTACCACGATCCCGCCGAGCGCAACGAGCGCCTCCGCGAGTGGTTGAGCCCGTGGGAGCACTGGCGCTGCGAGGCGGAGGACTTCGTGGTGAAGGGCGAGTACGTGGTCGCGCTCTGCCGCTACCGCGGCACGGGCAAGGGCAGCGGCGCCGTCGTGGACGAGGAGGGCGCCCACCTCTGGCAGCTGCGCGGCGGGAAGGTCATTCGCCTGGTCGTCTACGCCGACCGGGCGAAAGCCCTGGCCGAGGCCGGCGTGGCGGTCTAGCCGCGGAAGTGTCCTGCCCTGTGGTTGCTCTGCAACCGGAAGTCAGGACACTTCCTCCCCGCGGCGCACAGGAGGCGCGAACTGCGGCAGCGAGGGGGTGCCGGGTCGACCGTCCCGCGGCACCTCTCAGTGCGTCGTTCTCGCTTGGCCCGGGCTAGCGCTCGAGAGTGGCCGCCGCGTGCTGGATCGTCGGCTCGACGACCGGCCACGACTGCCCGATCGCCTTCGGGTTCCCGGGGAAGTTCACGACCAGCGTCCGGCCGCGGATCCCGGAGATCCCGCGCGTGAGGATCCCCAGCGGGGTGTGTCCGCGCGAGTCGGCGCGGATGGCCTCGGCGTACCCCGGCGCCTCGCGGTCGATCACGTCGAGCGTCGCCTCGGGCGTCACGTCGTCGGGCGTGAGCCCGGTGCCGCCGGTCGTGAAGACGAAGCGGGCGCCGCCGTCGGCGAGCCTGGCGATCGCCTCCCCGATCGCCGCGCGATCGTCGGACACGGTCTCGTGCACGGCCTCGAGGCCCGCCGACTCGCAGAGCTCCAAGAGCGCCGGTCCCGAGCGATCCTCGCCCTCGCCGCGAGCGAGCGAGGTGGACACGGTCAGCACCGCGGCCCTCACCCGGGGCGCCGCCAGTCGCTCTTCCCGCCGGTCTTCTCGACCAGCCCGAGGCCGGTGATCTCCACGCCGCGCTCCAGGCCCTTGACCATGTCGTAGATCGTGAGGGCGGCGACCGACGCGGCCGTCATCGCCTCCATCTCGACCCCGGTCGGCCCGGTGGTGCGCGCCTCGGCGCTGATGTCCACGCGCCCGTCCGCGACCTCGATGCGCACGTCGACGAACGACAGCGCGAGCGGGTGGCAGAGGGGGATCAGCTCGGCGGTGCGCTTGGCCGCCTGGATCCCGGCGATCCGGGCGGTGCCGAGCACCTCGCCCTTCGGGCCGTCCCCGCGGGCCACCGCGGCGGCAGTCTCGGGCGCCATCAGCACGGCCGCCCGGGCCACGGCCCGGCGCTCGGTCGCCTCCTTGCCCCCCACGTCGACCATCCGGGCGCGCCCGGCTTCGTCGAGATGTGTGAGCTCGTCAGGCAGGCTGGTGCGTCTGCTGCGCCGCTGCGATCAGGTCGCGGACGGCCGCCTCGTCGCCGCCGCGGAGCAGCTCGATCGGGTCGGGCTCGCCGTTCACAATCGACTCGAAGAAGACCTTGCGGTCCTGGTAGGTGGGGAGGACGCCCTTCGCCCATCCGCGCACCTCGTTCAGCAGGATCGCCAGCCGCGCGTAGGGCTCGCCGTACTCGTCGGCGATCTCGTCGCGGATGCGCTTGGCCAGAGCCGGGCTGGCGCCTGCCGTTGAGATGGCGATCGCGAGCGGGCCGGAGCGGATGATCGCCGGGAGGATGAAGTTGCAGAGCGGCGGTACGTCCACGACGTTGACCAGCATCGCCCGGCGCTCGGCGTCCTCGAACACCCTGATGTTCACGTCGGTGTCGCCCGTCGCGGCGATCACGATGAAGGTGCCCTCGAGGTCCTCGGGCCGGTACTCGCGCCGGTCCCAGCCGATCGAGCCCTCGGCCGCCAGCTCCTCGAGCTCCGGGACGGCCTCGGGGGAGACGAGCGTCACGTCGCCGTCGCAGGCGAGCAGGCCCTCCACCTTCTCGAGGCCCACGTCGCCGCCGCCGACCACGAGGCAGCGCCGGCCTGTGAGCCTGAGGCAGGCGATGTAGAAGGGGGTGTCGAGCATCCCCTGCACGCAGCTCTGGTCGCACATCCCCTTGCGGAGCTGGCACACGCATTCCTTGCCGGCGTAGGCCTGGGCGGGCATGCGCTTCAGTCTAGAACCCGGCTAGCGCCGGAACGCACCGCGCAGCGACTTGCGCGCCAGCCGCAGCAGCGGGCCGGCCCCGCGGCGCAGAGCGGCGGGCTTGTCGGAGTCGCGCCCGTACAGCAGCTGGGCGGAGGAATGCAGCGCGCGCCCGAGCGACTCGTCGTAGGGGTGCCACCAGAAGTTGCGCGTGCGCGAGGGCTCCCAGCTCATGAGCTTCACGTTGGTGCCCTCGAGGAGCCCGAACTTCGCGTGTGAGCGCCCCAGCCCAGAGTCCTTGACCCCGCCCCATGCGCATGAGACGGCACCGTGCGAGTACATGTGGTCGTTGGCCCAGACCATGCCCGCGTCGAGCCGCCGCGCCAGGCGCTCGCTCTTCGCGCGGTTGGTGGTCCACACCGAGGCGCCGAGCCCGAACTCCGAGTCGTTCGCCAGCTCCACGGCCTCGCCGAGCGAGTCCACGACCGTGATCGGCACCACCGGGCCGAAGATCTCCTCCCGCATGATGCGCATCTCGGGCGTGACGCCGGTCAGCACGGCCGGGGCGTAGGCGCCCACGCCCGGCAGGCCGGGCAGGTCGCGCTGGCCCCCGCAGCGGAGCGTCGCGCCGGCGGCCACCGCGTCGTCCACGAGGCTGCGCACGATCTCGAGCTGCTCGGTCGAGACCATCGGCCCGACCTCCGTGTCCCAGTCCCTCGGGTCGCCCACGCGCAGGGCCTTGGCGCCCGCAACCACGCCCTCCACGAAGCGGTCGGCGACCTCGCGCTCGACGTAGACGCGCTCGATGCCGGCACACGTCTGCCCGGCGTTGGCGAAGCCGCCCCAGAGGCAGCCGGAGATCGCGTTGGGCAGGTTCGCGTCCGCGCAGACGATCATCGCGTCCTTGCCGCCGAGCTCGAGGACGGAGCCCTTCATCCGGCTGGCACACGCCATGCCGACCCGCTTGCCCACCTCGACCGAGCCCGTGAAGAAGATCTTCTCCACGCTCGACTCCACGAGCGCCTGGCCGACCGCCCCGTCCCCGTGCACGGTCCGCACGAGGCCCTCGGGCAGCCCCGCACGCTCGAAGGTGTCCTGGATCCGCTGCCCGATGAGGGGGGTGAGCTCCGACGGCTTGAGCACCACGCCGTTGCCCGCCATCAGCGCGAACGCCACCTCGCCGAACGGGATCGACCAGGGGTAGTTCCAGGGCGCGATCACCCCTACGACCCCGAGCGGCTCGAGGGTGTGGCGCGAGCGCTTCTGCTTCATGAACACCGGCATCGCGACGCGCTCGTCCGAGAGGATCCCGGGCCCCGCCTCGGCGAGCCAGCGCAGCGCGTCGATCGTGGGCACCAGCTCCATCGAGTACGACTCGTTCCGCGGCTTGCCCTGCTCGCGGGTCAGGAGCGTGGCGAGGTCGTCGAGCTGGTCGATGATCGCCTGGCCCGCGCGCCGCATGTAGCGCGCGCGGTCGGCGAGCGGCAGCTGCGCCCAGAACGGCTGCACCTCGGCCACGTCGTCGACGGCCGACTGCACCTCGGCGGGGTCGGCCGCCTGCACCGACCCGAGCCGCGCGCCGTCGATCGGGCTGAACGACTCGAGCTCGGCGGGCGCGTCCGACGTGACCGGCTTGACGGCGGCTTCCATCGCGCTGATTCTGACCGATTCAGTCCCGGCCGCGGGCGGAGCGGATGCGCAGGAGTCGCTTGCGCAGCTCGCGCTCCTCGCCGTGCTCGCTCAGCTCCAGGAAGCGCTCGCCGGCCGCGTCGTCGGGCATGAGCTCCTGCTCCGAGACGCCCTCCGGGCGGTCATGCGGGTAGTCGTAGCCCTGGCCGCGGCCGAGCTTCTTGGCGCCCGGGTAGGCGGCGCTCCGGAGATGGCCGGGCGGATGCGGCGTGCCGTGCTCGCGCACCCATTCGCGCGCGCGGCCGAGCGCCTTGTACGACGCGTTCGACTTCGGCGCCAGGGCGAGGTAGACCGCGGCCTGCGCGAGGTTGAGCGCGGCCTCGGGCATGCCCACGTGCTCGACCGCCGCGGCGGTGGCCACGGCCACCTCGAGCGCGCGTGGGTCCGCGTTGCCGATGTCCTCGCTCGCCAGCACGATCATGCGGCGGGCGACGTAGCGCGGGTCCTCGCCGCCCTCGAGCATCCCGGCCAGGTAGAGCAGCGAGGCATCGGGGTCCGACCCGCGCGTGGCCTTGATCCATGCCGAGATCAGGTCGTAGTGGCGGTCGCCCTCCTTGTCGTAGAGGATCGCGCTCCGCTGGAGCGAGTCCTCCGCCACGCGCAGGGTGACCGCGCCGTCGGGGCCGACCGTCTCGGCGGCCAGCTCGAGCGCGGACAGCGCCGTTCGGGCGTCGCCGCCCGATCGGGTCGCGAGGAAGTCGAGCGCGGCGTCGTCCACCCGCGGCGCCGAGGGGATGCCGCGCTCGTCGCCGAGCGCCCGGCGCAGCAGCGCGAGCACGTGTTCCGTGTCGAGCGCGTGCAGCTCGTACACGCGGCAGCGCGAGAGGAGCGCCGAGTTGACCTCGAAGTAGGGGTTCTCGGTCGTGGCCCCCACGAGCAGCACGAGCCCCTCCTCGACGGCCGGCAGCAGCGTGTCCTGCTGCGCCTTGTTGAAGCGGTGGATCTCGTCGAGGAAGAAGATCGTCCGCTCCCCGCTCGTCGAGCGCCGGTGCTGCGCGCGCTCCAGCACCTCGCGCACCTCGGCGCGACCCGCGTTGACGGCGGACGCCTCCTCGAAGGCGGCGCGGGCGTTGACCGCGAGCAGGCGGGCGAGCGTCGTCTTCCCGGCGCCCGGCGGTCCGTACAGGATCATCGAGTGGGCTCGGCCCTCCTCGATCGCGGTGCGCAGCGAGCCGCCGCGGCCGAGCAGGTGCTCCTGGCCGACGAACTCGCCGAGCGACGCGGGGCGCATGCGCGCGGCCAGCGGCAGGTCGGGCGCCGGCACGCCGGTCTGCCCGCGGGGCGCGTCATCCAGGTCGAAGAGCCGCTCGATGGAGCGATTCTGGCAGCCATATACTCGGAATCGGTGCCCGATCGCGCGCAACTCGAAGGCCGCACGACCGAGTTGCTCCAAAGGCTGATCCGGTTCAACACCGTGAATCCGCCCGGCAACGAGCAGGCCGCGCAGGAGTTCCTGAAGGGCCTCCTCGAGGAGGCCGGCTTCGAATGCGAGCTGCTGTCCGACGTCGAGGGCCGCCCGAACCTGGTCGCGCGGATGCGCGCGCAGTCGGACGGCCCGCGGCTGTGTCTGCTCGGCCACGTGGACACCGTGCTCGCGAACCCGGAGGAGTGGACGGTCGACCCCTGGTCCGGGGAGCTGCGGGACGGCTGCGTCTGGGGCCGCGGCGCGCTCGACATGAAGAGCCAGGTGGCCGCCGAGGCCGCCGCCGCGGTCGAGCTGGCGGCGGAGGGCTGGCGCCCGGAGGCCGGCGAGCTGCTGCTCGTCTTCACCGCGGACGAGGAGACCGGCGCGGCTCACGGCGCGCGCTGGCTCTGCGAGCAGCACCCGGACAGGGTCGCCTGCGACATGGTGGTGAACGAGGGAGCGGGCGAGGCGTTCGAGTTCGAGGGCCGGCGCCACTACGGCGTCTGCGCCGGCGAGAAGGGCGTGTTCCGCTTCACGCTCACGACCTCGGGCCGGGCCGGGCACGCCTCGATCCCGCGCATCGGCGACAACGCGCTCGTCAAGCTCGCGCCGGTGCTGGAGGCGCTCAGCGACGGGCGGCCCGTCTACGAGCTGTCGCCCGAGCCGGAAGCGTTCATGGAGGCGCTCGGCCTCGACACCGGCGACCTCGAGGCGTCCGTGCGATCGCTCGAGGAGCGCGACCCGCGCATCGCGGTCCTGCTGGAGCCGATGCTGGGCGTGACGCTCACGCCGACGATGGTCTCGGCCTCGGAGAAGATCAATGTGATCCCCTCGCGCGCGCGCCTGGAGGTCGACTGCCGCGTGCCGCCGGAGCTCGGCGAGGAGCACGCGCTGCGGCGCGTCCACGACACGCTCGGCGGAGACGGGTTCGACGTCGAGTTCCACGACACCGTGGTCGGAAACCGCTCGCCCATCGACACGCCGCTGATGGACCACATCCGCGCGTTCGTGGAGCGCGAGGACCCCGGCGCGAGCGCGGTGCCGGTGGTGCTCCCCGGCTTCTCGGACTCGCGCTGGTTCCGCGCGGCCTTCCCGGACTGCGTGGCCTACGGCTTCTTCCCCCAGCGCACCATGGACCTGTTCGAGGCCGCGCCCCTCGTGCACGGCGCCGACGAGCGCGTGCCCGTCGAGGACCTGGGCCTCGCGGCGGCGTTCTACGCCGGGCTGGCGGAGGACGTGCTCCGGTGACGCGCCCGGTGCCGGACGACAAGCTGAGGCTCGGCGGCATGGCGCTGCGCAACGGGCTGCTCGTGCACGGGCCGACCCACTGGGCGGCGGCGGTCCGCGACGAGGCGGGCGAGATCCAGGTGGCCTCCGGCCGCAAGCCGCAGCTGAGCGGCGGCGCAGCGGGGATCCCCGGGGTCCGCGGCGTGCTGAAGCTCGCTGAGGCCATGGCGGTGATCCCGCTGGTCAAGCGCACTCTGCCCGCGGCGAAGCTGCCCATGCAGGACGCCCGCACGCTCGGCGCCATGGGCGCGGCTGCGCTGGGCGGCTCGGCGATCCGCTCCGCCGGAGCGCGCACCGTCGGTCGCGAGGCGGCCGTGGCGCTCGTGAGCCTGATGCCCGCCGTGATGGCGCTCCGGGGCGGCGACCTGGCCGCCTACCACGGGGTCGAGCACAAGGCGATCGCCGGCTACGAGGAGGGCGCGGACGCCGCCGAGCAGGACAAGGAGCACGACCGCTGCGGCTCGCACCTCGTGACGCCGATGCTCGCGGCGGCCGCGGTCGGGAACGTGGCCGCTCGCCGGGCCGGGCTGCGCGGCGCCGCGGCGGAGGCCGCGGTGGGCCTCGGCAGCGCCGCCGTGGCTGTCGAGGTGTTCGCCTGGTCCGAGCGCCACACGAACAGCGTGGCCGCGCGCCTGCTGCGCAAGCCGGGGTACGAGATCCAGCGACTGATCGGTACTCGGGAGCCAACCCCCGAGCAGCTCGAGGTCGGCGAGGCGGCGCTCGCGGAGATCCTCCGCGCCGAGTCCGCCTGAGCCATGGGACGGCTCGAACCGGAGGTCTTCCGGCTCCCGGTGGAGCGCATCCGCGCCGGCTACTACTCCGACGCCTACTTCAACCTCACGAAGGAGCTGCTCGAGGCCGAGGGCCGCCGCCCGCGCGTGACCCTCCAGGCGTTCCAGAAGGAGAACTCCGTGCTGGGCGGCATCGACGAGGCCGTGGCCATCCTCAAGGAGTGCTCGGGCCGCGCCGAGCGAGGCGACTGGCTGAGCGGCTGGGACGAGCTCGAGGTCCGCGCCCTCCACGAGGGCGACGAGATCTCGCCCCACGAGCCCGTGCTCGAGGTCGAGGGCGACTACTCGCTGTTCGCACACCTCGAGACCGTCTACCTCGGCTGCATGGCGAGGCGCACGCTCGTGATGCGGAACGTGCGCGAGGTCGTGGAGGCCGCCCGCGGCAAGCCGATCCTCTTCTTCCCCGCGCGCCACGACCACTGGCTCGTCCAGACCGGGGACGGCTGGTCGGCGCACGTGGCGGGCGCGATCGGGGTCTCCACGGACGCCCAGGCCTCCTGGTGGGGCGGCCGCGGCGTGGGCACCGTCCCGCACGGTCTGATCGCGGCGTTCGGCGGCGACACCGTGGCCGCGGCCCGCGCGTTCGCCGGCCGCTACTCGGGGCAGATGAACGTGACGGTGCTCGTGGACTTCGAGAACGACTCCGTGCGCACCTCGCTCGAGGTCGCGGACGCCCTCGGCGACGCGCTCTGGGGCGTGCGGCTCGACACCTCGGAGTCCATGGTGGACAGGGCGCTCTGGATGGACATGGGAGCGTCCAAGCCCACCGGGGTCACCCCGGAGCTCGTGACGCGCGTGCGCGAGGCGCTCGACGCGGCGGGGCACGAGCGCGTGCGGATCGTGGCCTCGGGCGGGTTCGACGCCGCCAAGATCAGGGCCTTCGAGGCCCTCGAGTCGCCGGTGGACTCGTACGGGGTCGGATCGTCGCTTCTGCGCGGTCAGAACGACTTCACGGCCGACGTCGTGCGCGTGGACGGGCGCGATTGCGCCAAGACGGGACGGGGCTACCGGGCGAATCCGAGGCTGGAAGCGGTCCTCTGACCCTCATGTAGGCCGCGGAAGCGGCCGATCAGAGACGTAGATGAGGCGCCCCACCCTCCTGACGTTCGCCTGCGCGCTCGTCGCGCTCGTGCTTGCCGCGCCCCCCGCCCTGGCTCAGGGCGGGGCCGCCGTCTGCAACACGACCGTGCCGGTGCAGCGCGACCGCACGTTCGGCGACCTGCTCCTGACGAAGGGCAGCTACTCGATCACGGTGCTCGACACGGGCGACCTGAACTGCGGGCTCGCCGTCCAGACGCTCCGCGAGTTCGTCGCGAAGCAGGGCGCCTCCGTGCCGGCGGGCTGGGACGTGAACGCCGGGCGCAAGCTCTTCATCCGGGAGAACGACACGGACGCCTTCAGGGTCGAGCGGATCGACCAGGGCGGCGGGGGCGGCGGCTTCAGCTTCGACGCCGTCGAGAACTGGGCGATCATCTGGCTGCCGATCATCTTCATGGGGTTGCTGCTCGTTGTCCTCGGGATGGCCGTGCGCTACATGCCGCGCACGAAGCCGCAGCAGATCAAGCCGTCGTCGTCGAGCTCGGTCAGCTGGGATGACGTGGCGGGGGTGGAGGAGGCGAAGGACGAGCTGCGCGAGGTCGTGGAGTTCCTGCGCGACCCCAAGCGCTTCCGCGCCCTCGGTGCCCGGGTCCCGAAGGGCATCCTGCTGCACGGCCCGCCCGGCACCGGCAAGACGCTGCTGGCCAAGGCCGTGGCGAACGAGTCCAACGCGACCTTCTTCGCCCAGTCGGCCGCCTCCTTCGTGGAGATGTTCGTGGGCCTCGGCGCCGCCCGCATCCGGCGCCTGTTCCGCCAGGCGCGCAAGTCCGCCCCGGCGATCGTGTTCATCGACGAGCTCGACGCGGTGGGCGCAACCCGCGGCAAGGACATCTCCGGGGAGAAGGACCAGACGCTGAACCAGCTGCTCGTGGAGCTCGACGGCTTCGGCGACCGCGACGAGATCGTGGTGATCGCCGCCTCCAACATGCTGGAGCAGCTCGACCCGGCGCTCCTGCGCCCCGGCCGCTTCGACCGCCAGATCCTCGTCACGCCGCCCGACCTGAAGGGCCGCCGCGAGATCCTGGACGTGCACACCGCCTCGAAGCCGCTGGCCGGTGACGTGGACCTCGACGTGATCGCCCGCCAGACGAGCGGCCTCAGCGGCGCCGACCTGGCGAACATCTGCAACGAGGCCGCGATCTTCGCCGGGCGCAACCTGCGCACCGAGCTGGTCACGAAGGACTTCCAGGCGGCGCTCGAGCGCGTGATCGCGGGCATGCAGTCGCGCCGCGTGATCACGCCGCACGAGAAGCGCGTGGTCGCGTACCACGAGGCCGGCCACGCGCTCTGCTCGGAGCTGCTCCCCTCGGTCGAGCGGGTGCACCGCATCTCGATCATCCCGCGCGGCCAGGCGCTCGGCTACACGCTCAACCTCCCCGAGGAGGACCGCTACCTGAAGACGAAGGACGAGCTGCTCGACTACATGGTCGTGCTGCTCGGCGGCCGCGTGACCGAGCACCTCGTGTTCGGCCAGGTGACCACCGGCGCCTCGGACGACCTGCGCAAGGTCCACGAGATCAGCCGCTCGATGGTCACTCAGTACGGCATGGGCACGGAGCTGATGTCGAAGCAGCTCCCGGCCGACGACTACTCGATGTCCGAGCACACGCGCCGCGGCGTCGACGAGGAGCAGCAGTACCTCACGGACCTCGCCCACCGGCGGGCGCTCAAGCTGGTGGACGAGAACCGCACGCTCCTGGAGGCGTTCGCCTCCACGCTCCTCGAGAACGAGGTGCTCGAGCGCGAGGACATCGAGACGATCATGGACGCCTACCGCCAGGACGGGGCGCAGGACGCCGAGCAGCTCCTGCGCGAGGCGGCGATCGGCGCTCGGCCCACGATCCACGCCGCCGAGCGCACCGAACCCGGCCACTAGACTCACCGCGCGTGTTCACGCGCATCGACCACATCGGCGTCGCCGTTGCCGATCTCGACGACGCGATCGCGCTCTACCGGGACAGGCTGGGGATGCCGCTACAGCACCGCGAGACGGTCGAGCAGTTCGGCGTCGAGGCGGCCCTGCTGGGGATCGGCGAGTCGCACGTGGAGCTGCTCAGCCCCACGGGCCCCGAGAGCGGCGTCGCACGCTTCCTGGAGCGCTCCGGGCCGGGCCTCCATCACGTGGCCTACCAGACCGGCGACATCGCCGTCGCCCTCGAGCGGGCCCGCTCGGCGGGCTTCCGGCTGATCGACGAGGAGCCGCGCGTGGGCATCCGGAACAGCCGGGTCGCGTTCGTACACCCCAAGTCGACCGGCGGCGTGCTCACCGAGCTCGTCCAGCCGGCGGAGGAGCACTGAGAGATGGCAGCTGAGGTCACACGCGTCGACATCGGATTCGACGGCGGCCAGGTGCTGTCCGTGCGCGTCGCGACGCCGGATTACCAGGCCCTCCGCAAGGCGCTCGGCAACGAGAAGGCCGGCCGCTGGCACGAGCTGCGCACGCAGGACTCGGAGGTGGCCATGGACCTCTCGCGGGTCGTGTACCTGCGCCTCGACACCGACGCCCACCGGGTCGGCTTCTAGCCTGCGCGCGTGCTGCGCGCGCTCGACGTGGGACTGCTGCGCCTGCTGCGCACACGCGGCCACTCGCCGCGGGCCGAGACGGCCCTGCGCGCGCTCGCGCGCGCCGGCGAGCACGGGATCGCGTGGCACCTGGTGGCGGGGGCCGGCCTGCTGGCCGACGGGGGGCGAGCGCCCGTGTACAGGCGGGCGATGGCGGCCGTTCTGGCGGCGATGGGGGTCAACACGCTCGTGAAGTACCTGGTGGGGCGCGCGCGGCCGCAGCTCGAGGGGCTTCCCCCGCTCACCTCCACGTTGTCCAGCCGCTCCTACCCCTCGGCCCACGCCACCACGTCGTTCGCCGGCGCACGCGTGCTGTCGGCGGCGCTGCCCGCCGCGCCGCTCTACGCGCTCGCCTCGGCCATGGCGCTCTCGCGCCCGTACCTCGGTGTGCACTACCCCTCGGACGTGGCGGCAGGGGCCCTTCTCGGCGACGCCCTCGGGCGGCTGGCCGCCCCGGCGCCGTGAAGGTCGGCATCGTGGGGCTGCCGAACGCCGGCAAGTCCTCGCTCTTCAACGCGCTCACGCGCGCCGGCGCCCAGGCCGCGAACTACCCGTTCACCACGGTCGAGCCGAACGTGGCCGTCGTGCCCGTGCCGGACGAGCGTCTCGACCGGGTGGCCGCGACCGTGGGCGCCACACCGGTCGTGCACGAGTCGATCCAGTTCCATGACATCGCGGGGCTCGTGCGCGGCGCCCATCGCGGCGAGGGGCTCGGCAACCAGTTCCTCGGGAACATCCGCGAGACCGACGCGATCGTCCACGTGGTGCGCGCCCATGACGACGCGCAGGTGGTGCACCCGGAGGGCCGGGTGGACCCCCTCTCGGACGTGGACGCCGTGGACACGGAGCTGCTGTTCGCGGACCTGGAGCAGGCCGAGCGCCGGCTCGAGCGGGTGGCGAAGCAGGCGAAGTCGCTGGACAAGGTGGCCGTGGCGGAGGAGCGCTGGCTCCAGCAGGTGGTGGCCGCGCTGCGCGAGGGCCAGGCGGTGCGCACCGTGCCGCCGCCGAGCGACGCGCCGGGCGCCGACGTGCGGCTCCAGGCGCTCACGTCGAAGCCTGTGCTCTACGTCGCGAACGTGGCGGAGGGCGACCCGCTCGAGCCGCCCGCGGCGCTGGCCGATTACGCCTCCGGGCGCGGCGCGCGCGCGACCGCGGTCAGCGCCCGGCTGGACTCCGAGCTGTCCGAGCTCGAGGACGAGGAGGCCGAGGCGATGCGCGGCGAGCTGGGCGTCGCCGAGTCGGGCCTGACCACCGTGATCCGCGAGGCCTTCGCGCTCCTCGACCTGATCTCGTTCTTCACGGCGGGCGAGGGCAAGGAGGCGCGCGCCCATGCGATCCCGCGCGGCACGCCGGCGCGGCGGGCGGCGGGCTCCGTCCACTCGGACATC
>JAFGJG010000020.1 GCA_016929195.1 Thermoleophilaceae bacterium
GAGTCGAGCGCGCTCATGGCGATCTTGAAGCCGTCGCCGACCTGACCCATCAGCGCCTCGTCCCCGACCTCCACGCCGTCCAGCGACAGCTCGGCGGTGTCCGAGCCCTTGAGCCCCAGCTTGCCGTGGATCGCCTGGGACGAGAAGCCGGGCGAGTCGGTCGGCACCAGGAAGCAGGCGAGGCCCTTGTGCTTCTTCTCCGGGTCGGTCTGGGCGAAGATCAGCGCGAGCTTCGCGTAGTTGCCGAGCGAGATCCACATCTTGCCGCCGGTGATCCGCCAGCCGCCGTCGGTCTTCTCCGCGCGCGTCTTCAGGTTCGACGCGTCGGAGCCGGTGTCGGGCTCGGTGAGCCCGAAGCAGCCGAGCGCCTCGCCCGAGCAGAGCCGCGGGAGCCACTCCTGCTTCTGCTCCTCGCTGCCCCAGCGCACGATCGACGAGCACACGAGCGAGGTGACCACCGACACGACGGTGCGCATCGCCGAACAGCCGCGCCCCACCTGCTCCACGATCAGGCCGTACGTCCGGTAGTCCACGCCGCGCCCGCCGTACTCCTCGGGAACGATCGCGCCGAGGAATCCGATGTCCGCGATCTTCTGGACGAGCTCGGTGTCGAAGTGCTCGTTGCGATCGTTCTCACGCGCGCGCGGGACGATCTCCCCATCGGTGAAATCGCGGGCGGTCTCGCGGATGAGGCGCTGCTCGTCCGTCAGCTCGAAGTCGATCAAGGCTCTCCCAGAGTCGTGGTGAAGGCGCGCCGGATTGTTGCGGATCGGATAGAAACGTCACGTGCAGAGGAGAAGAGAGTTCATCCAGTCGGGTGTCGCCGTCGCCGGCGCCGCAACATTCGGGAGCCAGTTCTGGCGCGAGGCGCTCGCCGCGACCACGCGGCCCGGGCCGGGGCCCTACGGGCCGCTCGGAGCCGCCAATGCGGAGGGCATCTCGGTGCCGGCGGGGTTCAGCGTCCGCACGATCGCCCGGGGCGGCGCGCCGGTGCCCGGCACGACGCACCCCTGGCACGTGTTCTCCGACGGGCAGGCGACCTATCCGACGCGCGACGGCGGCTGGATCCTCGTCTCGAACTGCGAGGCGCCGGCGGCGAGCGGCGGCGGCGCCGAGGCGATCCGCTTCGACCGCCATGGCAGCATCAAGGACGCGTACCGGATCCTCTCCGGCACCAACCTGAACTGCTCCGGCGGCGGCACGCCGTGGGGCACGTGGCTCTCGTGCGAGGAGATCGACAGGGGTCAGGTCTGGGAGTGCGATCCGTGGGGGCGCAAGCAGGCGATCGCGCGGCCCGCGCTGGGCGTGTTCAAGCACGAGGCGGCCGCCGTCGACCCGCGCGGGAAGCGCGTCTACCTGACGGAGGACCTGGGCGACGGCGGCTTCTACCGCTTCACCCCGAGGTGCTGGCCCGACCTGTCCGAGGGGCTGCTCGAGATCGCGTCGGTCGGGACGAACGGCTGGGTCACGTGGCACGCGGTGCCGGACCCGACGGCGACCACCACCCCGACCCGCGACCAGGTCCCTGAGAGCACGCCGTTCGCCCGCGGCGAGGGCATCTGGTACGACGACGGCACCGTCTACGTCGCCACCACCTCGGACAACAGGGTGCACGCCTACGACACCCGCTGGCGGCGGATCGAGGTGATCTACGACGCCGCGACGCTCACCGACCCGCCGCTCACGGGAGTGGACAACATGACGGTGTCGCGCTCGGGCGACCTCTACGTGTGCGAGGACAACGGGACCGGATCGCTCGACATCGTCATCGTCACCCCGGGCCGGCGGCTGGCCCGCTTCCTGACGGCCTCGGGTCCGCGCCACGCGGTCTCCGAGCTGACCGGCGCCATCTTCGACCCGCGCGGCAGGCGGCTCTACTTCTCGTCGCAGCGCTTCGACGGCGGCGGCGCGATCTTCGAGGTCAGCGGCCCCTTCCGGGCCGGCTTCGGGCGCCACTGAGCCCGCCGCGACCGGCGTAGACTCGGCCGATGGACGAGTTCGGCGTCTTCGTCGTGGCCGCCTTCGCAGTGGTCGGGGGGATCCTGTTCGCGCTGGGCCGCTGGTATCCCGGCTCGGGGGCGGAGCAGGTGGACTGGAGGCCCACGCGCTCGCCCGAGCTCGAGGCCGAGCTGGAGCTCGACGACCTCGACCAGATGCTCGAGGCGCAGAACGCGCGCCGCCGGGCGAGCGGTCGCCCGGAGCTGACGGAGGACGACGTCCGCGAGCGGGTGGCCGAGGACCAGCGCTGGCGCGACGAGCTCAGGCGCCGCTCCGGCCCCTAGGTGGCGCGTGCGCTGATAGTCGGCTGCGGCTGCCGCGGGCAGACGCTCGCGCGCGCTCTCCGTGACGACGGGCTGGTCGTCCGGGGCACCAGCCGGCGCCCCGAAGCCGCCGGCGCCGTGGAGGCCGCGGGGGCCGAGTTCGCCATGGCGGATCCCGAGCGGCTGGCCACGCTCGTGCCGCACCTGGGCGGCGTTACCGTCGTGTGCTGGCTGCTCGCCCCGGTCGACCGGCCCGCGCTCCACGGCGAGCGCCTCCGGACGGTGCTCGAGCACATCGTCGACACGCCGGTCCGCGGGCTCGTCTACGAGGGCGGGCCCGGTGCGCAGCTGGTCCGCGACGCGGGCGAGCGCCGGCGGATGCCGGTGCGCGTGGTCGCGGAGCCGCCCGCGGAGCACGAGCGCTGGCTCGCCGCCATGCGCGCCGCGGTGGCCGGCGTGCTCGCCTAGACGCCGAGGACCGCGACCAGCGCGAACGCGATCGCGGCGATCACGAGCAGAGAGGCGAGCAGGAGCAGCGCTCCGGCGGCGACCGCGACGATCCCCCCGAGCTCCACGGCGCTCGCCGGCTCCTCCGGCTGCACGAGCGTGAGCTCGGCCGGGACGGCCGTGCTCGGCTCGCGGCCGAACGCCGCCACGAGGGAGTTCTGGGCCTGGATCAGGCGGCGCTCGTGCTCGGCACAGCGTGGGCAGTTCTGGAGGTGCACGCCGAGGCGTCCGGCGCCGCTGTCGCCGAGGGCCCCGTCGAGCCGGTCCGAGAGCAGCGACTCCGCCCGGAGGCACCAGCCGGCTCCCTCGAGCGGGCGGACGGTGCGCCTGAGCGCGGTGCGCGCCGACGCGAGCAGCCGCCCCAGGTCGGCCTCGGGAATCCCCAGGCCCGCGGCCGCCGCGGGCCGCTCCGAGCCGGCGATGACGACGAGCGCCAGCGCCTTCGCGTGCGCCTCCCCGAGCCCGGGAATACGGGACGAGACGTGCTCGACCGCGCGGTCCAGATCCACCGGCCCGGCGGGGGCGAGTGGCACGGGGCGCAGGGGCGCGTAGTCCACCGCTGGAAGCTTACGCCGACTAGTAGTCTGACCCTCAAATACCGGAAAGCCGTCTGAGAACGAGGAAATGGAGGACTCCGTGGCCGACTACGCCAACGACGTTCTCGTTGACACCCAGTGGGTCGAGGACCACCTGAGCGACGACTCGATCCGCGTCGTCGAGGTCGACGAGAACCCCGCGCTCTACGCCGAGGCGCACATCCCCGGAGCGATCGGCTTCGACTGGAAGAAGGACCTCCAGGACCAGGTCAAGCGCGACTTCCTCGGCCCGGCCGAGTTCGGCGAGCTGTTCGGGAGCCGCGGCGTCTCGAACGACCACACCGTCGTCCTCTACGGGGACCGCAACAACTGGTTCGCGGCCTACACGTTCTGGTACCTGAAGTACTACGGGCACGACAGCGTGAAGCTCATGAACGGGCCGCGCGAGAAGTGGATCTCGGAGGGCCGCCCGACCACCGGCGACCTGCCCCGCTTCGAGCCGCAAACCTTCAGCACGACCGACGGCGACCAGTCGATCCGGGCCTACCGGGCCGAGGTCATCGAGGCGCTCGACGCGGGCACGAGCCTGGTCGACGTCCGCTCGCCCCAGGAGTACTCGGGCGAGCTGATCGCGATGGCCGGCTACGAGCAGGAGGGCGCCCAGCGCTCGGGCCACATCCCGGGCGCCGCCTCCGTGCCCTGGGCGCAGGCGGTGAAGGAGGACGGCACCTTCAAGACGGCCGACGAGCTGCGTGAGCTCTACGAGTCGAAGGGCGTGATCGGCGGCGGCCCGGTGATCGCGTACTGCCGCATCGGCGAGCGGTCGGCCCACACCTGGTTCGTGCTGCACGAGCTGCTCGGCGAGGGGGACGTCAAGAACTACGACGGCTCCTGGACCGAGTGGGGCAACCTCGTGGGCGTCCCCATCGAGAAGAACGCCCAGCCGGGCTAGAGCAGGGGCTTCAGCCGGTCGAGCAGCGACTGCACGATCCGCGCCGTCGCTCCCCACACGAGGTGGCCGTCCACGGTGTAGGTGGGCGTGCGGAAGGGCACGCCCTTCCGCACCAGCCGGCGCATCTCGTGGCCGCTGACGAGGTCGGCCAGCGACAGCTCGAGCACGCGCTCGACCTCGGTCTCCTGCGGTCGCCACGCCGGGCCGTCGGCCACCACCCCGACGAACGGGTGCACGCGGTAGCCGGTCACGAAGGTCCCGACCGGCGGCAGCGCCCCGACCAGGTCCACGCGGGCCGGCTCGAGGCCGATCTCCTCGTCGGCCTCGCGCAGCGCGGTCAGTCGCAGGTCCTCGTCGGGCTCGTCCTGGCGCCCGCCGGGGAACGAGATCTCTCCGGCGTGCCGGTTGAGGTCCGCGCGGCGCTCGGTGAAGACGGCCACGAAGCCCTCGGGACGCGGCAGCAGCGGCACGAGAACGGCGGCGTCCTTGGTGCCCGGCGCGTCCAGCTCCGCGGCCTCCTCCTGTGACAGCAGCAGATCGCGGAGCGAGGGCGGGATGACCACCGTCCTATTATCCGCGCGCATGTCGGACCGAGCGCTCTGGAAGCGGATGCACGCCAGCATGTGGCTGGCCTTCAAGGCCGTCCCCGCGGCATCGTCCGGCCGCTCGATCGAGCTCGACGGGGTCCTGGCCTGCGTGACGCCCGCGGTCCCGGAGCGCTCCCTGCCGAACTCGGTCCTCTACGAGAGCGAGGACGCCCTGGAGGCGGCCCTGCCCACGCTCGCCGCCGCATACGAGGAGGCCGGGATCGAGGCCTGGACGGTCTGGGTGCCGGAGCACGACGAGCGTGCGCGGACCCTGCTCGCGGAGGCCGGGCACAAGCTCGACGCCACGCCGACCGCGATGATCGCCGACCTCGACGATGTCGAGCCGCCGCGACCGGAGGACCCGGCGCCCGACGCCGAGCCCTCGCTCCGGGACCTGGGCGTGATCAACGACCGTGCCTACGACACCGGCGACTCGTTCCAGCGCATCCTCGGCGACGGGCCCGCCGACCCGCGCCACAACTACATCGCGCGCCGGCGCGGGGAGGCGGTCGCGTCGGTCGTGAGCCAGGATCATCGCGGCGACTGCAGCATCTGGTGGGTGGCCACCGTCCCGGAGGCGCGCGGCTCCGGCCTCGCGGCCGGGCTGATGCGCCGCGCGCTCGCCGACGGCCGTGCCCGCGGCAACGAGGTCACGACGCTCCAGGCCACGAAGCTCGGCCGCCCGGTCTACGAGCGGCTCGGCTATCGGGGCTTCGGGACGATCGAGATGTGGGAGCGCCGCCGGGCTACGTCAGCGTGACGCGCTCGTCGAACATCACTTCGCCCTCGAGCGTCCGGTGCACCGGGCACTTGGCGGCGATCTGCATGAGGCGCTCGCGCGCCTCGTCGGGCAGCTCCTTCGGCATGCGCACCTCCATGCTGAAACGCGTGGGCGAGCCGCGCTGTGCCGGCTCGTAGGTCACGTCCACCTCGAGGTCGCCCACGTCCCATCCCTTCCGGGCCGCGTACATCTCCATCGTGATGGCCGTGCAGGAGGCCAGGCTCGCGGCGAGCAGCTCCTGCGGGCTCGGCGCGCTGTCCTCGCCGCCGTTCTCACGCGGCTCGTCGGCGAGCAGGCGGTGGGTGCGGACCTTCAGGTCGTGCTTGAGCGACCCATGTCTGCGCGTTGCTGTGGCTTTCATCCTCTCCCCTCGAACTGCTCCGGATCGGGCACGTCCGCGAAGCGCGCCATCGCGAACAGCGCGTCCGACAGCCGATTCAGGTACCTGACGACGAGATCGTCCTCGAGCTCGCCGGCGTGGTGCAGAGCGCTCACGCGCCGCTCCGCGCGGCGGACGGCGGTGCGCGCCACGTCCAGGCGCGCCGACAGTTCCGTGCCGCCCGGGATCACGAACTTGGGCGGCAGGTCCACCCGGTCCATGTATCGGTCGATGTCCGCCTCCAGGCGGTCGACCATCGCGGGCGTGACACGCGAGACGCCCGCCTCCAGGCGGTCGGCGGCCTCGGGGGCCGTTGCGAGCTGGGCGCCGCAGACGAAGAGCTCGTTCTGCATCCGCAGGATGTCGGCGTACAGCTCGCCGGCAGGCTCGGCCGCCGCCCGGCAGACACCGAGCGCGCATGCGGCCTCGTCCACCGAGCCGTACGCCTCCGGGCGGCCGTCGTGCTTCGCGACGCGCCCGCCGTACCAGAGCCCGGTCGTGCCGTCGTCGCCCTTTCGCGTGTAGATCTTGACCACGGCGCGCCATCCTACGGCCGCCCGACCCCGGGTACATAAACCCGGGGTTAAGCCTGTGAAATCCCGGGGCTCAGGTTGTGCGGACCCCGGGGACAGGGGGTCCAAAGACCGGTACCCCTCCCTGGTGCGGCGTCCCCCGTACGCGCGTAGGTTCGAGCCGATGCCGCTTGCCATGGGGGTGAGCGCAAATGAACCCAGGAGGTTGGTCATGCGACGACTCGGGAGGCTCAGGCTGAGCCTCGCGTTCCTTGCGTGTGTCCTGGGCTCGGCGCTCGCGAGCGGTCCCGCCGCGGCGCAGGGTCCCCCAGATCCGCAGACCACGAACATCCCGTACCTGGCCTGGCGCGGCGAGCAGATCCGGCTCGTCAAGTGCGACCCGGCCATCGGTGAAGAGGGCGCCAGCGTCGACTGGCTGGTCGAGGAGTGGACAGGTCCGGGCCTGAAGCCCCAGATCGAGACGTCCACGATCACCGGCTTCGAGGACTGCGTGGCTGCGGACATCGTGAGCCTGGAGCCCGGGCTCGCGCGTGTGAAGCTCGTCGTCAGCGACGAGTCCGGCACTGCGATCCTGAAGCACCAGTTCCTGTCCATCTGGATGAGCCTGAACAAGCCGAGCATCGACGAGGTGGGGCAGGCCGATCCGACGGGCAACAGCCGTCTGGGCGACCCGCCCGGAGACGGCATCTTCACCGCCGGCGACCTCAACGGCCGCATCCAGGTGAAGGTGACGGGCACGTTCCCCGGCCACGGGGGCATCAGCTACACGCTGCCCGACGCGTGGCCGGCTCTGGCGAGCGTCCTGGCGGACGACTCGGACTCGGATCCGGACAACAACGCGGCCCGCTGGGACATCCACGACGACCTCGCGAAGACCGAGGGTCACGTGAGTGGCTACTGCGGACCGGGCACGGCAGTCGTCGACGCCGTCGACAACTGCAAGCTCCCGAGCACCGCCTCCGGCCCGTTCTCGCGGGTCTACGGCGACAGCTCGGGCCCGAACACGGTCGGCCCGTTCGACCCGCTCGTGCTCAGCACGCTGCTGGGTGACGGCAACCTGAACGCAGGCGATGCCCCGATGCCGGCGGCTCGCGTGGACGTTCAGATCGCCAAGAACACCGGCGGGACGGACATCGGCGGCGTCGGCTCGCTCGAGCCTGCCGACAAGGCCGAGGTGTACAGCCGGGACACGAACGGCACCGCGAGTGCCCACAACTACTACGCGCCGTTCTACAGCGCGTGGATCCCGGCGACGTCGAGGCCGGGCCTGTCCTCCGGGATCGACGGTCCCGCGCAGGGCAACAATTTCCGCGGTTTCCTGGTCGACGGTCAGTACGACTACTGGGAGTTCGCGGAAGTGCTGCGCTCCGAGGTCGCGCGGTCGACGCAGTGCCTGCGCCGCACCGACCAGGCGCCGGCGTATCGCCAGACCCCGGCCGGTCCTCAGAACGTGGCCGTCTACACGGACGAGCACGGCGAGGCCCAGGTCGAGTACAACCCCGGCACCGGCGCCTACTACGACGCCGTCGGGGCGATCAAGAACGACAACGGCGGGTGTGACCTCGAGGATGTGGACCTCCTCGGCCGTTCGGTCATCACCGCGACCGCTCGTTACCCGTACCAGCCGGTCAGCGACCCGGCGAAGGCGTCCGATCCGCTGACCAAGCAGGTGAAGTCACTGTTCACCAAGTACCTCGGCTACTTCACGAAGGGCCCGGGTACGGCGAACTCCACCGCTCGCATCGTCGTTGCGCACGCGCAGGACGTGGACGGACGGGCGTTCGCCAACGAGCGCGTCTGCTTCTTCGTCGATGACGAGGCGGACGGTGCGTTCGGGTTCTCCGGCACGACCGGACCGGCCAACGCCCGGTTCACCGTCGGAGGCTCCGACGCCCCGCTGCTCGGCAACGCGCCGGTGTGTCGTTACACGGATGCCAACGGCAACGCCGCGGTGGAAGTGATCAACAGCGACCCGCAGAGCATCAACGTGGTCGCCTACTTCGTGCCCGAGGGGATCCTCAGGGACATCGACGTGGAGTTCGGGACGGCAGCGACGCCGACCCCGCCCGGCGATTTCGACGACGATCCGCCGGCCCGTGGTGCGGAAGGCACGAACCCGCCGACTGAGAGCGTCCTGAAGTCGGTCGGTGCCACGAGCGTCAAGAAGAAGGCCAAGAAGGCTGTCTCTTCCTCGATCCGCGTCGCGCGGCTCGTGAAGAAGGGCGGCAAGGTCTACCTCGTGGTCAAGGTCAAGAGCAACGTTCGCTACGCGAAGCTGCGGGTGAAGGTGCTCAACAAGCACGGCCGCAAGATGGCCGTCAAGACCAAGCGGATCCGGACGAACCGCACGGTCAAGCTCCGTCTCTCTGCCAAGGCGCAGGGGGCGGCGGTGTCCATCGTCCGGTAGGACGAGGGTTCAGCCAGCGCAACGGGGGCCCGCTTCGGCGGGCCCCCTTTGCGTCCGGGCTCGTATCAGGCGGAGCGCTCGAGCGACTCGGGCTCGCCGAGCGCGCCGATCAGCGATCCGCGCGAGTGCAGCTCGAGCTTCCGGTACGCGTTGCCGAGGTGCCACTCGACGGTCTTCGGAGTGATGAACAGGCGCTGGGCGATGTCGCGGTTGCGCACGCCGCGGGCCGCCAGCTGGGCCACCTGGCGCTCGCGCGGGGTCAGCGCCTCGGAGCCGCTGACGCGCTGGCGCCGCGGCCGCGCGCCGGCGGCGGTGAGCTCCTCCCGCGCTCGCAGCTCCAGCCGCGTCGCCTCGCAGCGCTGGGCCAGGTCCATGCCGGAGCGCAGGGCCTCGCGCGCCTCGCGGCGCCTGCCGGCCCTGCGGAGCTCGGTGCCGAGGTCCACGAGCACGCGCCCGCGGTCGAGCGCGGCCGGGGAGCGCTCCAGGCAGCGGACCGCCTCGCGCAGACGATCGAGGCGCTCGCTCGCCGGGCCGACGATCGCGGCCGAGCGGAGTGCGACGCCGAGCGGGCCCGGGGCGCCGAACGTCCGGGCGAGCGACACCTCCTCGCCCGCGAGCGTCATCGCCCGGGCGGCGTCCCCGGTGGCGGCGGCGGCGATCGCGGCACGCGAGCGCCAGGGCAGGACGGCGGGGTTGTGCACCCCCAGCGCCTCCATGACGCGGCCGGCCTCGAGCAGCTCGGCCAGGGCGGCCTCGGGGTCGCCGCGAAGATGGTGGAGGCGCCCGCGGGCCGCCAGGTGGAAGGCGTGCCGCGGGCCGTCGTCCCACTCCGTCTGCTGGGCGGGGTCGTGGAGGCCGAGAGCGGCCTCGTCCATGCGCCCCTGCTCCATGTCGACCTCGGCGAGGATCGTCCCCGCGGCGGGGATGCCGGGTGAGGGCCCGTCGCCGGTCGGCCCGCTCGCCTCGAGGGCGTCGGCAGACGCGTGGGCCAGGCGCCCGCGCTTGAACACGGCCCAGGCGCGGAAGCGCGAGATGGTGGAGGCCGCCGCGGCGTTGCCGCGCCGGTGGGCGCTCTCGAGCGCCATCGTGAGCGCGATCTCGGCCGTGGCCAGCGAGTCGGCCCACATGAGCGCGCAGCAGGCCGCGTAGCACTCGGGGCCCGGCACGGAGTCGAGGTCGGCCAGCACGCCCTCGAGCGAGCGCTCCGCAAGCTCCGCGACACGGGTGCTCCGCCGGCCGGCGAGCGCGCGCTCGAATGCGACGGAGGCGAGCAGGGCGGGGTCGCGCTGCCGACCGAAGCCGGGCTCGCGCAGCGATGGCGCCAGCCGCTCGATCGTCCTGACCCGGAGATCGGCGTCGAGGCGGGCCGCCAGCAGGAGTCCGGCGCGCAGGGAGGGGGCCTGGGCGTGGTCGCCGGAGGCCTCGGCGTGGTCGAGCGCGCGCTCGAAGGCCTCGGCCGCGGCGCCCTCCTGGCCGAGCAGCCACAGCGCGCCGCCGAGCCGTTCGAGCGTCCCGGCGCGCTCCGCGCCGGTCTGGGCTCCCTCGACCGCGAGGGCCAGCCGGGTCGTCCCCGCCGGGTCGCCCGAGGCGGCCTCGGCCTCGCCCAGCTCGGCGAGCAGGAGCGAGCGCTGAACCGGGTCCGGGTCCTCGTCGAGCGCGCGTCGCAGGTAGGCGATGCCGAACGCCAGCCTGCCCCCGGACAGGGCCGAGCGCCCGGCCTCCCAGAGCGCCTCGAGGGCCCAGTCCTCACCGAGGCGCTGCGCCTCGAGCAGGTGCGCGGCGGTGCGCTCGGCCGGGGCGTCGGCAGCCGCGAGCGCACGCGCCGCCTGCACGTGCGCGCCCGCGCGTGCGCGCGGCGACAGGCCCTCGTAGAGCGACGCCCGCACGATGCCGTGCCGGAAGCGCAGCTCGGGGCGCGAGTCGAAGATCTCGGCTCGGCGCAGGACGTCGGCCGCCTCGAGCGCGGTGAAGTGGTCGAGCCCGGCCACGTCGGCCGCGAGCATCCGGGTGGCGTCGTTGTGCAGCACCGCCGCCGCGTTCGCGAGCGCGCGGGCGCCCTCGGGCAGGCGCTCGAGCCGCAGGCAGGTCGCCCGCGCGACGGCGTCCGAGCTGAGCCCCCGGAGCCTGCCCGGGTCGCTGCCGCGCACGCCGGCCGCCCGGGCGCTCTGGAGCAGGGCCTTCGCCAGGAACGGCACCCCGCCCGACTCCTGGAGGACGGCGCGGACGAATGCGTCTCGCGGGTCGGTCTCGCCCTCGGCCTCGAGCAGCTCGCGGATCCCGTGCTCGCCCAGCGGCTCGATGCGGTGTACCTGCGCCGACGGGGAGCTCGCGAGGCGGTCCACCAGCGTGGCGTGCGGCCCGTCCTCCCCGGTGATCCGGGTGCAGGCGATGACCACGGGCAGGTCGTCGAGGCGCTGGGCCAGGTAGAGGAGCAGCTCGAGCGACGGGCGGTCGGCCCACTGAACGTCGTCGACCGCGATCAGCGACGGGGTGCGCTCGGACAGGTGCCTGACCAGCCTGAGCATGCCGCTGAAGTTCTCCTGCGGCGAGGCCGCCTCGCTGCCCGGAGCCCCCGTGAGAACGGCCCCCGCCGCGCCGGCGAGGCCGCGGAGCGCGGCGCGCTCGAGCGGGTCCGGCTGGTCGAGCCGCGGCTCCAGCAGCTGCCGCGCCACGCCGAACGGGAAGTTGACCTCGAGCTCGCCGCCGCGGGCGCGCATGACGAGCGCCCCGCGCGCCTCCGCGGCGCGCGCCGCCTCGGCGAGCAGGCTGGACTTGCCCACGCCCGCCGCGCCCTCGAAGAACAGCAGCGCTCCGCAGGCCGGGGCATGGTCGAGGCTCAGCGCCAGCAGGTCGAGTTCGCCTGCGCGCTCGATCAGCTGAGCCGGCACCGGAGCGGGCGCCGGCGTCGGGAGGGTCCGAGCCATGCAGGCGTTGTTCTAACCCACTCGGAGAGGGCGTGCAATCTTCCTCTACAAAACTTGACCAAATCCAGGCAAATCGTTTTCGCCACAACCTCCGGCGGGGGCTAGCCGAGGGGGCTGAAGACGAGTCCTGTAGGTACCTTCGGGAAGAAGTACGTCGACTTCGGGGGCATCGATTCCCCAGCCTCCGCCACCTCACGGACCTGCTCCACGGGCGTCGCCCGCATGAAGAAGCCGGCGTCGGCGCGCCCGCTCTCGACGGCCTCGATGGCGTCCTCCAGGTTCTTCGAGTAGTCGAGCCCGTGAAGGTGCGAGATGTCGTCCTCGGTCATGCCGAGGGCGCCGCGCAGCACGAGCGCCTCCAGCACCGCGGTGTCGAGCCGGCGATAGGGCTCCGGCTTCCCCTCGAGGGCGCGGTCGGCGATCGACTGGTCCTTGAGCGTGACTCGGTAGGGCTTGCGGTGGAAGCTGTCCATGTACCCGAAGGCGACCGCCGAGTCGTCGGAGGGCTCGAGCTCGCCCGCGCTGCCGAGCTCCGTGATGTCGAAGTCGCGCATGAGCGTCTCGCGGATCGCCTGCTGCTTGGCGGTGTCGTCCTTCAGCCCGGTCAGGAGCCGGTGCGTGGGGAAGATGGTGAGCCCGGGGTCGGAGAGCGAGCAGAGCAGCATGAGCACGTAGCGGTGGTCGCCCTCCCCGCCGACCTCCTCGGCGTAGACGCGCGCGGTCTCGTAGCGGTGGTGGCCGTCGGCGATCAGGAGCTCCGAGCCGGCGAGCGCGTCCGCCAGCCCTGCGACGGCGCCCGGCTCGGCGACCCGCCAGAGCGTGTTGAGCGTGCCCTCGTGGTCGGCCGCCACCGCGAAGGGCTCGCCCTCGGCGGCTGCGGCGAGGGCTGCGCCGCCGGCGCCCCCGGGGTCCGTGAACAGCGAGAAGATCGGCGAGAGGTTGGTGCGCGTGGCGCGGGTGAGCCGCAGCCGGTCCTCCTTCGGGCCGGGGTGGGTCCGCTCGTGCGGGCGGATCCGGCCGGGCCCGTAGTCCTCCACGCGTACGCGTGCGAGGAACCCGTTGCGGGTGAGGCTGCGGCCGTCCGGGGCCGTGTAGTCCTGGCGGAGCGCCCAGAGCGCGGGCTCGTCCTCGCGCACGAGCACTCCGCGCTCGATCCACCCGGCCATGGTGGCCGCGGCGTGCTCGTAGGGGTCGCCGCCCCCGGCGCGGGGGAGGTCGATCTCGACGACGTTGAACGGGCTGCGCGCCACCAGCTCGGCTCGCAGCTCGTCGTCGATGACGTCGTAGGGGGGTGCGATCACGTCCTCCAGCGGGCCCGCGGCGGCGGGCTCGTACCGGAGCGTCCGGAGTGGCTTGACCTCGGCCATAGCCGCGGCAGGCTAGCGCGGCCCGGAGGGTTTACCGCGCGCGCCGCGCGAGGTAGGCTCGCCGCGGGAGGCGGTCAACCGGGCCGCTCTGGCCGGCGGCCCGCAGAGAGAAAGGTGGCGTATGGCTACCACTCAAGGGGCGCCCGCGGCAAAGACCGCCGGCTACCGGCTCGAGGGCTCGCTGCTGGAGGTCTGCTCGTGCGAGACGCTCTGTCCCTGCTGGATCGGCGAGGACCCCGACTACGGCACCTGCCAGTCGGTCGTCGCCTATCACCTGGACAAGGGCGACATCGGCGGAGTCGACGTGAGCGGCCTGACCCTCGTCTCGGTGGTGCACATACCGGGCAACGTGCTCGCGGGCAACTGGCGGCAGCTGGTGTTCGTGGACCAGGACGCCAGCGACGAGCAGGCGGACGCGCTGCTCGCAGCGTTCGGCGGTGATGCCGGCGGCCCGCTCGCGGACCTCGCGCAGCTGATCGGCGAGCGCGTGGCGGTGGAGCGTGCCGAGATCAGGCACGAGATCGTCGACGGCGCGGGGACGCTCACCGTCGGGGACAAGATCCACTGCGCGATGCATCCGTACGTCGGTCCGGACGGGAGCACGACGAAGCTGCTCGACTCGATCTTCTCCACGGTGCCCGGCTCGCCGGCGTACGTGGCGAAGGCGGACAGTCAGCGGGTCGACATCCCCGAGCACGGCTACGCCTGGTCCTACGAGGGCAAGAACGCGATCCAGTCCGACTGGAAGATCGACTACCCCGGCGAGTGAGCTCCGGCCCACCCCAGCTCGCCGGCCGGCGGGTGTCCGCCGGGGTGCCGGCGCCGATCGTGGTCGGGATCGCCGCCGCCTGGGCCGCCTGCGCGGCGGCTCAGGCGGGAGGGGCGGCGGCGCTCGTCCACCACGACCGGCTGATCGAGGACGGCCCCGGCCCGCTGCTCGGGCTGGGGCTGTTCCTGCTCGCGTGGCAGCTGATGGTCGCGGCGATGATGTTGCCGTCGAGCCTGCCGCTCGTCCGGTTGTTCGGCGCCGCGTCGCGCGGCGCCCCGCGGTCGGGCGCCGCCATGGCGGCCTTCCTCGGCGGCTACGCGCTGGTGTGGTCGGCCTTCGGCGCGCTCGCCTTCGGCTTCGACGTCCTGGTGCACGCCGCGGTGGGCTCGAGCCCCTGGCTGGCAGCACACGACTGGCTGATCGGCGGCTCGGTGCTCGCTCTCGCCGGCGCGTTCCAGTTCACGCAGCTCAAGGACGCCTGCCTCGAGGGGTGCCGCCATCCCGCGCAGTTCATGATCCGGTTCTACGAGCGCGGCCCCGGCGGCGGGTTCCGGCTGGGGGTGCGCCACGCGGCCTTCTGCGTCGGCTGCTGCTGGGCGCTGATGCTGGTCATGTTCGCGGCCGGGGTCGCGAGCCTGATCTGGATGGCCGCCCTCACCGCCCTGATGGTCCACGAGAAGACCCGCCCGACGGGGCGGACCGCCGTGCCGGTCACCGGGGTGGCGCTGCTGGCGCTGTCGTCGGTCGTGCTGCTGTACGGGGCCGCCGCGGGGCCGGTCTAGACTCGCGTCCACGGGGCGTAGCGAAGCCTGGAATCGCGCTCGCTTTGGGGGCGAGAGATCGCCGGTTCAAATCCGGCCGCCCCGACTCGCTTGCCGCTTGCACCCCGCTCTCGCGTGGACGACAATTGGCTCGTGCGCGGGACCGCCGGCGCCGTCACCGCTTCACTCCTGCTCGGTGGGCTCGTGCTCGCGCCGGGCGCTCTCGGCGCGTTCCCGGGCACCAACGGGCGGATCGCGTTCCAGACCACCAACGGCCTGGGCACGATGAACGCGTCAGGTGGCGATCGGCTGCCGCTGGTCAGCGGGACCGGCGTGTTCGCCACTCCCACCTGGTCGCCGGACGGCCGGCGGGTGGCCTTCGCCAGCAACCGCGACACGGCCACCTTCGAGATCTACGTGACCGGCGCGCAGGGTGGGGCGGTCACCAGGCTGACCACCAACTCTGTCCAGGACGGCAACCCCACGTGGTCGCCGGATGGCCGGCGGATCGCGTTCGAGAGCGAACGGGCGGACGGCCGCCCCCAGATCTGGGTGATGGATGCCGACGGCGGAGGACCCGTGCGTGTGACGACGAGCGTCGCGGAGGACCGCGCGCCGGCGTGGTCGCCGGACGGGACGCGAATCGCCTTCGCGAGAGGGCCCGATGGGAACGCGGACATCTGGTCGGTGCCCGCGAGCGGTGGGGTCGGCACGCCCCTGACGATCGATCCCGCCGACGAGACGAACCCCGACTGGGCCCCCACGGGCAACCGGATCGCCTTCCAGCGCGGCGGCACCATCGCCGTCATGGCCGCGAACGGAACTGGCCAGGCCCCGCTTCCGCTTCCGGGCGGCGGAGCCCGCCCGGCGTGGGCTCCCGACGGCAGCCGGATCCTCTTCGACCTGGCCGCGCAGATCTACGTGGCCAACGCGAACGGCACCGGGACCGTCCAGCTCACCTCGGCCGGGAGCAGCTCGCTGATCGCCCAGGCACCGACGTGGCAGCCCGTCCCGAGGGTGAGCGGCCCCGGCGTCGTGGACCGCGACGGCGACGGCGTGCCGGCGTCCTCCGACTGCAACGACGGCGACCCGGGGATCCGTCCCGGGGCCGAGGACAAGCCCGGGGACAGGATCGATCAGGACTGCAGCGGTCGCGATGCGCGGTGGCCGTTGCTGAAGCGAAAGGTCGGTGCTGCGCTGAGCACCAGCCGCACGGGCGGCTACACGCTCGTCGCGTCGCTGGTGGTGAAGCCGGTGCGCAAGGGGGACGTGCTGCGGCTCACGTGCAGGGGGCGCGGCTGCAGGCGCAGGGCCGTTACGGTGCGGGTCAAGAAGAGCCGGAGCAGCCTCTCACTGCTGCGCTACGTGCGCGGCGCCCGGCTCCGCAAGAAGGCCATCGTGCAGCTGCGGGTGACTCGCAGGGGCGCGCTCGGCCGCGTGACCACATGGAAGATCCGCGCCCCGAAGCGTCCGCTCGTGAGCCGCGCGTGTCTCGTTCCGGGCAAGAAGAAGCCCTCGCGCTGCTGACGGGCCCGGTCAGTCCCCCGGCAGCCAGCCCTTCCGGTACGGCGTGAACGTCGGCTCGGGGTACGGGCGGTAGGCCTCCTCCGCGGAGGTCGTCTCCTCCTCCACGCCCGCCTCGTGCTCCAGGGCGGCGTCGGAGCGCGGGTAGACGATTCCCGCATCCGGCGACCGGGCGCCGATCAGCAGCAGCGTGCAGGGCTCGTCGCCGTCGCCGACGAAGACGTGGTCGGTGCCGGGAGGGCAGTGGACGAAGTCCCACCGGCGAAGGCGCCGCTTCTGGCCCTCCACGATCAGCAGGCACTCTCCAGACAGGACCAGGAAGTTCTCCTGGTCGTCCTCGCGGTGGTACATGCAGTTGGGCTGCCCCGGCTCGAGCACCGCGATGCTCACGCCGACCTGGGGGAAGCGCACGTCGCCGGCGAACGGCGTGTAGAAGCCGAACGGGCCGTCCTCGCGCCAGCGGGCCTCGGTCGCGTTGAGCACGAACCAGCCGTCCCCGTCCGGGACGAGGCCCTCGTCGGTGCGGCGCAGCGGCGCTTGCCCGGGCACGGCGGCGAGGATACCCCTGGGCCGTCGCGACCCGCCTTACCCTTCGGGGGAGGCCCCCGTAGCTCAGCTGGATAGAGCGGCTGCCTTCTAAGCAGCGGGTCGCAGGTTCGAGTCCTGCCGGGGGCACTGCAATACCGAGACCCCTGCGGCGTCGCCTGTCACGCAGGCAGGAGCGCGCTCAGGTGGCCGGCATCAGCCCGAGCTGGCCGAGCAGCTCGGACTGATCGAAGTACAGATGTTCCGAAGTCAGCTCGTCGCCGCGCACCTGGTAACTCGACATCCAGCGGAGGTCCACGGGCCGTCCCGTGGCCGCGACGTCCCCTGCCGGCGTGCGCATCACACCGTTGTGCGTGCCGATGAACCGGCCCTCGGCGGCGACGACGGATCCTTCGGCGAGAAGGTGTGACAGCTCAAGCCGCCCGTCCGGAAACGCGTCCCAGAACACACCGAAGAAGCCCATGACCTCCTCGCGGCCGTGCATCGCCCCGTTCGGTGCGACGAAGTCGGCGTCGTTGCTCCACGGACTGGCGTTCACGTCCCGTGCGTTGAACGTCTCGACATGCCGTTCGACGACGCTCTTGGGATCAGCCATCAGGCCATACCTCCTATCGGTTTCCGTGCGCGGATACTCGCACTCTGCGATCTGGTGGCCCTGACAGGATCCGGTAGAAGCCGCACACTAGTCTCGAGCCTCGGTTGAGGGTCCCAGCGCGTAGGGTGTGTCGAGGCCCGACCCGGAGAGTGCTGCAGGACCGTGGCCGCGAAGACAAAGACGATCACGGCGAGGGAGCTGCGGGCGCTGCTCGCGCTCCCAGGCGTGACGGCGGGCAGGTTCGTGTCCCTCTCCGTGGGCGAGGCGGTCGTGGACCTGGTCACGCCGCGAGGTCCCCGGACGATGCGCGTCGTCGATGACGGCGGTCGGCGCAGGCCTGCCGCCAGGCGCTGACCGGGCCTCCGATTCCCCGCCGAGGCGCCTGGTCGTAGACGCCGCGCGGAGAGGGAGCTCGGGATCGTCGAACTGGTCGACACGGTGCCGCGGCGCGGCGCATCGGCTGACCGGCTGCCCGATGAGTGTTTGGACGCCAACTTCTGGGTACTTAGAGACATCTCACCATTCACGCCTCGGGCGGGGGGCCCATGCCGGTCGTCATCAGATACACGACCACCATCGGAGCGGACGCGTACGACGAGATCGCCGCTCGCATCAGGTTCCATGACGACGTGCCCGAGGGGCTGATCGTCCATTCCGCGGCGGTCACCGACGCCGGCCAGATGAGGGTCTTCGACGTGTGGCGGAATGTGGAGGCCTTTGAGCGGTTCCTCGAGACCAGGCTGGGCCCGGCGCTCGCCGACGTCGCGGGCCCGCACCAACAGGAGGCCGACGCGGTCGAGGTCTTCGAGCTCCACAGCCTCGTCCGGCAAGGCCGGCCGCTCGCCTCCTGAGGCGCAGGCGGCCGCGCCCTCGCTCAGTAGCCGGTGCCCGTCTTGACCCGCCTGCGGTCGATGGGGTGGAGGCCGCCCTTCTTCTCGAGCGTCTGACAGGCGTCGACGATGTCGTCCGCCAGCGTCGTGACCAGCGAGCGGCCGAGCGTGAGCTTCACGAGCGCCCGCATGATCTTCACGTGGTCCGCGTTCGGCGGGAGCGTGTAGGCCGGCACCATCCAGCCGCGCTCCGCGGCCAGCTGCGAGGCGACGTCGAACTCGTCGTAGTCGTGCTCGCCCTCGAGCTGGAAGGCCACCAGCGGGAGCTGCTCCGCGCCCTCGTCCCCGATCAGGCGGAACTCGCCGATGTCGGTGATTCGCTCGGCCAGCGCCCGGGTGTTCGCCTGCATCGTCTCCATGATGTAGCGGTAGCCGCCGTGGCCGAAGCGGACGAAGTTGTAGTACTGGGCGAGCACCATCGCCGAGCCCGTCGAGAAGTTCAGCGTGAAGGTCGCGTCCGTCTTGCCCAGGTAGTTCTCGTAGAAGACGAGGTCCTCGGGCAGGTCGCTCCGCTCCCGGAACACGAGCCAGCCGATCCCCGGGTACACGAGCCCGAACTTGTGGCCGGACACGTTGATCGAGCGCACCTGCTCGAGCCGGAAGTCCCACTCGGAGTGGGGGTAGAGGAACGGCCAGACGAACCCGCCGCTCGCCGCGTCCACGTGGAGCGGGACGTCCATGCCCTGCTCGTCCTTGAGCCGGAGCAGCAGGTCGTTGATGCCGACGATGTCGTCGGCGTGGCCCGTGAAGGTGGTGCCGAGCACGGCGGCGACGCCGATCGTGTTCTCGTCGACGTGGGGCTCCACGTCCTCCGGGCCGATCGTGTACTTGTCGGGCTGGAGCGGGATGATCCGCGGCTCGACGTCGAAGTAGCGGCAGAACTTCTCCCAGACGACGTGCACGTCCCCGCCGAACACGAGATTGGGACGGCTCAGGTCCTTGCCGGCCTGCTCTCGGCGCCCGCGCCACTTCCACTTCAGGGACAGCGCCCCGAGCATGATCGCCTCCGAGGACCCCTGGGTGCGCGCCCCGGTGGTCTCGCCGGGGGCGTTGAAGAGATCGGCGATCATCCGGATGCAGCGCTGCTCGATCTCCGCCGTCTGCGGGTACTCGGCGTGATCGATGAAGTTGCGGTGGAGGTTCTCCGCGATGATGCGCGCCGCCTCGGGCTCCATCCAGGTGGTCACGAACGTCGCGAGGTTGCGCATCGGGATCCCGTCGAGCACCAGCTCCTCGCCGATCAGGCGCATGGCGTCCACGGAGCGCATGCCGTGTTCAGGCAGATGGTCGTCGGGGGCCCCCTCGAGGAGGAACCGGTTCCCGTAGCTCTTGGCGAGGTCGTCGAGCTCTTGGGCCAGATGCTCGTGCGACATGCTCACACCTCTTTCATGAATTGGTGGACGAATGCGATGGCCATGCTGCCCTCGCCGACTGCCGCTGCAACGCGCTTCACCGGGCCGAGCCGCACGTCGCCGCAGGCGAAGATCCCCGGCACGCTCGTCTCGAGCAGGTACGGGTCGCGCTCGAGCGTCCAGTCGGCGCCCGCGCGCATCTCGGCCCCCGTCAGGACGTAGCCGCGCTCGTCGCGCGCGATCTCGGGCGGCAGCCACTCGGTCTGCGCGTCCGCCCCGATGAAGATGAACAGCCCGCCCGACTCGACCCGTGTCGCGGTGCCCGACTCGTCGATGTCGATCGCCTCGAGCGAGAGCTCTCCGTGCACCGCGGTGACCGTGGAGCCGAGGCGCGTGTGGATGTTCGCGCGCGCCGCGAGCTGGTCGATCAGGTAGCGCGACATGCTCTTCTCGAGGCGGTCCCCGCGCGAGACGATCGTGACGCTGCGGGCGTGCGTCGAGAAGAACAGCGCGGCCTGCCCGGCCGAGTTGCCCGCGCCCACGATGTGGACGTCGAGGCCGTGTGTGTTCGGCGCCTCGCTGCGCGACGCCCCGTACGAGACGCCCTTGCCCGCCAGCCGGTCGAAGCCCTCGATCTCGAGCCGCCGCCAGGAGACGCCGCAGGCCAGGATGATGGTCTTGGCGCGGAGCACGTCCCCGCCGTCGAGGTGCAGCTGGCGCGTGGCGGCGTCGATCCTTGCGATCGAGCGGGTCACGAGGATCTCGGCGCCCAGCCGTCGCGCCTGGTTGAGGGCGCGGCTGGCGAGCTCGTCGCCGGACACGCCGGAGGGGAAGCCGAGGTAGTTCTCGATCCGCGCGGAGGTGCCCGCCTGCCCGCCCGGCGCCTCGCGCTCGACCACGATCGTGCGCAGACCCTCCGACGCGCCGTACACGGCTGCCGCGAGCCCGGCCGGCCCGGCGCCCACGATGACCGCGTCGTACTCGGCCGCCTCGGCCTCGGTGCCGAGGCCGAGCAGCTCGGCGACGCGCCGGAGCTGCGGCCGGATCACGGTCTTCCCGTCGACGATCCGGACCGCCGGCAGGTCCGCCTCGCCCGGCAGCGGCCCGTCCCAGCTCAGCTCGGCGTCGGGCGCGGTCGGCTCGAGCCACCTGTAGCTGATCTGGTTGCGGTCGAGGAAGTGCCTCAGCTCGGCGCAGGCCGGGTCCCAGCGGTTGCCCAGCACGATCGCCCGCGGCGGCGGCGGGTCGGCCGCGATCCCCTGGAGCCCGCGCGCTCCGCCCATCCGGTGCGCGGCCAGGCGGCCGACCTCCTGCGCGACCTCGGGGACCACCGAGGCGACCGCGTGGTAGTCGGCCGGGTCGATCCGCATGACCCGCGTGGGCTCCGAGGCACGGAAGCCGACGGGGAACACGGTGCCGAGGGCGATCGGCACCTCGCCGAACACGTCGCCCGGCATCCGCTCGCCGAGGACGCGCTCGATCCCGTCGACGTGCCGCACCGGCTCGATGCGGCCCTCGAGCACCGCGAAGAGCGCTCGCTCAGCGCCCTCGTGGGCGGCGTACTCGCCGGGCACGAGCGTCACGTCCGCCGCGACGCGGGACAGCTGTTCGCACTGGGCCAGGTCGAGATCGGCGAAGAGTGTGATCCCGCCGATCTCCTCGGGGGTCACCACGCGTCGCAACCTAACATTCGCGGCATGGGCCTATACGGCGATCATGTGCTCCCACGTGTCGTGAACGTCGCCTGCGGCATGAAGAACACCCGGCCGCTGCGGCAGCGGGTGTGCGAGGGACTCGCGGGCGAGGTCGTGGAGATCGGCTTCGGCTCGGGCCTGAACGTGCCGCACTATCCCGCCGCCGTGACGCGGATCGCCGCCGTGGAGCCGGCCGATACGGGCTGGAAGCTGGCCCGGAAGCGCCTGGAGGCGGCGACCGTCCCGGTGGAGCGCTCGGGCCTCGACGGGCAGTCGCTTCCGTTCGCCGACGACAGCTTCGACACCGCGCTGTCCACGTGGACGATGTGCACGATCCCGGACGTGGACCGCGCGCTGGCCGAGCTGCGCCGGGTGCTGAAGCCCGGCGGCACGCTGCGCTTCGTGGAGCACGGGCTGGCGCCCGACGAGTCGGTGCGCCGCTGGCAGCACCGCCTCGAGCCGGTGCAGAAGCGCGTCTTCGGGGGCTGCCACCTGACGCGGCGGGTCCCGGACCTGCTGAGAAGCGCCGGCTTCGAGATCGTGGAGCTCGACTCGTTCTACGAGGAGGGGGCGCCCAAGGTGGTGGGTGCGAACTCCCTCGGCGCGGCGGTGTCGCCCTAGACGGCTAACCGCCGTTCGCGCTCAGCAGCGCCGCGACGGCGAAGCCGAGCGTGACGACCAGGCCCGTGGCGAGGCTGCGCTTCTCGTGCTCGAACGCCTCGGGGATCATCGAGTCCGCGAGCATCGTGATGATCGCGCCCGCGGCGAAGGCGTTCACGAAGCCGAGCAGGTCGTCGTCGGCTCCGTCCAGCGCGACGTAGCCGATCGCGGCCGACAGGGCGCACACGATCGCGACGATCGACCACAGGACGAGGATCCAGGCGGCGCTGTGCTCGCTCCGCAGATCGGCCGAGGACGAGAGCGACTCGGGGATGTTCGAGACGAACACGGCCACGACCACCGCCGTGCTGACCCCTCCGGGGTCGAGGACCGAGAGGCCGATGGCCGCCGACTCGGGTATCCCGTCGAGGACGGCGCCGACGACGATCGGCACGGCGCCGCCGCCCTTGACAACGCGGCTGACGGCGAAGAAGGTCAGCGCTCCGGCGGCCAGCCCGCCCGCGGCGGCGTCCGAGCCGCCCGTGCGGAATGCCTCGGCCGTGAGATCGAAGGAGGCAGCGCTGATCAGCACGCCCGCCCCGAACGCCATGACGGCTCCGACCACGCGGCCGGGCACGTCCGCGACGAGCGCGATGCCGGCCCCGGCCAGGAGGGCGAGCCCGCCGAGCAGGCCCCACAGTCCCGCCTCGATCACGCCGGGCACGCTAGCGCGACGGTGACCGGCGGCAAGGCCTACGTGCGGCTGGTCGCGCTCGGCGCGCTCGTCGGCATCCCGGCGGCGCTCGCGGGAGCGCTGTTCCTCGGCCTGATCCACGAGCTCCAGCACGTGCTCTGGACCGACCTCCCGGACGCGCTCGGCGAGTCCTCGCCGCCCTGGTACCTCCTGCTGGGGCTGCCGGTCGCGGGCGCCGCGCTCGTGATCGTCGCCCGCAGGCTGCTTCCCGGGGACGGCGGGCACGACCCGCTCGCGGGCCTCAGCACGGACCCCACGCCGCTGTCACACGCCCCCGGCGTCCTCCTGGCGGCCACGGGAACGCTGGGCTTCGGCATCGTCCTCGGCCCGGAGGCCCCGGTTATCGCGCTCGGGTCCGTCGTGGCGCTCGCCGTCACGAGCATCGTCACCCTGGACGAGCGCGAGGGGCGGGTGCTCGGGCTGGCGGGCTCGTTCTCCGCGATCTCGGCCCTCTTCGGCGGCCCGATCGTCGCGGGCGTGATGATGCTCGAGGCCGGCGTGGGGCTCGGCGCGGCGCTGCTTCCCGCGATGCTCCCCGGATTCGTCGCGGCGGCGGTCGGCTACCTGATCATCATCGGCTTCGGCGACTGGGGCGGTCTCGACGCGCCGGGGCTGGCGGTTCCGAACCTCCCGGTCTACGACGGCGAGCAGGTGCTCGACCTGATCGCGGCGCTCGTGGTGGGGGTGACCGTCGCGGTCACGATCTTCGCCGTCCGAAAGCTCGCCAAATGGGTGCGCGAACGCGAGCGCGGCATGGGCATGACCGCGGCCCTGCTCGGCGGCGGCCTTGCGGTCGGCGCGATCGCGCTGGTGGCCGACTGGCTCGGCGCCAACTCGCAGGACGTCCTGTTCTCGGGCCAGCAGTCCATCCCGGCGGTGATCGCGGAGGAGTCCACCGGGATCGTCCTGCTCCTGATCGCCGCGAAGGCGATCGCCTACGCCGTGAGCCTCGCGTGCGGCTTCCGCGGCGGCCCGATCTTCCCGGCCGTGTTCCTGGGCGTCGGCATCGCCGCGCTCCCGGTCGTCTGGTTCGACGCGTCACCGACGCTCGCGATCGCGATCGGCGCGGCGGCGGGGATGGCGGCGCAGGCGCGCCTGCTGCTGACTTCGATGCTCTTCGGGGGGCTGCTCGTGGGCACCCCGGGAGTCGACGCCGTGCCCGCGGCGGTGATCGCCGCCGCGGCTGCATGGATGACGATCATGGCGCTCGACCCGCCGCCGAAGCCCGCCGCCGGCTAGGCCGTCGCGCGCAGCTCCGCCAGGCCCTGCTCCTTCGACACCACCGGCGCGTAGCCCAGCTCGCGGCGCGCCTTCGAGATGTCGAGCGTGCACTCCTGGGCGGAGACCCAGTAGGCGAAGCGGGTCATGGGCGGCTCGCCCTTGAGCGGGAGCACGCGCCAGAGCCCCTCGACGGCCGGGGCGGCCAAACGGGCGACCCAGCCGGGCACGGAGCGCGTGGGGGGCTCAACCCCCTTCGCCGAGATCAGCTCCGAGAGGAACTCGCGGAAGACCACGGGCTCGCCGTCGGTCACGAAGTAGATCTCGCCCGGCCTGCCGCGCCCGGCGGCGAGCAGGAGCCCCTCCACGACGTTGTCCACGTGCGTGATCGAGGTGAGGTGGCCGCCGCCGTCGACCCACGCGAAGCGGCCCGCCTTCACCATCGCGAGGATGTTGGGGAGCAGGGTCGTGTCGTCGGCGCCCCACACGAAGCGCGGGCGCACCGAGATCGTCTCGAAGCCCTCGCGGTTGGCCGCGATCACGGCCTCCTCGGCGCGCGCCTTGGTGGCCGAGTAGAGCGCCTTCGAGTCGGGCCGCCGCGGCGCCGTCTCATCCACGTTCACGAGCGGCTCGCCGGCCATCAGCGCCGCCTCGGTGCCGCAGTGCACGAAACGGCGCACGCCGGCCTGCTCGCAGGCCGCGAGCGCGTTGCGCGTGCCGGTCACGTTGCCGCGCTCGAACTCCTCCGGCGTGCCCCACTGGCCGAGGTGGGCGGCGAGGTGGAACGCGACCTGGCAGCCCTCCGCGCCTGATGCCATCGCACCGGTGTCGCCGAGGTCGCCGCGCACGGGCTCGGCGCCCAGGTCCGCCACCGCGTCGGCGGACGCCTGTGACCGCGCGAGCGCCCGCACGCGCCACCCGTCCGCCACGAGCCGGCGGACGAGGTGGCGCCCGATGAAGCCGGAGCCGCCGGTGACGAACGCGCTCTTCTGCTCGGTTGCCACGGGAGGGGAACCTACCGCCCCGAGTTTCTGGGAGCTTCGGAGAAACCAGGCCATGTTAAGGCTCTGTTTTTTGCAGACCCTTGACAAACCCGGGTCGGATAGAAGAGGGTCGCACCGGCGATGACCGGATCGCTCGGATCACTGCGTGAGCTCAACCGACTGCGCATAGTGGACGCCCTCCGCCACGACGGACCCGCCAGCCGCGCCGACATCGCGAGGCAGACCGGCCTGTCCGCCTCGACCGTCTCCTCGGTGATCGGCGAGCTCCAGAGCGCCGGCTTCGTCGTCGAGAGCGAGCTGGCGCCCGACGGCCGCCAGGGCCGGCCGGCCGCCCAGCTCACGCTCGACCCCTCCGCGGGCGCCGCCGTGGGCCTCGACTTCGACCACGACAAGGTTCGCGTGGCGGTCAGCGACCTCGCCCGGAGCGTGCTGGCGGAGGCGAGCGTCCGCCTCGACGTGGACCAGGACGCCACCGCGGCGATCGAGCACGCCTCCGACCTCGTCGGCCAGGTGCTGGACGAGGCGGGCGTGGGCCCGGGCCAGGTGCTCGGCGCGGGCATGGCTCTGCCCGGACCCGTGGACCATGCGCGCGGAGCGCTTCACCAGAGCCCGATCCTCTCCGGCTGGACGGGAGTCGACGCGGCCTCGGAGCTTCAGCGGCGGATCGGCATCCCGGTGCATCTCGACAACGACGCCAACCTCGGCGCGCTCGCCGAGGTCACGCTCGGCGCCGGCCGCAACGCCCGCTCGGCGGCGTACATCCAGATGTCCTCCGGCATCGGCGCGGGGCTGATCGTGGACGGCCGCCCGTACCACGGGCACCGCGGCACGGCCGGGGAGATCGGTCACGTGCTCGTGGACGAGCAGGGCCTGATCTGCCGCTGCGGCAACCGCGGCTGCCTGGAGACGCTCGCGTCCGGGCCGGCACTGCTCGCGCTCCTGCGCTCGAGCCACGGCGACCTGACCGTGGAGCGATTGATCGAGATCGCCCGCGAGGGCGACCCCGGCGCGCGCCGTGTGATCGCGGACGCCGGTCGCGCCGTCGGCCGTGCGGTCGCGGGACTCTGCAACCTCTTCAACCCCGAGATGGTCGTCGTGGGCGGGGATTTGAGCGCGGCCGGCGAACTGCTGCTCGATCCCCTGCGCGAGTCCATCGAGAGGTACGCACTTCCGGCGGCGACGGAGAACCTGGACGTCGTCGCGGGCGAGCTCGGCGAGCGGGCGAACCTGCTCGGCGCGCTGGCGCTGGCGATCGCCCAGTCGGGAGAGGCAGTGGCTGCGCGAATTGCGGGAACGGTGAGCGCGGCTTGAGTTCCCGTGCAAAGGACCCTACGGAGGAGAAGGGAGACAGATGAGGAGGAAGCGGATCTGGAGCGCGGCTGCGGCCGTGACTCTTGCCATGGCGTCGATCGCCGCCGGGTGCGGTGACGACGATGACGGTGACAGCGGTGGTGGCGGCGGAGACGGCGGCGACGTCGGCAAGGTCGCGGTGCTGCTGCCGGACTCGAAGTCGTCGGTGCGCTGGGAGACATACGACCGGCCGCTGCTTCAGAAGGCGTTCGAGGACGCCGGCGTCGATGTCACGATCAGCAACGCCGAGGGAGACAAGTCCGCCCAGCAGCAGCAGGCGGAGCAGGCGATCACGGACGGGGCGAAGGTGCTCCTGCTCGTGAACCTGGACTCCGGCTCCGGCGCTGCGATCGAGGAGAACGCCAAGGCCCAGGGCGTGAAGGTGATCGACTATGACCGCCTCACGCTCGACACGGACGCGAACGACTACTACGTCTCGTTCGACAACGAGAAGGTCGGTCAGCTCCAGGGGCAGGGCCTCGTGGACTGCGTGGGCGACAAGCAGGGCGCCCAGATCGCGGTCCTGAACGGATCCCCGACCGACAACAACGCGACGCTGTTCAAGAACGGTTACGACTCCGTCATCAACCCGAAGTTCGACTCGGGTGAGTGGAAGGAGATCGACGACCAGTCGGTGCCGGACTGGGACAACCAGAAGGCTCTGACCATCTTCGAGCAGATGCTGCAGGCCAACGACAACAAGGTCGACGGTGTGCTCGCGGCGAACGACGGCCTGGGCAATGCGGCGATCTCGGCCCTCAAGCAGCGCAAGCTGGCGCAGGTGCCGGTCACCGGCCAGGACGCCACGCTCGAGGGCATCCAGAACATCGTCAACGGCGATCAGTGCATGACGGTGTACAAGCCCACGAAGAAGGAGGCCGACGCGGCCGCCGACCTGGCGATCGCACTGGCCAAGGGCGAGAAGCCCAGCGCGACCACGACCCCGGTGGACAACGGGACCCAGAAGGTGCCGTCCGTGCTCCTGGATCCGATCGCGATCACGAAGGACAACATCAAGGACTACCTCGGCGAGATCGACTTCCCCAAGAAGGAAGACATCTGCGCCGGGAAGGTCGAAGCCAATTGCGAGAAGCTCGGCCTCTAGGCCGAACCTGTGGTCCCCGGGGCGCCCGCGTGGCGCCCCGGGCTCCACTCAACCGGGAGGAAGAGAGCCAGTGAGCGATACGCCGATCCTGGAGCTGAGAGGCGTCTCCAAACGCTTCGGGGCCGTCGTGGCCCTGCACGAGGTCGACTTCCACGTCGACGCGGGCGAGGTCATGGCGCTGGTGGGGGACAACGGCGCCGGCAAGTCGGTGCTCGTGAAGAGCATCGCCGGCATCCACCACATCGACGCCGGCGAGATCCTGTTCGAGGGCGAGGTCGTGCACATCCACGGCCCGAAGGACGCCTCTCGGCTGGGGATCGAGGTCGTCTACCAGGATCTCGCGCTGGCGGACAACCTCGACGTGGTCCAGAACATGTTCCTGGGCCGTGAGGAGCTCGACACGCTCCACCGGCTCGACGAGATCGACATGGAGTCGCGCGCGCTCGAGACCCTCGGTGACCTGTCGGTCACGACCATCCGATCGGTCCGCCAGAAGGTGGCGGGCCTCTCGGGCGGTCAGCGCCAGTCCGTGGCCGTGGCCAAGGCGGTGATGTGGAACTCCAAGGTCGTCATCCTCGACGAGCCCACCGCCGCGCTCGGCGTGGCGCAGACGCGCCAGGTGCTCGAGCTCGTCAAGCGCCTCGGCGAGCAGGGCCTTGCCGTGATCCTGATCTCTCACAACCTTCACGACATCTTCGAGGTGGCCGACTCGATCACGGTGCTCCGGCTCGGCCAGAACGTGGCCGAGTTCAAGCGGACCGAGACCAACCAGCAGGAGGTCGTCCAGGCGATCACCGCCGGGAAGCTTTCGCACGTGCCCGGCCAGGCCGAGACTCACGAGGTGACGGCATGAGCGCCGCCGCCGGCGCAGCCAAGGCGCCGAGCGCCAGCCTGCGCGACGTCACGAACCGCTGGTGGACGGACGTCAAGTCCGGCGAGCTCGGCTCGCTTCCGATCATCGTCGGGCTGATCATCATCGCGATCGTCTTCCAGACGCAGAACGACCGCTTCCTGACGGCGGGCAACTTCGTCAACCTGATCGTGCAGTCGGCGGCCTACACGACGATCGCCATGGGCATCGTCTTCGTGCTGCTGCTCGGGGAGATCGACCTGTCGGTCGGCTACGTGTCGGGTGTCGCCGGGGTCATCGCGACGGTGCTGCTGATCCCCGACGGCAACGAGGTGCCCACGGTCGTCGCCATCCTCGCCGCCCTCGGCGCGGGGGCCGCGATCGGGGCCTTCCACGGGATCCTGTTCGCGAAGGTCGGGATCCCCTCGTTCGTCGTCACGCTTGCAGGCTTGATCGCGTGGAACGGGGTCGTGCTGCTGTTGATAGGCAGCCGCGGCACCGTGATCCTGCAGGACGACTTCATCATCGACCTCGCCAACGGGTTCCTCTCCGAGGGCACCGCCTGGCTGTTGATGCTCGTCTGCGTGGCCCTCTACGCGGGCACCCAGCTCAACGAGATCCGGGTGCGCCGCAAGGCGGGGCTCGAGCAGGAGCCGTACCTGCTGCCGGCTCTGCGCGTGGCCGCGCTGGCGATCGCCCTCGGCATCGTGGTCTACGTCGCGAACCAGGACCGCGGCATCCCGTACGTGGGCGTCCTGGTCGCGGCGCTGCTCGTGTTCTGGAGCTTCATCCTCGGGCGGACGCGCTTCGGCCGCTACGTCTACGCCGTCGGCGGCAACGCCGAGGCGGCGCGCCGGGCGGGCATCAACGTCGACCGGATCAGGATCTACGTGTTTGCCATCTGCTCGCTGATGGCGGCGGTGGGCGGCATCATCCTGGCCTCGCGCCTGCGCTCCGTCGACACGAACGCGGGCGGCGGCTCGATTCTGCTCTACTCGATCGCCGCGGCGGTCATCGGAGGCACCTCGCTGTTCGGCGGCCGCGGGCACATCAAGAGCGCGCTGCTGGGCGCGCTCGTGATCGCGTCGATCGACAACGGCCTCGGCCTGCTCGGCCTGGGGTCGGGCGAGAAGTTCGTGATCACGGGCGGCGTTCTGCTGCTCGCCGTCACGGTGGATTCCGTGTCTCGCCGCCGCCAGACGCAGGCCGGGCGCTTATAGCCGCGCTCTTCGTCACCGGGGCGAGCAAGGGCGTCGGGGCTGCCATCGCCCGGCGCTTCGCCGGCGAGGGCTGGCGCGTGGCGTGCGCTTCGCGCAGCGGCACCGATCTCGGGCTCGAGGGCGCCCTCGGCCTGACCTGCGACGTGAGCGACGCGGGCCAGGTCGAGTCCGCCGTCGCGACCGCGGTCGGCGAGCTGGGCGGCCTCGACGCCGTGATCGCCAATGCCGGGGTGGGGTCCTACGGCCCCTTCCTCGACATCCCGCCCGACGAGGTCGAGGCGATGATCGACGTGAACCTCAAGGGCACGCTCTACACGGCCCGCTACACGCTGCCGCACCTGATCGAGTCGAAGGGCGACTTCATCTCGCTGGCGTCCGTGGCCGGGCTCCGGGGCTTCCCCGGCGAGACGGTCTACAACGCGTCGAAGTTCGGGCAGCTCGGCTTCACGCGCTCGCTCGACCACGAGATGCGCGAGAAGGGGGTGCGCGTGACCAACCTCTGCCCGGGCGGGATCGCCACCGAGTTCGCCATGGGCACCGGGCGCACGCCGGAGATGCCGGAGCTCGAGGGCATGATGAGCCCCGAGGAGGTCGCGGACGTGGCGTGGTTCGTCGTCTCGCGCCCGAAGGGGCTGCGGATGATGACGGTGTCGTTCCGGCCGATGAACGAAGGGTCGTGGGGATGACCCTCCGGCTCGCGCTGCTGAGCACGGCGGACATCAACGAGAAGCTCGTCGCGGGGGCCCGCCAGGCGGAGAGCGTCGAGGTCGTGGCGATCGGCTCGCGCGACCCGAACAACGCCCGCAGGCAGGCCGGCGAGCTGAACGTGCCGCGCGCCCTGTCCTCCTACGAGGAGGTGCTCGCCGACCCCGGCGTGGACGCGGTCTACATCCCGCTCCCCAACTCGCTGCACGTGGAGTGGTCCGTGCGCGCGCTCGAGGCCGGCAAGCACGTGCTCTGCGAGAAGCCGCTGTCGCGCCATCCCGCGGAGGTGGAGCGCGCGTTCGACGCGGCGGAGAGGGCGGGCAAGGTGCTCGCCGAGGCGTTCATGTGGCGGCACACGCCGCAGGCACGCAAGCTGCGCGAGCTCGCCGCCGGCCTCGGCGAGATCCGCCTCGTGCGCACGGCGTTCTCGTTCCCGCTGCCGGTCGAGGAGAACGTGCGCTGGCGGGCCGACCTCGACGGGGGCGCCCTGATGGACGTGGGCTGCTACTGCGTCTCCGGCGCCCGCTTCATCCTCGGGGACCCGGAGGAGGTGACCGCCCAGTCGCTCGGGGCCGATGTTGACGCGCGCATGGTCGCCACCATGCGCTTCCCCGGCGGGGCGCTCGCGCACTTCGACTGCGGCTTCGACCTGGCCTTCCGCGACGAGCTCGAGGTGGTGGGCGGGAGCGGCGCGCTGTTCGTGGACGACCCGTGGCATTCGCGGCGCACCGGGATCGCGGTGAGCGATCCCGACGGGGAGACCACGCCGGTGGCGGTGCCCGAGGCGGATCCCTACGGCTGCGAGCTCGAGGACTTCGCGCGCGCGTGCGCGGGCGAGATCGAGCACCCCTTCGGGCGCGACGACGCGGTCGGCCAGGCGCGCACGATCGCGGCGCTCTACGAGGCGGCGGACAGCGGTCGTGCGGTCTCGCTCTGAGCGCCGCTCAGGCCGGGAGGCTCACGCGCCGGCCCTCGCGTGCGGACACGACGATGGCGTCGGCCACCTCGCTGGCGCGCACGCCGTCCGCGAACGTCGCCCCGTGCGGTGCGACGCTCCCGCGGCCGGCGACCGCGTCGAGGAAGCGGCGCAGCTCGAAGACGAAGGTGTGCTCCCAGCCGAGCACGTGGCCGGGGGGCCACCAGCCGTCGGGGTTCACGAGCGTGCGGGTGCCGCCGACCACGAGCTCCGCGGGACGCTCGAGGTCGAACGCGAGCGAGCCCTTCGACCCGTTCACCTCCCAGGTGAAGCGGTTGAGGTTCCCGGTGGCGAAGCGCGTCGCCTCGATCGTGCCGACGGCGCCGCCGGCGAACCGGACGGCGGCCGCGGCCGCGTCGTCGACCGTGCGGCCCGGCACGAAGGTGGCGACCTCGGCGGCCACGGACTCGACGTCTCCCACGAGGTAGCGCGACATGTCGATCACGTGCGTGGCGAGGTCTCCGAGCGCGCCGCCGCCGGCCTGGGCGGCATCGAAGCGCCAGACCCCCTCGCGCGACGGGTCCGCACCCCACGACTGCCGGTAGACGCCACGGAAGTGATGGATGTCGCCGAGCTCGCCGGCCTCGATCATGTCGCGAGCGCGGCGCACGGCCGGCACGAAGCGGTAGTTGAAGGCGCACATGTGCACGACGCCCGCGTCCTCGGCGGCCGCGAGCATCGCGCGCGCCTCGGCCGCGTCGAGCGCGAGCGGCTTCTCGCAGAGCACGTGCTTGCCGGCGCGTGCCGCGGCGATCACCGGCTCAGCGTGGAGGTTGTTCGGGAGCAGGTTCTCGACGATCTCCACGTCCGGGTCGTCCACGACCTCCTGCCAGCCCTCCACGGCCCGCTCGAAGCCGAAGCGCACGGCGAACTCCGCGCGCCGCGCCTCGTCGCGGCCCGCCACGGAGACCAGGCGCGGCCTGATCGGCGGCGGACCCGTCATGTGGCCGAGGGTGATGAGCGCGTGCGCGTGCGCCCTTCCCATGAACGCGTAGCCGAGCAGCCCTACCCCGGGAGTCTCCACCGTCACAACCTATCCATCGAGAGGAGCCGCCGATGAAGACCAGCCTCGGCATCTGGGCCCTGGGCCCAATGGTCACCCGCTTCGTGCCCGTGGGCTATCAGCCGGAGCACAACGAGCCGACGGCGGAGAAGGTCCACCGTGCCGTGGAGGGGCTCGGCGAGCTGATGGACGGATATGAGTTCCACTACCCGCAGGAGCTGTCGCCGGACAACCTCGAGGAGGTCCGCGCGGCGCTCGGCGACCACGACGTCTACTGCATCGCGAGCGGCCTCCACCTCGACCCGCGCTTCGGGCGCGGCGGCCTCGTCTCCCCGGACGAGGCGACGCGCGCGGAGGCGCGGCGCATCACGCGCGAGGCCGCCGAGTTCGCGGGCTCGCTCGGCGCCCACTTCATCGTCTGGCCCGGGATCGAGGGGTACAACTACCCCTTCCAGGCGCCCTACGCGGACTCCTGGCGCTGGCTGATCGAGGGTGTGGGGGAGGCCGCCGAGGTCTGCGACCGGCACGGGGTGAAGCTCCTCCTCGAGCACAAGAACTCGGAGCCGGCCATGAAGATCCTGATGCGGAACATCGGGATGACGCTGCACGTGATCCACAAGCTGCGCGCCGAGGGAGTCTCGAACGTGCAGGTGAACATGGACTGGCAGCACCTGATCATGAACGGCGAGCACCTGCCGGAGTACGCGGCGCTGCTCAATGCTGAGGGGCTCCTGGGGCATCAGCACGCCAACTCCGGCTGGGGCACCTTCGACGACGACAACATGGTCGGCGCCACCGCCTTCATGGAGACCGTCGAGCTGGCGCTCGAGCTGCGGCGGGCGGGATACGGCTCGGGCGGTGAGCGGCTCGGCTTCGACCTCTACCCGTACACGGAGGACCAGGTCGGCGCCGTGAAGCGCTCGATCCTCCAGTGGAACTTCATCGACGGCGTGGCCGCTCGCATCGACGAGCCGGCGCTCAAGGAGGCACAGAGGGAGAAGGACGCGGTGCGCGCCTACGAGCTCGTGTACGCGGCGCTCGGCGCGTGACGACGGTCGGCCTCGACGTCGGCACGTCGGGGCTGAAGGGGATCGCCCTCGGTGACGACGGCTCCGTGCTCGCGCGCGCCGAGCGCGGCTACGGATTCGACACGCCGCGGCCCGGCTGGGCCGAGCAGGACCCGGCGCTCTGGTGGGACGCCGCCGAGGCGGTCCTCGCGGAGCTGGGCGCCGCGGGCAAGCCGGCCGGGATCGGGCTGTCGGGGCAGATGCACGGCCTCGTGGCCCTCGACTCGGCCGACGAGGTCCTCCGGCCGGCGATCCTCTGGAACGACCAGCGCACCGCGGCCGAGTGCGCGGAGATCGAGGAGCGCATCGGCCTGTCCGAGCTGATCGCCCGCACGGGCAACCGCGCCCTGACCGGGTTCACCGCCCCGAAGCTGCTCTGGATGCGCAGGCACGAGCCGGAGCTGTACGGCCGGATCGCCTCGATGCTGCTGCCGAAGGACTACGTGCGGCTGCGGCTGACGGGGGAGCGGGCCATCGACGTGGCCGACGCCAGCGGCACGCTGCTGTTCGACGTCGCCCGGCGGTGCTGGTCGGACGAGGTGGTGGAGGCGCTCGAGCTCGACCCGGCCTGGCTGCCGCGGTCCCTTGAGTCCCCGGAGGTGTCCGGCAGGACGGCCGCCGGGGTGCCGGTCGCGGCCGGCGCCGGCGACCAGGCGGCCGGCGCGCTCGGGGTGGGGGTGGACCGGCCCGGCCCCGCGTCCGTCGTGCTCGGCACCTCGGGTGTGGTGTTCGTGGCGCTGGACGAGTTCGCCGCCGATCCCGAGGCGCGCGTGCACTCGTTCTGCCACGCGGTGCCGGGCGCCTGGCACGCGATGGGCGTGATGCTGTCGGCCGCCGGCTCGCTGCGGTGGCTGCGCGACGTGGCCGCGCCGGGCGAGGACTTCGGCACGCTCGTGGCCGAGGCCGAGGCGTGGCCGCCGGGCGCGGAGGGGCTGACCTTCCTGCCGTACCTGTCCGGCGAGCGGACGCCCCACGCGGACCCGGATGCGCGCGGATCGTTCACCGGGCTGTCCCTGCGCCACGATCGCGGCGCGCTCGTTCGAGCCGTGCTCGAGGGTGTGGCCTACGGCCTGCGCGACTCGCTCGACCTCCTGATCGAGATGGGCGCCGTCCCCACGGCCGGGCGCGTGTCCGGCGGCGGGGCGCGGAGCGACCTCTGGCTGCAAATCGTCGCCTCGGTGCTCGAGCTGCCGCTGGAGCGCACCGCGGTGGACGAGGGGGCCGCCTTCGGCGCCGCGCTGCTGGGCGGGGTGGCCGGGGGCGTCTGGGCGGACGTGGGGGAGGCGGTTGCCGCCGCCCAGGGCACGACGGGCGTGGTTGAGCCGGTGGAGGAGTGGGTCGAGCCGTATCGCGCGGGGCGCGAGCGCTTCAGGGCGCTCTACCCGGCGCTCCGCGACGTGTGAGGAGCGGTCTCACGGGTAAGCACGGGGGATGCCCAAGAAGATCCTTGCCCTCGTTTCCGAGCCGGTGTCGGCGGATGCCCTGAGAAGCGCGATCGGCGACGGCGCCGGCGACGCCGAGGTGCTCGTCGTGGCCCCGGCGCTCGAGAGCCGCGGCCGCTGGCTGCTCGATGCACCGGACCCGGCCATCGAGCGTGCAGCGGCCGTGCAGGAGGAGACCGTCGAGCGGATGGACGAGGGGGGCGTGGACGCCGCCGGGGACACCGGCGAGGCCGACCCGCTGCTCGCCATCCAGGACGCGCTCCAGACCTTCGAGGCCGACGAGATCGTCGTGTTCACGCATCCGGAGGGAGAGGCCAACTGGATGGAGGAGGGCCTCGTCGAGGACGCGCGCGAGCGATTCGGACGGCCCGTGCGCCATCTGGAGGTAGAGGCGGGCTGAGTCAGCGCATTTCGGGGCTAATGGTGCGGCTCGCGCCGACCGACGTTATCTTGGAGCGCGATGCCCACCTCACTCGTCACCGGCGGAGCCGGCTTCCTCGGCTCTCACATCTGCGACCACCTCCTCGAGCGCGGCCACCGCGTCATCTGCGTGGACAACCTCGAGACCGGCTCGCTCAACAACATCAAGCACATCCGCGAGCCCGGCTTCCGGTTCGAGATGCTCGACATCACGGACCACTACGACATCGACGAGCCCGTCGACTTCGTCTACCACATGGCCTCGCCGGCCTCGCCCATCGACTACGCCCGGCTGCCGCTCCACACGCTGAAGGTCGGCGCCTACGGAACGCACAACACCCTCGGGCTGGCGAAGAAGCACCGCGCGCGCTTCCTGATCGCCTCCACCAGCGAGGTGTACGGCGACCCGCTCGTCCACCCGCAGCCGGAGAGCTACTGGGGCAACGTGAACCCGATCGGCCCGCGCGGCGTCTACGACGAGGCGAAGCGCTACGCCGAGGCGCTGACGATGGCCTATCTGCGCCAGCAGGGCGTGGACACGTGCATCGCGCGGATCTTCAACACCTACGGGCCGCGCATGCGCCCGAACGACGGGCGCGCCGTGCCGACCTTCCTCCGCCAGGCGCTCACCGGCCAGCCGGTGACGGTCTTCGGCGACGGTTCCCAGACACGCAGCTTCTGCTACGTCCAGGACCTGATCCGCGGCCTCGTGGCGCTGAACGAGTCGGAGGTCCACGACCCGGTGAACATCGGCAACCCAAACGAGATGAGCCTCCTCGAGATGGCCGAGCTCGTGATCGAGATCACCGAGTCGCGCTCCGAGCTGGTCTTCGAGCCGCTGCCCGTGGACGACCCGCAGGTGCGCCAGCCGGACATCACCCGCGCGAAGCAGCTGCTGGGCTGGGAGCCCGAGGTTGCGCTCCGCGAGGGGCTCGTGGAGACGGTCGAGCACTACACCAAGGTGCTCGCCTCTCCGGCCGCGCGCTGAGCGTTACGCTCCGGACGTGAGCCGCGACGCCGAGGTCAAGAACCTCGAGGCCATCTCGAAGGCCATCGACCAGCACAACGAGGGCTGCGAGTGGCCCGCCGTCGCGATCGAGATGAACCCCTTCGAGGTCGAGCGCCTCGGCTGGGACTCGATCCGCGGCCTGCCGGTGCGCGCCAACCCCGAGCTGGGGACCGGCGCCTTTCGCGTCGTCTGCGCCCGCGAGGAGGGCGAGCCCGCCGACGAGGTCGAGGCCGTGGCCGAGCAGACGGTGCCGGTCGAGCCGCTCTCGGTGCCCTAGAGAGCGCGAGACCTGAATTGGGGGCCATATGGGCCCCCTATTCCGGTTTCGCGGCCGTTCAGGCCGTCGCGCGGTCCAGCTCGAACCAGACGGTGGTCGAGCCGGGCGAGCGGTCGATGCCCCAGCGGCTCGCCATCCGGTCCACGAGCAGGAGGCCGTAGCCGCCGGGCTCCAGCGGGTCGTCGCTCATCCGCCCGTTCCACTCGAAGCCGGCGCCGGGGTTCGTGACCGCTGCGCCCACGGCCGCGTCGCACTCCACGACCTTGACCGCCACTCCGCGCGGCCGCTCGGCGCCCTCGCCGTGGCGGACGGCGTTCGTGACCAGCTCGGTCAGCATCAGCAGCATCGGCTGACGCTCGTCCTCGGACAGGGTGTCCTCGGCGGCCTGGAAGGCGTGCCGCGCCTCGGCCGCCGCCAGGGGGCCCGCGCGGAGGTTGAAGCCGAACACCCGGGCCGGCGCCGACGAGAGGGATGGCATCGGGACCTGCTCGAGCGGGCCGGAGTCATGGGTTGAGGAGGCCGTCATCTGAAAGCTCATGTGCGTGGCGAGGTGTCGGGCGGATCAGCGGAGCGTCAGCGCCCGTCGCTCCCTCTTCGGCGGCGCCGTGGGCTCGAACTGCGCCCAGACGCCGCACACCTCACACCGCATGTGCCCGTCAGCATGGTCAAGAAGCTCAGAGTAATCCACGCTCTGCATGAGCGCGTGGGCGCCGCAGCTTCCGCACTGCAGGCGGACCGTCTCGGTACCCCTGTCCATCAGCATCTTCACGATGCCTCCCCTTGGTTGCCCGCGGGAGGATTGTTCCTCGTGGCAGGGGCGTCACTCCGGCTGTGCGAATAACGCACACCTTCCGGGGACCGATCCCGTGAATCCGGCGGAGGTTGCCGCCCAGGGGCGCTAGCGCTGAGAGAAGCCGATCGCCGGCGGCGAGGTCACGCGCCTGCCGAAGTAGTCCCACGCCGGCAGCCCGGGGACCGGCGTGCCGGCGCCGATCGCGGGCGAGCCGGGGCGAAGCCGGAAGCCGCTGCCCACGTAGAGCAGCCCGCGGCCGCGCCTGCCCGGGTCCGCGAAGAGCGGGTCCGCGCTCACGGCCGCCGCCCCGGCTGGCGGCAGCCCGGAGAAGAGGTTGTTCGAGCACCGTTCGCTACAACCCAGCGCCGTCGTCTGCGGTGCGGTCGCGTGGAAGAGGTTGTTGCGCACCTCCAGCGCGGGGTTGAGGAGCCCGGCGGTGGGGGTTCCGAGGATGCCCCAGGTGATGGACGGCGCCACGAACGTGTTGTTCACGAGGCTCACGCCCTCGTAGGTCGACCCCGGCTGGAGCGAGCAGGGCGACTGGTTGGCCGCGAACCGGTCGTCGACGCTCAGGTTGAAGCGCACCTTCGCCGTGCGCGGCTGCGCGTCCGTGCAGAACAGGATGAACCCGCCCTCGTTGTCGTGGCTCAGGTTGTACTGGACGATCGTGCCGTCCTGGTCGTAGTCCACGTCGTAGCCGGATCCGTCGCAGCCGTTGAAGCGCATCGCGAAGACCTCGTTGCGCTGGATGACGGTGCCGTTGGCGTGGAAGGCCCAGATCCCGGCGTTGCAGATCATCCCGCGCGGGTCGCTGAGCGCGCGCCCGCGCAGGTTGCCCTCGCTGACCACGTTGTGCTCCACGACGGCGCCGACGGTCCCGAGCGGCACGATGCCGTCGCCGCCGAGCCGGAGCAGCCGGTTGGCGCGGACGCGCACGCGCGTGGACGCGGCGGGCCAGGGCTCGGTCGCGCGCGGGCGGTCCCCGTCCGCCGTCCCGACGACGAAGATCCCGCTGCGGCTCACGTCGGCGATCAGGTTGCGCTCGATCAGGAGATCGTCGAAGCGGGTTGGCTCCGGGCCGAGCACGTCCACCTGGATGCCGCCGCTGCCGCCCGCGTCCTTCGCGAGGTCGCCCTGCACGTCATGGATCCAGAGGTCGCGCAAGGTCACGCCCTGGGCGACGCCGCTCGTGGCCACAACGTGCACGCCGCGCCGGCGCGCCTCGCCCTCGCCTCGGTTGGTGAGCTCGAGCGAGGTCAGCGTCACGTGGCTCATGTCCTTCAGCAGGACGGCGTCCTCGGCGGCCCCCTCCACGTGCGGGAGCGGCCCGCGGCCGTAAGCGCCGATCACCGCCGGCCGCCACGCGCTGCCCGAGCCGGTGGGAGCGAGCAGGCCCGTGCAGCTCGTGCCGCGGCGGAGCAGGAGACGCGACCCGGGCCGGAGCCTCACGGCGCTCGCCTGGGCGAGCGAGTTGAACGGGCGCCAGGGGGTCCCGTCGCCGGGATGGCGCGCCGAGCAGTCCACGTACCGCGCCGGGCTCGGCCCGTGCGCCGCCGCGGGGGACGCCGCCGCGAGCGCGGCCAGCAGGGCCACACAGGTCCAGCGAGCTGTGCGCGTGCCCGGCACGCGGGCATCCTAGGTCAGGGCAAGGGGCCCGGGAGCCGCTAGCCCCGGCTGCCTTCGCTCTCGACCCCGGGCGGGGCCCAGCCCGGCCCGTGGTAGAGCACGCCGAGGCGGTCGCGCAGGCGCCGGGCCCGGCGAACGTCGTGCCACATCGCGATGTACTCGTGGAACGCGGCGCGCACGGGATTGAACGTGTCGATGTTCTTCGTCAGGCCGTAGCGAACGCGCTCGCCCTCCGGCTCGTAGGTGCCGAACAGCCGGTCCCAGATGATCAGGATGCCACCGTAGTTGCGGTCGAGGTAGACCTGGTTCGAGCCGTGGTGCACGCGGTGGTGCGACGGCGTGTTGAGCACCGCCTCGAGGAACCAGGGCAGCCGGCGCACGCGCTCGGTGTGGATCCAGAACTGGTAGATCAGCGACCAGGACTGGGCGAGCAGCACCATCCACGGCTCGAAGCCGACCGCCGGCATCCAGAGCCAGAACGGGAAGTAGGTCATCGGCACCCAGGTCTGGCGAAGGGCGGTCGAGAGGTTGTAGTGCCGGCTCGAGTGGTGGACCACGTGGCTCGCCCAGAAGAAGCGGCTCTCGTGGCTGACGCGGTGGAACCAGTAGTAGGAGAAGTCGTCCGCGAAGAAGAGGAGGACCCAGACCCACCAGTCACCGGGGTCCAGGCGCAGCGGCGTGAGCTCGTAGATCAGCGCGTAGGCGGCCACGACCACGACCTTCCAGCCCACGTTGATGACCACGTTGCCGCTGCCGAGCAGGAGGCTCGTGCGCGTGTCCTTCGGCTCGTAGCCGATCAGGTCGTCGTGGTCCTCGCGCGTGTGGCGGAAGGAGAGCGCCTCCACCACGAGCAGCAGGATGAAGAACGGGATCGCGTAGTAGAGGATCTCGGCCATGGCGGGAACGGCAGATTAACCGGCGCGCCGCTGCCGGCCCAGCACCATCAGGCCCACGAGGCGCGACACGACGAGCGCCACGTAGCCGAGCCCGGCGAGCTGCTCGATCATCACGACGGCGCGTGCGAAGGCCTTCACCGGCACCACGTCGCTGAGCCCGGTGCTGGTGAGGGTCGTGAAGCTGAGGAAGAGCAGCTCCATCCAGCTCCGGTTCTCCTGCGGGTCCACCGCTGCCGTGAAGCTGCCCGGCTCGACCGCCTGCACGACCTGGAACACGTACGCGAACGCCCAGGCGACCAGGGTGAACGTGGCCCCGACCGCGAACAGCTCGTCCGTGGTGATGTCGTGGTCGGCGAGCATGTACCTGACCAGCGCGTAGGCCGCGTAGAAGTAGAGCGCGGCCTCGAGGGCGGACGACCAGCCGAGCAGCGACTCGTGATCGCCCGTCGCCTGGATCAGCAGCAGGACCGTGGCCGGCAGGGCGAGCAGCAGCGCGACCGGGGTGAGCGCCGGCGAGCTGCGGACCGCGACCACGACCAGCGCCAGGAAGCCGATGCCGAGGGCGCTGAAGATCGCACGCCCCGCGTCGCTGTCCTCGAGGAACGGATACACGAGGACGGCGCCGAGCTGCGCGAACAGCAGGATCGCCGAGGGGTGGCGCCGAGCGGCGGTCAGCACGCCGGGGAAGCTAGCCCCCGGCCCGGCCGTCGCTACCTGATTGCGACCGGCGTGCCCGGGTAGCGCCAGACCATGCTCGAAGTCGCGTTGACGTTGATCGCAGAAGGCCGTGGTGAGGACCCCGGAATCGCCGGGGGAATCGCCATCATCGTCGGGATCGCCGCGCTCGTGCTCGCCACCGCCGCGCTCGGCATGTGGACGATCGCACGCCGGCGCGGGAGGTCGTGATGGGCACGCTCGGCCAGATCAGCCCCGCGAAGGACCACGAGGTCTTCTAGGGCGTCGCCGCTGCGAGGAACGGCAGCGCGCGTGCAAGCACGCCGCCGGGCGCCTCCTCCGGCAGGAAGTGCCCGGCTCGCGGCACGTATTCGACCTGCATGCTGCGCGTGGGCTGAGGGTCGAGGATCCGGCGCAGGGGGCTTTCCCCGCCCATCAGCAGGAGCGTCGGCACCTCGAGCCGGTCGCCGCTGCGGGACAGCGCCGGGAGCTCCTTCAGCAGGAACGTCCGATAGCAAGCGGAGCTCGCCCGGGCCCGCTCGGGAGCGCTCAGGACCCTGGCGTAGCCGTCCAGCTCCGCGTCGCTCCAGACGGCTCCCCTCCCGCTTCCCGCGCGGATGATCGACGGGACGAAGCGCCTCCGCCGCAGCACGCTCTCACCCAGGCGCGGGGTGGCCAACAGCATCTGGTAGGAGGCGAACACCGGCGCGGCGAGCCGCCTCGGCCGAAACGGCCCGGTCCACGGCGGCGAGATGTCCAGCGCCACGAGCCGCTCGATCCGCTCGGGGCGCTCGAGGGCCATCAGGAAGGCCGTGTAGCCGCCCCAGTCGTGCCCGATCACGGACGCGCGGGAGATCTCCTCGTGGTCGAGCAGGCCGATCATGTCCTCGGCGAAGGTCCGCTTGGCGTAGTCGCCCGCGGGCGCGTCCGACCAGCCCCAGCCCCGGAGATCGGGTGCGATCACCCGGTACTGCTCCGCGAGCCGCGGGATGACCCGGCGCCAGCACCACCAGTGCTGTGGCCAGCCGTGCAGGAGGAGCAGGGGCGGCCCGTCGCCGGCTTCCGCCACGTGAAGGCGGATCCCGCGCAGCCGCACGTCGCGATGGGTGACACCCGGGAGGTCGGGCGGGCCGCTCACGAGGCGGGAGACAATACGACGGCCACGGCGTCGTCCTGAAGCGGGTCCTCGGCGGCGCTCATCACCGCCTCCTGGATCGACCTGGCCGCCGCCGTCGCGGACGGGCCCCGAGCGGCCGCGAGCGCGCGGCGGATGCCGTCGATTCCGAACAGGCCCCCGGCGGTGCGGCGTGCGCTGACGCCGTCCGAGTGGAGCACCAGGCGCTCGCCCGCCTCCAGGCGTCGCTGGCTGCGGGAGAACCTGCGCTCCCGCTCCCACAGGCCGAGCGGCAGCGAGGAGACGGTGCCCAGCTGCTCGACGGATCCGTCCACACCGACCACGAGCGGCGGAGGGTGCCCGCAGTTGATCCAGCTGAACGTCGAATAGACCGCGTTCCAGCGCGCCACGACGGCGGTGACGAAGAACTCGGGCCGGGAGACGTCGTACACCGCCTGATGCATCTTCGCGCCGGCTTCCTCGAGGGTCGCGTCGCTACGGCGAGCCGCCCGGAGCGCCGCCAGCGCGATGCTTCCGAGAGCGGCCGCCGTGGCGCCCCTGCCGACGGCGTCGGCAACGGCCAGCCATGCGCCGTCGCGGTTCTCCACGTAGTCGAACCAGTCGCCGCCCACCTCGTAGGCGGGCATCACGCTGCCCGCGATCTCGCCGCCGCCGACCCGGGCGATCCGCGGCGGCAGGAGGCTCTGCTGCAGCTCGGCCGCCGCCTCGGTCTCCTTGCGCCTCCTGGCTGCGTCGAAGACGTCCGTGTATCCGGCGGCGAGCTCCATGGCCGCCGCGCCGTGGCGGGCGACGTCGGCGAGGGTGTCCTCGGCGGCGCCGAGCGCGAGCAGGATGCCCACGGCCCGGCCGCGCACCCACATCGGGGCGAGCGACGCGCCGGGGAGATCCCGGGCGATCCGCTCCCGTAGCTCCGGCACCCCGTCCTCGGCCAGCTCGGGCCCGAGCGCGAGCGGCGCGTCGAGCCGCTCCGGGAAGTCGTCCGGCCCGGACAGCCGGAGCAGGTGCGTCCCGTCGATGTCGAGCACGTAGAGGGCCACGGGGCCGCCCGCGATCCGCCGGGCCTCCGAGGCGAACTGCTCCGGGAAGAGGTGAGGGGGGATCTCGTCGAGGATCCGGGCGATGTCCACCGGCACGGGGCGGGTGCGCCCGAGGCGTCCCGGCGGCCGGAGGCGCTCGAGCTCCCATCCGCGCTGGGCGGTCACGTCGTAGAGGACGCCGAGGTAGCCGTAGGGCAGCCCGCCCCGCGGCTCGCGCAGCGGGAGCGCGAACCCCTCGATCCACGCCACCGTCCCGTCGCCGCGCACGTGCCCGCGCACCGCGCTCTGCTCGTCACCCGTCCGCACGGAGGCCGCCAGCGGATGCGCGCCCACGGGCGCCGGCGACTCGTCCTCGTAGAGCAGCCGGAGTGGGAGCTCGGACACGCGCTCACCCACGGCCGGCTCCGCCGGTGCGAGCATCTCGCTCGCGCGCGGGTTGAGTGAGAGGACCGCGCCGTCGGCGTCCAGCACGATGATCCCCTGGTCGAGGGGCTCCGTCAGCCGGTCGAACAGCGCCCGCGCCGCGGCGGGCGGGTCGGTCGGCTCGCGGGCACCCGTCGCGAGGCAGGCGTGCACGAGCTGGTTGGACGCCTGCTCGAGCCACTCGCGCGGCGGCCGCGGAGCGATCTCGGCCGCGGTGGCGACCCGGTCGAGCACCGGCAGGGCGAGCCTGGCCGAGTCGTCGCTCACCTGCTCGAGCGCCTCCTGTCCGAGCCGGCCCAGCCGGCGCTCGGCGCCGAGCAGGACGAGCCGCTTGACGAACCCGCTGACAACGGCCAGCGGTGGGCGGTCCTCGTCAGCCGTGGCCATCCGCGCCTCGCGCGAGGCCAGCGCCGCGGCCTGCTCACGCAGCTCGGCCTCGAGTCCCTCGCGCGTGGAGAAGTGCCGGTAGAGGGTCGAGCGGCTCACGCCGGCCTCGGCCGCCAGCCGGCGCATGTTGATCCGCCCGTCGCGGGCGAGCTGGGCCGCCGCCGCGGACAGGATCAGGGCGCGGTTCGCCTCCTGATCCGAGCGCGGGCCGCGTCCTGACACAGATGCCCCCGATCGCTCAGACACGGTGTCCGACATAAGCGCTCCCTTACCCGCTTCACGGATTGACACTCGCCAGGGCGGGCAGGCGAGACAGACCGCAAGTCTGAAAAACGGAGGAGGCATTCATGGAAGGGACGGTCGAAACCCGGCCGCAGAGCGAGACCGGGGGACAGGACACGAAGGAGCAGGCGAAGGAGCAGGTCCAGGAGAAGGCGCAGCAGGTCGCCGATCGCGCGCAGGAGGGCATGGGCCAGGCGCGCGAGCAGGTCCGGCGCCAGGTGGACGAGCGCTCCACGCAGGCCGGGCAGCAGGTGCGCTCGGCGGCCGGCGACGCCCGCTCGGTGGCGGAACAGCTCCGCTCGCAGGGCAGGGATCAGCCGGCGCGCGTGGCCGAGCAGGCCGCGGACCGGGCGGAGCGGCTCGGCGGCTACCTGGAGCGGGCGAGTGGCGAGGACATCCTGCGCGACGTCGAGGACTACGCCCGCCGCAACCCATGGGCCGTGGTGGCCGGCGGAGTCGCGCTCGGCTTCACGCTCTCGCGGATGTTGAAGGCGTCGAGCGGCGAGCGCTATCGCCAGGGCTCGCAGCAGGAGCCGGCCCGGCTCCCCGGGCCTCCGGCAGGCGCCGGCAACGGCGCCGGCGGCACGGTGGAGACCACGGCATCGGCCGTCCCGGGACGATGACCGCCTCGCAGGAGAACCCGCTCCGCGACCGGCCCACGGGAGAGCTTCTGAAGGAGCTCTCCGATCAGAGCACGACGCTGATCAAGCAGGAGGTCGAGCTCGCGAAGGCGGAGCTCCAGGCCAAGGGCAAGCAGGCCGGGGTGGGCGCCGGGATGTTCGGCGGTGCCGGGGTGTTCGGCATCGGCGCGTTCGCGGCCCTGACCACGGCCGTGATCGCCGTGCTCGCCACGGCGACCGACACGTGGCTGGCGGCGCTGATCGTCGCCGTCGTCTACGGCGCCGTGGCCGGGGCCCTGGCGATGCAAGGCAAGAGCAAGGTGCAAGAGGCCGTTCCGCCGGTGCCGGAAGAGGCCATGGACAGCGTTAAGGAGGATGTGGAATGGGCCAAGACCCGAGCCAGATCAGGCAGGACATAGAGGAGACGCGCGGGCGCCTGGGCGACACCGCCGAGGCCCTCGGGCACAAGACGGACGTGACCGGCCGCGCCAAGGAGGCCATCTCCGGCAAGGTCGACTCCGTCCGCGAGAAGGTATCCGGCGCCACACCCGACTCGGGCGAGGTGAAGGAGGGCGCTCGCAACGCTGCGGGCGTCGCGAAGGAGAACCCCCTCGGCCTGGCCATCGGAGGCGTGGCGGTGGGGTTCATCGCCGGCATGCTCGTGCCCGCCACCAAGGTGGAGAACGAGCGCATCGGCCCGATCGCCGATCAGGTCAAGGAGAAGGCCCGGGAGACCGGCCAGGAGGCCATCGAGGGCGCGAAGGAAGTGGCGAGCCAGGCTGCCGAGACCGCCAAGGAGGCGGGTCGCGAGAAGGCCGAGGAGGTCCGGGACAGCGCCCAGGAGAAGGCCGGAGAGGCCGCGCGGGCGTGAGCGAGCAGACGGTGGACAGCGAGAAGCGCATGGGGCGCCGGCCGGAGGGGCCGGCGCACCCGCGCAAGGGTGGCGTGGTCCAGACGGTCAAGCGGACCGTCACGGAGTTCCAGGAGGACAACCTCACCGACTGGGCCGCGGCGCTGACCTACTACTCGGTGCTGTCGATCTTCCCGGCGTTGATAGCGCTGGTCTCGATCGTCGGGCTCGTCGGAGATCCGAAGACCGTGACCGATTCGCTGACCGACGTGGTCACGACCATCGGGCCGTCCTCGGCGGCGGAGACCTTCAAGGGCCCGATCGAGGAGCTGACCCGCAGCTCGGGCACGGCCGGGATCCTGCTGATCGTCGGCATCGCGTCCGCGCTGTGGACCGCGTCGGGATACGTCGGGGCCTTCATGCGCGCATCGAACTCGATCTACGAGGTCGAGGAGGGCCGCTCGTTCATCAAGCTGCGGCCGCTCCAGATGCTCGTGACGCTGGTGCTGATCCTGATGCTGGCACTGGTGCTCGTGGCCCTCGTCGTCACAGGCCCGGTGGCCCAGAAGGTCGGCGAATCGCTGGGCGTCGGCGACGCGGCGGTGCAGATCTGGGACATCGCCAAGTGGCCGGTGCTCGCGATCGTCGTGCTGTTCATGTTCGCGGTCCTCTACTACTCGGCGCCGAACGCGAAGCTCCGCGGGTTCAAGTGGGTCACGCCGGGGAGCCTGCTGGCGATCGTCGTGTGGCTGCTCGCCTCCGCGGCGTTCGCGTTCTACGTCGCGAACTTCGGTTCCTACAACAAGACCTACGGCGCCCTCGGCGGGGTGATCGTCTTCCTTGTTTGGATGTGGCTCACGAACGTGGCCATCCTCCTCGGAGCCGAGCTGAACGCCGAGCACGAGCGCTCGCTCGAGATCAAGGAGGGCGTGCCCGGAGCCGAGCGCGAGATCCAGCTCGAGCCGCGCTCCGAGCCGAAGGACGCCAAGCGGGCGAGGACGGCGTAGATGGCCGAGGAGCGGACAGCTCGCGGAACGATGATCCCGGCGCGCGGCCGCCGCAGGTTCAGGGCCGAGTCGGTCCTGATGCGGCTGGTCGCGACCGCCGGGATCGTGGCCCTCGGCGTCCTGCTCGGGGCGATCCTCGTCTCGGCGGACGTCCAGGGCTGGATCGTCGGGCTCGTGGTCGCGCTGATCAGCGTGGTGCTGGCCGGCGTGCTCTGGTCCTCACGTCAGCTCTGACCGGAGGCGGCTGACTCGCGGTCGGACGAGAGCAGCGTCTCGTGGACCTGCTTGATGACCGCCGAGCCGTCGCCGACTGCGGCGGCCACGCGCGCGATCGAGGCCTGGTTCAGGTCGCCGACCGCGAAGACGCCGGGGAGTGAGGTCTCCCACACGCGCGGCTGGCGCTCGAGCGGCCAGCCGTCGGCCGGCGACAGGTCGACGTCGGTCGGCACGTAGCCGTAGTCGTCGCGGGCGATCGAGTCCGGCAGCCAGTCGCTGTTCGGCCGCGCGCCGATCAGGACGAACAGGGCGCGGGCGGGGACGGTCTCCGTCTCGCCGGTCTTCCGGTCGCGCAGCGTCAGGGTCTCGAGCCGCGCCTCGCCGCCGCCGTCGATCACCTCGGTGCAGCGCCGCAGCTCCACGTTCTCGGTCGCCTCGAGCTGGCCGCGCAGGTACTGGGACATGCTGTCCGCGAGCGTCTCCCCTCGCACAAGGATCGTCACCTTGCGGGCGTAGCGGGAGAGGTGCATCGCGGCCTGGCCCGCCGAGTTGCCGCCGCCGAGCACGAACACGTCGCCGCCGGCCGACGCGGCGGCCTCCGGCCCCGACCCCACGTAGTAGACGCCCGACCCGACCAGGTCCTCGAGCGCGGGGATGCCGAGCCGCCGGTACGCGGCGCCGGTGGCGAGCACGACCGTGCGGCCATGGACCTCGGCGCCGCCCACGAGCGTGAGCACGTGGCAGTCCGGCTCCGTCCGGAGCGAGGCGACCTCGGACATCAGCAGGAAGCGCGACCCGAACACCCAGGCCTGCTGATAGGCGCGCTGGGCGAGGTCCGCGCCGCCGACGCCGCGCTGGAAGCCCAGGTAGTTGCGGATCAGCGAGCTCGACCCGGCCTGCCCTCCGATCGACTCCTTCTCGATGGTCAGCACCGACAGGCCCTCCGACGACGCGTAGACCGATGCGGCGAGCCCCGCCGGGCCGGCGCCGACGACGATCACGTCGAACAGCTCGTCCGGGTCGCCGAGCTCGGTGTTGACGCCGTAGCCGGCGGCCAGCTCCGCGTTCGTGGGGTCGGCGAGCGAGCGACCGTCGAGGAAGACGACGACCGGCCTGCGCTCGCCGGGGTGCCCCGCCTCCTCGAGCAGCTCGCGGCCGCGCTCCGAGTCGGTGGGGTGGTAGCTGTGCGCCATCCCGTTGCGGGCGAGCAGGCTGCGCAGGTCGTGCACGCGCGCCTGCCACGGCTCGCCGATGACCGCTATCTCGGTCGGGAGGCTCGAGCGCGCGCGGGTCCACTCCAGGAGGAACTCGGTGACGACCCGGTGGAAGTGCTCGTCCGGGTTCCGCCAGGGCTTCGGGATGTAGTAGTCGATCTCGCCGCGGCCCATGCAGTCGACGATCGCCTTGGTGGTCTTGCTCTGCCCCCACGCCCCCCACTCGATCAGGAGCGCGCGGCGCGAGTGGGGGTGGATCGCACCGACCCGGGCGAGCAGCTCAGCGCCGTTCAGGCCGGACGTCCAGAGCGCCGCGAGCACCAGCGCGACCGGCGTCTCGCTCCCGCGCAGCTCGTCGAGATGCGCGAGCGCCGCGCTGCACGACGCCTGGACCACGATCTCGTAGTCGCTCGAGTAGCGCCGCCGGAGGTGCTCCTCGACCATCGCGAGCGCCGCCGGATCGTCGTCGACAGCGAGGATCACGGGCTTGCGATCGGCCATCCGCCGATGATATCCGGGGTCTGCCCGGTGCTAGATTCGACCCGGGCGGCCGGCCTCTACGGCCGCCCACCTTGGTGGGCGTAGCTCAGTTGGTAGAGCTCCTGGTTGTGGTCCAGGCGGTCGCGGGTTCGAGTCCCGTCGCTCACCCTCAAGGGCTGCGAACCGTCGCGCTGCGGCGTCTTCGGTCGCTCGGTTCTCACGCTGATGGGTGAGCGACCGAGGTCGCCCACCCATCAATCGAGCTCAGGGCACGGGGGTCACCGCTTGACGGCCTTGAGCACCAGCTTCGTGACCTGCCGGGGCTTGGACACGTGCACGGCGTGCGAGGCGCCCTTGGCCACGACGGTCCTCGCGCCCATGCGCTTCGCCATGAACTTCTCCAGGCCCGCGCCGATCGCCCGATCCTTGCCGGCGACCATGTACCACGACGGGATCGTCTTCCAGGCGGGCTCGCCCGACGGCTCGCCGAGGACGGAGAGAGCGACGGGCCGTTGCGTCGCTGCCAGGAGCGCGGCCTTTGCGCGCGGAAGGTCGGCAGCGAAGATCCCGCGGAACAGGGACGGCTTGATGAACCCCTCGGGCGCGGTGGTCCTGCCGTCCGGCAGTAGGTAGGGCCGGATGTCGAGCGTTGCCGGACTGACCATCCCGCCGGACACCTTCGCCTGCAGCTGCTCGAGGTTCTCTCCAGCCTCGGGCGCGAAGGCGGCGATGTAGACGAGGGACTTGACGTTCGGGTTGCCCGTCGCGGCGTTCGTGATCACCGCCCCGCCGTACGAGTGGCCGACGAGCACGATCGGGCCGCGAATCGTCGACAGGAACAGGCGCAGGTCGCCGGAGTCGGACGACACGCCGCGCAAGGGGTTGGAGAAGGCGATGGTCGGATAGCCCCTGCGCCTGAGCGCTCCCATCTCCGGCAGCCAGCCCGAGGAATCGGCAAAGGCACCGTGTACGAACACGACCGTGGGCCTCGGGGCGGCCGACGCGGGCGCCGGGGCGGCGAGCGTCAGCAGCAGAGCCGCGGCGGCGATCGCCCCGGAGAGCCACAAGCGCGTGGAGCCGCGCGGCGCGGTGAGGAAGGTGGACATTGGAGCCTCCTGTGGATGGGTGTGCCGCCGCGGATCGGGCGGCGGACCGAACGTATGGCCCGCTCGACCGCGCGGCTTCGGTCAGGTGACGTCGAGTTGTCGCTCCTCAGGCATCGGCCTCCGTCGCCACGGCTGCCGCGACCACACCGTCATCTGACGGTCGCGACGGCTGGCGCCGCGACCGTACCGTCGCCGGTGTCCACGACCAGAAGGAAGGAAGCAACCGAATGAACTCGCAGAACGAAGCCAGCGTCGTGCTCGTGCACGGTGCCTTTGCCGACGGTTCCTCGTGGGAGGCTGTGATCGCCGAGTTGCAGCGCGCGGACATACCCGTCACTGCGCCGGCGAATCCACTTCGAGGGGTCGAGCACGACGGCGCGTACATCGCGAGCGTCGCAGGCGAGATCGACGGCCCGGTGATCCTTGTCGGCCATTCCTACGGCGGAGTGGTGATCACCCAAGCCGCAGACCGTGCTTCCAACGTCGTCGGACTCGTCTACGTCGCCGCGTTTGCACTCGACGCCGGGGAGCGCCCGCTCGACGTCATCACCCGGTTCCCGGAGGCCGCAATCGGATCAGCCCTGCGGCCCGCCACGCGGCCGGGCATGGGCGGCGAGCCGCAGGTCGAGCTGTCCATCGAGCCCGCGCAGTTTCCGAACGTCTTCGGCGCCGACCTTCCGGCGGACAGGACCTCGGTCGGCGCGGTGTCGCAGCGCCCGGTCGTGGCCTCCGTGTTCGAGGAGGTCTCTCCGGCCGCTGCTTGGAAGCGCCTCCCGTCCTGGTACGTCGTGAGCGGTGAGGATCATGCAATCCACCCGGACGCACAGCGCTTCATGGCCAGGCGAGCCGAGGCCACGACGATCGAGACGGATGGCTCCCACTCCGTCGCGCTCTCGCGCCCGGAGGCCGTCGTGGACGCGATCCGGGCGGCGGTAGCCGTAGTGGTTCCGCAGGCGGTGTGAGCCGGCGGCATCCAAGAAGCACTGACCCGGCTCAGTCGGCGCGTCCGAGCGCGTAATCGACCACGCGCGGCAGGTCCATCGCCTGGCCCTCGGTGCGGGCCTGCTGGAACGTCTCGTCAGGCATGTGCGGCGGGGGCAGCGGAGGGGCCGCGCCGATTGCCTGCAGTCGTGGCCAGAGGCTCCCACCGGCGCCGCCGAGCAGCCGCTCGGCGGCGCCGTCGAGGAAACCCGCGCGCTCGGGGTCGTCCTGCTCCGCGGCGACTACCGCCAGCGCGCGGAGGAGGTGAGCCGTGCTCGTGACGTAGCCGCTCGCAACGGCCAGGGCGAGCCCGTCGGCCAGTAGCCGGGTGGCAGAAGCGGCGTCGCCGTTCTCTTCGTGCGCTACGGCGAGGTTGTAGCTCGAGAGCAGGACTGCCAGCGGCGCGCCGGCGCGCCGTGCGTCATCGAGCGCCGCGGAGTAGAACGCGACGGCATCTGCGTACCGCCCCTCCAGGAACGGGATCTGCCCTCGGAAATTGAGCAGCATCGCTCGCTCCCACGGGAGGTCTTCGCCGCCCAGGCTCTCCAGTCCTCGGCCGAGCAGCTCCGCCGCGCGCGCATGGTCGCCCTCCAGTGAGGCCAGCTGGGCTTGCGCGGCGAGGATCAGCACCAGGTCTGCCGGTCTCCCGCCGTGCTCGAGCAGGGCCACCCCCTGGTCGAGCAGGTTCCCCGCCCTCGCGCCGCCGCGGTCGCGCTGGAACACGAGCTTGGCTGCCCGAGCGATCACCGCCCCCCGCAGTGCCGGCGGGAGCGAGCCGCCGGTGGTCAGCAGCTGATCCATCCATCGGATCGCCTCTTCGACGTGCCCGTTCAACCACCAGAAGAGCCACAGGCCTTCGGTCGCCCGTGCCGCACGCTCGCTCTCACAGTGCTCGATGAGCCACGACAGGGCGGCGCGCAGGTTGTCGTGCTCGGTCTCGAACCACTTGAGCGCAGCGGGTTGGCGCGGACCCCTCAGGTCCGCGCCTCCCTGTTCGGCCAGACGCGCGAAGTGCACCGCGTGGCGGTTGTGCGCCTCGTCCCAGTCGGGCGTCTGCCGAAGGCGTTCGACCGCGTACTCCGAGATCGTCTCCAACATGCCCAGGCGGGGCGCTGCGGTGCCGCAGTCCCTTCGAAGCAGACTGCTGTCGACGAGGCCGCCCACTGCGTCGAGGGCCTCGGAGTCGCCGAGATCTGACACCGCCGCCACGGCTTCCAGGTCGAATCCGCCCGCGAACACGCCGAGACGGTCGAACAGTCCCCGCTGATCAGGACGCAGCTGCTCGTAGCTCCACGAGATCGTGGCGCGAAGCGTCCTCTGACGCTCCGGCAGGTCCTTTGCCCCGCCGGTCAGGAGGCCCAGCCGGGAGTCGAGCCGCGCGAGTAGTGCGGAAGCGGTCAGCATGGGCATCCTCGCGGCGGCGAGCTCGAGGGCGAGAGGCAGTCCGTCGAGCCGTCGGGTGATGGCAGCCACTGCCTCCGCGTTCTCGGAGGTGAGCTCGAAGTGCGGGTCTGCGGCGCGCGCCCGCTCGACGAACAGCTTCACGGCGCCGTAGCGATTGACCGCGGCCGTGGTGGTCTCGACGGCGGGGTCGGGCGTGGGGAGGGGCTGTACTTCGTGGACGTGCTCGCCGCGAAGGTGCAGTGGAGCCCGGCTCGTCACCAGGGCGCTCACGGCCTCCGTGGAGGCGAGCACATCGGCGAGCACCGGGGCCCCCTCGACCACCTGTTCGAAGTTGTCCATCACGAGCAGCACGTCGCGCTCGAGGAGGAATGCCTTCACGAGATCGACGGCATCCGCCGTGGCGAGACGCCGGACGCCGAGCGCACCCGCCAAGGTGGTGCCGAGGAGCTCGGGATCGGTCACCGCCGTGAGGTCCACGAACGCGACACCGTCCTCGAACTCCGACTTGAGCTGCACGGCGAGCTCGGCGGCGAGGCGGCTCTTGCCGACTCCTCCCGGGCCGATCAGCGTGACCAAGCGCCGCCCCTGGGCTACGAGCAGGGTGCGTGCTCGGGCGATGTCACGGTCGCGGCCCACCAGAGGCGTCATGGCCACGGGAACCGCGACCGGCGCGGGCGGCTCGCGTGCGGTGACAGCTCGGCCCGCGGCTTCGAAGTTCTCGCTGAGCAGCACGGCGAGGTCGTTGGCAACCAGCCGTCGCAGCTCGGCCGGCGTCGCGAACCGCTGGTATGAGGTGCGGCCGTCCTCCCGAACCCGTGCGAGCATGTCTCCGAGCCGCGGCTCGCGGTGAGGGGCCGGATGCTTGACGTAGACGAGCTTGGGCAGGTTGCCGGCGCGGCGGTATTCGTCCTCCAGCGCCGAGACCCCCTCCCCGGGCGGGACGTTCCCGTAGCTCTGCCAGTAGACGCCGATGAACACCTGGCTCTGAGAGAGATAGGACCGGTAGACGTCGCGCGCCGGGTGCGCTCGCGCGCCGGCCTCGAACATCACCGGCGTGAGATGCAGACGCTTGATCGCGGCGCGCACGGCGTCCCGCTCCGCGGCCAGTTCACGCAGCGTGGAGCTCACGAAGACCCGCAGGCGCTGGTCCGGGGTGGCTATGCGTGTCACGGATCCGTTGCGTCCGCGACCGTCCCGTTCCGGAGAGCCGCGTCGAGCTGGGATCGCGACGTGATCGCAAGCTTCGGAAAGACCCGGTGCAGGTGCGAACTGATAGTCCGATGCGACAGATAGAGCCGTTGGCCGATCTCCTTGTTGCTGAGCCCTTCGGCGGCCATCTGGGCGATCTGCAGCTCCTGCGGAGTGAGCTGATCGCGAACATCGGGGGTCAGGACCCGGAGGGTCTCGCCCGATGCGCGCAGCTCCTGACTGGCGAGCGCGGACCAGGGAGAGGTTCCGAGTGCGTGAAAGGCTTCGCGCGCGGAGCGGAGAAAGGCGCGCGAGTCGGCAGGCCGGCGGCGGCGGCGCAACCACTCGCCGTAGGCCAGCTGGATCCGGGCGCGCAGGAACGGCCATCGCCTCATGTCCTCAGTCAGCGCGGCATCGAACAGAGATTCGGCATGTTCGTCGTCGGCGAGCAGGGCACGTGCGTAGAGCAGGCTGGCCAGTAGGCCGGGGACCGGGAGACGGGTGGCGAGCCCTTCCAGCTCCGCGACGATCGGGCGAGCGACCTGATGCTGGCCACTGCGCGACGCGGCCTCCGCCAGGTCAGCGGCGGTGAAGCTGCGGCTCGAATAGTGGTGCGCTGGGTCGCTGGGATCGTGGACCCGGCACAGATGCTCGAGGGCGGCTGCCGGCCGCCCGTCGGCCAGGGCGGCGATGCCGCGGGCGTGCTGGGCGGCGCAGAGCAGCGCAGCGGCGCCGATCGGCGCGCCCACCGCCTCGGCAGCGGCGATCAGCACCTCCGCGCGGGGCGTGTCGCCGCGCAGTGCGGCCGCGATCGCTTGGCCTGTCTGTGCCACGGCCGCGATCAAGGGCTGTTCGGTTTCCCTGGCCAGCCGCTCCGCCTCCTCTGCGGCGGCTGCGGCCATCTGCAGGTTCGCGAGTTGCCCAGCACTCATCGCCTGGAAGGCGAGCCTGCGGCTGAGCGCGCCGAGATGCCCCTGGAGGCGAAGCTCGCCGTTCGCGGCGCCGAGCAGCGGCCTTGGCGATCTCGAATGCGCCGACGGCGGCCGCCGCAAGCGATGTGAAGCTGGCGCTCTCCGCGTGACCATGCTCGCCGGAGACCCCCTGGAGCCACGTGACCACCTTCGTACCGCGCTCGATCGGGGCTGCGAAGGCGAGGATGGCCAGCAGGCGCGAGTCTCGTCCCTGCGCGCCGAGACCGTCCGCGATGCTCACGATCCGGTCGCGCACGTCCGATCCCGAGTCCGACCACCAGCAGTGCATGGCGGCGCACAGGAGAAGGTTGATCGCCAGGTCGCGCTCGCCGCGGCGAACAGTGTGCTCGGCCATGAGGATGAGGGCTGGGATGCGATGACCTCCGGCGCCGGCCTCTTTTTCGAGCAGCCCGCGCAGCCATAACAGACGCGCCTGCCCGTCCGGTCCCAGCGGCAGCCGTTCCGCGAGCGCGAGAAGGCGGTCGACCGAACCCTCGCCGTGGATCTCATAGGAGAGCTCCGCGGCACGAAGGAGTCGTGCGGCGCGCGACGCCGGATCGGGGCTGACCTGGGCAGCCCCCTCAAGCGCGGTGATCGCGGCGGTCGGAGAGCCTCGCCGGGAGGCCGCGGCCGCTGCGGCTTCGAGGTCGGCGGCAGCGGCCTCATCTGGACTCGTCAGCGAAGCGGCCCGATGCCACGCGCGGCGCTCGCGCTGATCCTGGAGCACGCTCGCGAGCGCTGCATGGGCGCCCTGCCGGCGCCCAGCGGCGGCCGATTTCTGGACCGCGGCTCGCATCAGGGGATTGCTGAACCGGACTCTTCCGTCCTCGACGTCGATCAGCCCCGCCTCGACGGCGGCGGGAACAGCAGCGTCGACCCGCTCCCGGCCGAGCACGCCCGCCGTGGCCTCGACTACTTCATCGAGCCCGCCTCCTTCGTCGGCGGCAGCTACGAGAAGCAGCATCCGGATGTCATCGGGTAGCCGCCTGACCTGGTCGGCCAAAGCCTGCTCCAAGCGGCCGGTGAGGGTCCGGCCACCCGGCGCCGGCGAGGGGGAATCCTTGGAGTGGTCCCAAGAGCGGGACAGATCCGGCTCGTCATCGACAAGGAATGACATGGCTCACCCGGATTGATAGAGTTGAACTCCAGTGACAAGAGATGTTGTCTAGAGCAAGACTCTAGCGAGTAGAGAAGATGTATGTCAAGCGAAGCCTCGAACGATGATCAATTCCGGAGCCGGCGTGACGAGTACGCGGAGGTAACGCGTCGCGCCGTCGTTGCTGCCGCGCGCGAGCTATTCGGCGAGAAGGGCTACTCGAGCACGACCGTTCAGGAGATCTCGCGACGGGCGCGTGTCTCGCCTGCAACCGTCTATGCGCAATGCGGCGGCAAGCAGGGACTGCTCGAAAGCCTGATGGACGCCTGGACTGCGGGCGCGTTGGTCCGCGAGATCATCGACTCCTGCGCGATGGCCCGAACGGGGGCGGAGAGGCTTCAGGTGCTCGCCGACGGCTACCTGAAGATCTTCGAGACATCCGGCGACATCATCCGCATCGTGACCGACGCGGCCGCCACTTCCCCGGTAGCGGCCGAGTTCCTCGGGACTGCGAACACCCGGCATCACCAGGCCCTGCTCGAGATCGTGGCGCAGATCCGCGAGTCCGGCGACCTGATTGAGGGTCTGTCGGACGAGGACGCCGCCAACATCATCTTCTTCCACTTCCGGGCCGAGCAGTTCATGCTCGCGGCGTATGGCTTCGGGTGGGGTGAGGCTCGAACGCGCGACTGGCTTCGCGAACGCATCGAGTCGGCCATCTTGAAGCGGTAGCGCCCGCGAGTGGCTCGGCCGGGCGAGGCGAACTGACGCGGCCGCGGCGGCCGTGCTAGCGACCCGTGCGCTCGCGGTGGCTGCAGCCCGGCCAGCAGCAGGGTCGGCGCTGGCCCTCCTCGAGCTCCTCCTGGGTCCGGCGAATGCGGCGCTCCCGGGTCGGCTCCCGCTTGGCGTCCTCGACCCAGCAGATGAACTCGTTGCGAGCCAGGGGCGTGATGTCCTTCCATGCCTCGAGTGCCGTGGTGTTGGCGATCAGCGCCTCGCGCAGATCCGTGGGCAGCTTGTGGACCACTCCACCGGGCACTCGCTGGGTGCTCACAGGGCCACGGTAGCGGGCTCGCGCTCGGTCCCGGTGCGGTCATTCGGGTCCGCGCTCCTCTGGCGTCGACTACTCTCATTGGTGAGGGAATTTTTCTCGGTCCGATGGAACCAGGAAGGCCTTAGTGAAGACACAGCGGGAACGAGCCGAGGCGCGCCGTCAATTGAAGCTGGCGGACGTCCGGGATCAGGTCGAGCGTGGCACGCTCACCATCAGGAAGATGACGGCGAAGGAGAGCGCCGCGCTCCCGCCCCGCCCCCGAGGCGAGCGGCCTCGGGGCACCAGGTCGCGCTGGGCCTGAGCCGGCACCGTCAGTCGGTGTTGACGCTGAGCACGAACATGTCCTTGTTGTCCGGTTCCGAGGCGGAGTAGGCCGCGGTGCCCGGGTACTGGACGGTGCCGAACACCACCCCCGCCATCACCAGCCGCCCGCCGGGCGCCGGCGCGATCTCGCCGGCCACGGTCCGGACGTCGGTCTGACTCGGGCTCGACACCCATAGGAGCCGCCCCGCCGGGTCGTATTTCGCGATGAAGGCGCGGGTGGCGCCGGCGCTCAGCGTGGACCCGGGTCCGCCGGTGGACGAGAACTTGGTCGGGCCGGTGTACGAGCCCGTGACGTAGAGATTGCCCGCGGCGTCGGTGACGTTCTCGCCGCCCAGGATCGCGCTCGCGCTCGTGATCGCGTTGGCCCAGCGCGGGGTACCGTCCGGGCCGAGCCGCGCCACGAAGGTGCCCGCCGCGTCGCCGTCGCCCTGGACGCTCACACCGCCGCCGAATGACATCGTGCCCGTGAACGTCCCGGACAGGAACGCGTCGCCACCGGCGTCGCCGGCGATCCCGCGCCCGACGTCCTCCACCCCCGCGGTCCCGTACACCGCGGAGTCGAGCACGGCTCCGCTCGCACCGTCGAGACGGGCGGTCCAGACGTCGAAGGCGCGGCCGGCGATCGAGTAGCTGTCGGAGCCGATCGTCGTGGCGCCGAAGGCCTCGCCGGTCACGACCACGGCACCGCCGCCGGTCGTCTCGATCCCGCGGGCGCGCTGGCGGCCGGAGCCGCCGATCTTCCGCGTCCACACGCGCGTCCCGTCGGGCCGGAACTTGATGACGAACGAATCGATGTCGCCGTCGTTCGCCCAGGTGACGGCGCCGTCGCTGAACGGACCGTTCGAGAGCGCGAGCACGTAGACGTTCCCGGCCGCGTCGGTCTCCACCTCGTTGCCGCCGTCCTCGGCGGCGCCGCCGAGCCGGCGCACCCACTGGGTGGATCCCGCCGCGTCCTGCTTGACCAGCGCCATGTCGTGCCCGCCGGCGCTGACGGCGGTGCATCCGGCGCAGGCGCCGAAGCTCACCGTCTGCCCGAACCAGCCGCTCAGGTAGGTCGCGTCGGACGGGCCGGTGGTCGAGTCGAAGATCGCATCGTCCGCGCCGGCGCCGTACGTGGCCACCGAGATGAGCGCGCCGGCCGGCGTGTAGCGGGCCACGAACATGTCCTCGCCACCCGCAGCGGTGCGGGTCTGCGTCCCCCAGGTGGCGGTGCGCAGGAACTTGCCCGCCACGATCACGCGCCCGCCGCTGTCCGCCGAGATGCCGTCGGCCTCGTCCTCCTGGGTCGGCCCGCCGGAGCCGGCCAGCCAGTTGTAGGTCGGCGCGCAGCCCGCCAAGGTCGCCACGGCGACGGCGGACGCGAGCAGTGCCGGGAGGCGCGTCATCAGCGCAGCTTGGCGTGGCGGCGAGGCCAGGTCAATGGAGGGCGGGCCGGTAGACGAGCTCCTGGGTGTTGCCGTCGAGCGTCCGGCTCTCGAGCAGCTCCAGGTCGAAGTCGGCCGCACCCTGGAAGATCGGGTCAAGCCCGGTCTGGCCGGTGATCACGGGGAAGAGCGTCACCTGCACGCGGTCGACGAGGCCGGCTGCCATCAGCGCCCGGTTCATGGCCAGGCTGCCGTGCGAGCGCAACGGCACCGCGGACTCCTCCTTGAGCCGGGCGACGACGTCGACGGCATCCCCGCTCACGACGGTCGCGTCGGGCCAGTCGAGGGGCTCCTCCAGGGTCGTCGACACCACCGTCGCCGGCAGGCTCCTCATCCGGGTGACCCACGGGTCGCGCACCTCGGACTCCGCGGTGCTCGAGGCCAGCATCCGCGCGAACGCCCGGTACGTGTTGGCCCCGAAGACCATCCGCTGCTCCGCGTCGTACGAGGCAAGGCGGTGGTCGAGCAGCTCCGGGCCCTGCTTGCCCCAGTAGCCGGTCCAGTCGCCGCCGGCGGCGCCGTAGCCGTCGAGGCTGGAGAAGACGTCGAAGGTGTACGTGGCGGTCATGCCGTTCTCCTCGAGTGGGTTGATCGGTGTGCCTACAGACCGGGTCACGCTGCGAGACTCATCGCGTGCCCTACACCCTGAGGAACCTGAGGGACGATCTGGACGACGTGGGGTCGAACTTCGACGGCGCGCCGGACCTGGAGTTCCGGCTCGCGACCGACGCGCTGGAGCTCGAGCGGTCCGGGCTGAGCTACCAGCGCGTCCCGCCCGGCTATCGCTTCCCGTACGGCCACACGCACAGGCAGCAGGAGGAGGTGTACGTGGTCGTGCGGGGCAGCGGGCGGATGAAGCTCGACGACGAGATCGTCGAGCTCAGGGAGTGGGACGTCGTGCGCGTCCCGCCCGGTACGTGGCGGGGCTACGAGGCCGGGCCGGACGGCCTCGAGATCCTCGTCTTCGGAGCGCCCAGCCTCGGCGGAGCCCGGCGCGATGACGTGGAGGGCCGGCGCGACTGGTGGGCCGACTAGGGACGACGTCGGAAGCACAGCGATGGGCGGCGACGATTTGCTCGTCGTTCCTGGTGCTGCCCTCACCGACCCCGGCCGGCGCGCCGGGAAAGCGTCCGGGCGTAGGCGTTCTGAGTCTCGACAAGCCACGTCGTCGATCCCATCCTGCCGTTCATGTCGAGAGCGGTCTCGTAGTGTCCGGTGGCGACGTCGAGATCGCCTCGATGCTCGGCCAGAAGCCCCAGCGGTCGCCCGACCGATCCGAGCGACGCCTCGCCTACCGCTATCGCATTGAGCTGCTCGTGGGGAAGCAGCAGGTCGTACAGAGGCCCCGCCGCTTGATCGTGTCCAACGGTCGCGCAGGTCTCGGCCAGGAGGGCGACGCTGAAGAGCCACTCCTCGTCGACGTGCCAATCCGCCAGGCCGTGTGCCAACAACTCGTCGAGGCTGTTCGCCGCCTGTCGGCTTCTGCCGGCCGCGGCGTGCAGATACGCCGTGACCGCGCCATACGCGAGCGGCTCCGATACCGCTTCGCCCGGCGTTCGCGTCTCTGTCTCGAACTGGTCGAGGCGGCCTTGGAGACGCCGGAGCATGAACTTCTGGAAGAAGTGAGCGACCCTCGCGTTCCAGCCTTGTGTCGCTTCGCCCACGGTGACCGCGCTCTCGACGAGCGACTCGGCCTCGTCCAAACGCCCCTCGTCGAGTGCCAGGACCCCGCGCGCGAGCCCGAGCAGCCACAGCTGTGAGGGCTGTCGCAACTGGTCGGCCGCCCGCTCCATCGCCGCCAACTGACGGTCGCGCTCCGGTCGGTCGCCGAGCTCCCAGGCGCACCAATAGAGATGCTCGTGCCCGTCGAACAGGCGCTCACCGTCCCCGATCTGCTCGGCCAAGACGAGGATCTCCTTGCCCTCCGCGTAGCGCCGGTGCACGGTGTGCGGACTGAACAAGGCCGCTTCGGCAGCGGCCAGCGCGTACGCGAGGGCGGCAGGGTCCTCGAGCCGCCGGGCGCACGCGATGGCCTCCTCGCAGATCGGCTCGCGCTGCGCGCGTGAAGCCTCGTCGCGCAGGGCCGCCGCGAGGCGGGAGAGCAACTGGACGCGCAGGATGCTGTCCTCCTCGCCGATGGCTCGAAGCGCCTCCTCGACGAGCGGGACCAGCTGGCTGTCGCTCACCGAGCGCTGCCAGAGAAACCGACCGCCGTATCCGACCGCGGCTCGCGCGAGCGCCTCGGGTGCGCCACTGGCGGACGCTTGGCGGGCCGCCGTCAGGAAGGTGCCCTTGGCCGCCTGAAGGCTCCCGGCCCTGCCCTGGGCATCGCCCAGGCTCAGGAGCAATTCGAGTCGCGCCCGGCTATCGGGCTGCGTCCCGGCTGCGAGCGCCTCCAGGGCCGCCTCATAGAGGCGCACCGCTTCCTCGAAGGCCAACAGAAGCGCGGCCCGCTCCGCCGCGCGCGTCGCGTACTCAACCGCCTTCTGGGAATCCCCTCCTGCCACCGCGGCGCCGAAGTGATGCGCAATCTCCGCCAGACGCGGGTCGAGGTCGCCGGCGTGGAGCTCCTCGAGAGCCTGACCGACCTCGCGGTGAAGCTGGATTCGCCGCCGCCGGGGAAGGCCGTGATACGCCGCATCGCGGATCAGCGCATGGCCGAAACGCATCCGCCCCGGCGCGCCGGGAACCTCGGCGACGACCCGGACCTCCAGTGCCTCGTCGAGGAGCACCAGCATCTGGTCGCGGCCGGTACCGCTGACGGCCCCCAGCGCGTCGAGATCGAACTCGCGCCCGAGGACCGACGCGACTTCAAGCAGGGCTCGGCACTCCTGCGACAGGCTGCGCAATCGACGACCGATCACGTCACGCACCGTTTGGGGGATGGCGATCGGACCGGTGGGCGGTCGCTCAAGACGATGCTCAGCGGCGAGCAGCCGGACCATCTCCGCCACGAACAGCGGGTTCCCCGCGGTCTCGGCATGAATCGTGCGAGCCCAATCCGCTGCCGGCGCGGTGGGCGATACCAGCTCGATGAACTCGCCCACCTCCGTAGCCGCGAGCCCGGCCAGGTCGATCTTGTGGGTCACGGCCTCACGCGCCAGCTCTCCCAAGGAGCCGGCCAACGGCTCCGCCAACGACGGGTCGAGGTCGCGGTAGGTCGCGACGACCAGCAGCCGGCTCCGAGCGATGTCGCGGGCGACGAACTGGAGCAGCAGCAACGAGGGCTCATCAGCTCCGTGCAGGTCCTCGAGCACCAATAGGACGGGCTGCACCGAGGCGATCCCCCGAAGCAGCTCCGCCACCGCGTCGAAGAGCCGGAAGCGAGCCCCGTCCGCGTCGCCGGCGCCAGCCGCAGGGAGGTTGGGGATCACTTCCCGAAGCTCCGGCAGGAGCTGTGCGAGATCGCTCGCTCTCTCACCCAGTTGAACCCGGAGCACCTCTGGGTCGGCCCCGTGAAGGTAGGAGCGGAGCGCCTGCACCCACGGCCAGTAGGCGGGGGCACCTCCAGCCTCCCAGCACCGGCCGACCAGCACGAGCCCGCCCTGCGATGGGACCCGAGCGACCAGCTCCTCCGCCAGCCGACTCTTGCCGATTCCGGGTTCCCCGCCGACGAGGAACAACGACCCGCGCCCGGCGACCGCGGCCTCGAAGCCGCTGGTCAATGCCGCCAGCTCGGACGCGCGTCCTACCAAGCGCCTACCCGGCCTTCCCTCGCTCGACGGTCCACTCCCCGACGTGCTCAGGCCGCCCGGGCGTGACCAGTCAAGCGACGGGTCTTGGATGAGCACCGCCTGCTCGAGTTGGCGGAGGTCGTTGCTCGGCTCGAGACCGAGCTCGGCGACGAGCGCCGAGCGCCGAGAGCGATAGACCTGCAGGGCGTCCGCCTGCCGCCCCGACCGATAGAGGGCGAGCATCAGCTGTCGCGTCACACGGTCGCGGAGCGGCTGCTCGCGCGCGAGTCGCTCGAGCTCAGGGACGAGGTCGGCATGGCGTCCGAGCGCAAGGTCGGCCTCGGTCCGCAACTCGAGAGCAATCAGGCGCCGCTCGGTGAGCTGCTCGGCCTCGGCTTGAACGAACGGCTCGTAGGTGAGGTCCGCCAGCGGTTCCCCGCGCCAGAGCGCAAGTGCCTCCGCGAGTGTTCGGGACGCTTCGGACGGCGTTCCTGACGCGATCAGGTCACGCCCTTTGGCAACCAGTGCGTCGAACTCGTCGAGATCGAGCTGACCCGGCTCCAGTCGCAGCACGTAGCCCGGCGTCCTCGTCACGAGGATCTCCTCCCCGCGACGGGTCGGATCGATGGCTGTCCGCAGACGCGAGACAGCAACGTGGAGCGCTTTCAGGGCATCCGGGCGATCGGCGCCGCCCCAAAGCTCGTCGATCAGGCGGTCTCCGGGCACGACCCGGTTGGCATTGAGCAGGAGAAGCGCGAGAAGACCCCGCTGTCTGGGCCCTCCGATCTCGACGCGTGCCCCACCCAGTCGGACCTCGAGCGGACCGAGAATGCGGAAGCTGAGTCGGTTCTGCTCACCCATCCGCACGAGGGACCGGAGCCTACGGCCCAGCGCCCCGGCGCGACCCCAGCTGCCGCGATCAGGGAGCCTGCCGCGGCCGCCGGCAAGACGTCGCTGGCGGGGGCGTTGAGCAGAGCGTCCCGGCCGCATAGGCTCCACGCATCACGAGTCATGCACGAGGGGAGTCAATGAGCAGCTACGCAGTCACCGACCCGGCCACCGGCGAGACCGTCAAGGAGTACCCGGAGATCACCGACGACGAGCTGCGCGCGGCCATCGGTCGCGCGGACGCCGCTCACCGCGAGTGGGCCGCGTCGTCGAGCGTGGCCGATCGCGCGGCGCTGGTCCGGCGCGTCGGCGAGCTGCACCTCGAGCGGCGTCAGGAGCTCGCCGAGATCATCGTGCGGGAGATGGGCAAGCCGATCGAGCAGGCGCTCGGCGAGGTCGACTTCTGCGGCGACATCTACGGCTTCTATGCCGACAACGCCGAGGAGCTGATGGCCGACGAGCCCATCGAGCTCGCGGGCGGGGAGGGGTCGGCGGTCGTTCGCCGGAGCTCCCTGGGCGTGCTGCTCGGGATCATGCCGTGGAACTTCCCGTACTACCAGGTGGCGCGTCTCGCCGGCCCGAACCACGTGATCGGGAACACGATCGTGCTGAAGCACGCGCCACAGTGCCCCGAGTCCGCCGAGGCGATCCAGAAGCTCTTCGACGACGCCGGCTTCCCGGAGGGCGCGTACGAGAACGTCTACGCGACGAACGAGCAGATCGAGTGGGTGATCGCCGATCCTCGGATCCGCGGCGTCTCCGTCACGGGCTCGGAGCGCGCGGGGGCCGCGGTCGCCGAGATCGCGGGCCGGAACCTCAAGAAGGTCGTGCTGGAGATGGGCGGCTCCGACCCGTTCATCGTGCTCGGCACGGACGACCTGGACAAGGTGGTCGAGGACGCCGTGGCCGCCCGTCTCGACAACACGGGCCAGTCGTGCAACGCGGCCAAGCGCTTCATCGTGGTCGACGACCTGTACGAGCCCTTCCTCGAGAAGTTCAGTGCCGCGATGACCGCGACGAAGCCGGGTGACCCGACTTCGGAGGACACCGAGATCGGGCCGCTCTCGTCCAAGACCGCGGCCGACCGCCTCGAGGACCAGGTCAGGCGGGCGATCGACCAGGGGGCGAAGGTCGCCGTCGGCGGCAAGCGCGACGGCAACTTCTTCGAGCCGACCGTCCTGACCGACATCGAGCCCGACAACGACGCCTATCGCGAGGAGCTGTTCGGCCCGGTCGCGCAGGTGTACCGCGTCTCGTCCGAGGAGGAGGCGGTGAAGCTGGCCAACGACACGCCGTTCGGCCTCGGCTCCTACGTGATGACGACGGACTCCGAGCAGGGGGAGCGCGTGGCGGACCAGATCGACGCCGGGATGGTCTACGTGAACATCGTCGGCGCCGACTCCGCGGAGCTTCCGTTCGGCGGCACGAAGCGATCCGGGTTCGGCCGCGAGCTGGGCAGGCTCGGCGCCGACGAGTTCGTGAACAAGAAGCTCATCCGCATCGGCTGACGCCCCACGCCCGCCGGCCGGGCGAGGAGGCGCCGGACGGGGCAGCGCCGAGCCTTCAGGCGGCCGCCGCCTCGCCGTGCACCCGATCCATGACGCGGCTGAGCAGCCGCGAGACGTGCATCTGCGAGTAGCCGATCCGATCCGCGATCTCGGACTGCGTCATGCCCTCGCCCAGACGCAGCGCGACGACCCGGCGCTCCAGCTCGGAGAGCCCGCCCCAGACGTGCGCGATGGTCTCGCGTGTCTCCACGAGCTCGTACGCGGCGTCCTCGGCGCCGAGGCGCTCTCCGAGCGTGGCGCCCTCGCCGTCCTCGGTGGTGACGGGAACGTCGAGGGAACGGGCCTCGTGCGCGGACGCCGTCACCTGGGACGCCTCGATCGCGTTCTCGACGCTGCATCCGGCGGCCTGGGCGAGCTCGCGGATGTTGGGCGAGCGACCGAGCTCCTTTGCGAGCGTCTCGCGCTTCTGGGCGATCACCAGGCTCAGCTCCTGAAGGCCGCGGCTCACGTGCACAGCCCAGCCGGCATCTCGGAAGTGGCGCTTGAGCTCACCGAGGATCGTGGGCGCCGCGAAGCTCGTGAACCTGACGCCGCGGTCAGGGTCGAAGCGGTCGATCGCCTTGAGCAGGGCCAGCGAGGCGACCTGTGTGAGGTCGTCGAGGGACTCGCTCGTGTAGCTGTAGCGGGCGGCGAGGCTGCGCGCGAACGGGAGCAGCCTGGCGACCAGCTCCTCACGGGCCGCAAGGTCGCCGTCACGGTGGTAGCGCTGGAGGAGGGCGTGCTCGAGTTCCGCGCGCTGTGGACGTGCGCGCTGGGAGGGACGGGAGGGTGCAACTGCCATGGGTGGAGCTCCGCTGTCGACTGCAGAGGTCCACTGGGCGGCCGGATGTCCGCGGACATGTCTCTCCGTTGGGCAGGTGCGCCCCCGGCATGGCTATCCGGGGGAACAACCTCGCGGGCCTGTTGCCCCCCCGGATAGCGGTTCAAACCTGTGTCCGGAGCGTCAGCTCACGGCGTCCTTCACCTTCTCGACGACGCCGTTGCCGTCGTTCACGACGACCCCGGTGGGCTCGTCGGGCATGCCCGCCTCCTTGCGGAGCCGCTTCGCGATCTCGGCGATCTCCTCGGGCGCATAGTCGGGGGCGAAGACGCCCTCCTGTGCCGGCAGGTCGAAGGGTGGGAAGCCCTCGGGCGGCTCGTCCACGACCTGAAGCTCGTCGCCGGTCTCGGGGTGCTTGCCGTTGAAGACGGCCGCGAGCTCGAGGTAGTCGCTGCGTGAGAAGCGGTAGAGCTTCGTGTGCTCGCCCTTCTCGATGTGCGGCCGGCACTCCGGAATCTTGTCCGTGGGGATCCGGGGCGACGGGAACATCTTCGAGAGGTCCGCGCCGGTCAGGTTCTCAACTGCGCGCGCGTACGCGACCTGATGGACTCCTCCGCGCACCAGGAGGTAGCCGGTGAGCGCACGGGCCGCCGGGTGGTCGACCATCTCGTAGACCTTCAGCTTGTTGTTGCGCGCGCCGGTCTCGAGGAAGAAGTTGTGGGTCAGGTCCTCCACGAGATCGCCGGTGGAGGTCACGTAGTCGCCGTTCCACGGCTTGCCGTTCGAGTCCTGCACGAGCGTCGCCGCGCCGCCGCCGATGATCTGCTGGGGGTTCAGCAGCTCGTCCGGGCTCGGCAGCTTGCCCTTCTCGCCGGCGCCGGTGAGCATCGTGTTGATGGCCGTCGAGACGAGCTCGATGTGGCCGAACTCCTCCGCGGCGATGTTCGCCACCAGGTCATAGAACGGGCGAGCGCCCTGGCGCGCCCGGAAGTTGAACGACTGGAACGTGTAGTTCATGAAGGTCGACATCTCGCCGAACTTCCCACCCAGCAGCTCCTGGACGACGGCGGCGCCGGCGGGGTCCGGATCGGACGGCGGCGGCATCTCCGTTTGCAGGCGGTCGATACGCAGGATCATCGAAGCTCCTAGGGGTGAGACGACAGGTCGGCTCACGGGCTGCCCGAGGCCGCATCGCCTAAACAGCAGCTCGGCGCGCCCGCCTAGAATCCCGGCCCATGCCGTTCCCCGACGAGGAGACCGCGCGTGAGGCCGATCGCCTCACGGAGCCCGACTGGAGCGCCGGGGTGACGATGGAGCGGGCCCACTCAGTTCGCCAGGAGATCTCGAACGCGATGGTCGGCCTGAAGAAGGAGTTCTACGGGAAGGGGCCGACCGAGGCGAAGACCTACATCAACGATCAGTACGTCTTCTGCGTCATGAAGGGCGGCCTCACCCGCAACGAGCTGACCCTGATCGAGAAGGGGGAGGAGCTGTTGGTCCGCCAGTACCGCCTTCGCTTCCAGGAGGCGATGGCAGACGCCACGACCGAGAGCATCGAGCGCATCACGGGCCGACAGGTGCTTGCCTACCACAGCCAGATCGTCTTCAACCCCGAGCACACGGTCGAGTTCTTCGTCCTCGACCGCCCGCTCTCCTGACGGGTCCGCCGCATGGCGCCCGTGCTTTCGGCGCCGCGTCCCGGGTAATGGCGCACGCGTAGAGCCAAGCGCCGGTCTGGAGGAGGGCCGAAAGCATGAGACGAGGACCCGGCTGGGAGGAAGCCGAACCCCCGCCAGTGAGCGCAGCGCGCGTCCAGATGCCCCCGGACCTGGACCCCGAGGACACCGCGCGCTGGGAGGCGTACCGCGGAGAGCTCGACGCCGCCATCGCCGACGATGAGTCAGACCGAGCGCTGCACGCTCAGGCGATGCTCGATCGGGTGCGGTACGGCAGCCATTAGCCCAGTTGCGAGGAGGAGGATCTGGATGGCCAAGGCCAAGGGGAGCAACAAGGAGTACAAGCAGATGCGCGCCGCCGGTGTCCGCAAGCGCGTCGCCAAGGAGCTGACCCAGCTACGGGCGCACGCGAAAGATGGGAAGCGGGCGCCGAAGGGCCTGCGTGAGGCCGTGGATCGCCTCGAGGCGACCGTCGCCGAACTGCGCGGGCATGTCGGGCGAGGCGACCGCAAGGCAGCCGGCCGCAAGGCCGCCCGCACTCGAAAGGCCAAGACCGCCAAGCGCAAGGCCGCGGCGCGGAGGGGTTCGCGAAAGCGCGGCTGACCCCGGCCGACAGTCGGGGCTGGCTCCAGGCCGAGTTGGCTGATTGCCTCGCGGGGCAGCGGGTAGCGTGCTTCTGTCGGACGGCGGCGGACCCGGGGACTCTTCCGTAAGCCTCTCTAGAGAAGCTTTCGGTACCGCAGGGACTCGAGAGGCTCTCCGCGTATTGGAGGACTCGGCTTCGTCCCGCCCGGCACGTCAGTCCGATGTCCTGAATGCCGCCCGATTCGCCGCGTGCAATCAGCGTCCTCTCGGCGGCCGTGAAGGTCTCCCACCGGCGCGTCGTACCGGATTCTGCCAAGAAGAACAAGGAACCTCGGCCTTGGTTTGCAGCCCTCGCGCCGGGTGTGAACCGGGCGCGGCATGGAGGAGATCGAGCGGGTAGGCCGGCGGATCGGCGCCGGTGTTTCGAGGTCCAGCTACGGCAGTCGGGCCCGACTGCCGTCTGGCGAGAGCCCTCCCACCCCTAGCCCCCGGACTCCGGAAAGGCTCAGCGCGGGGGTCGCGTCGTCGCGGCGAGCGCCCGCGCCAGGGGCGTCAGGGCGGTGGCGTCCCAGACCTGCCACTGCTGTGCGGGCCAGGCGTAGGCCGGTCTCCCACCATGGATCAGATCCACCAGACCGGGGCTCTCGAGCTCCGTCGCGGACCATTCATACAGAGCGTCCAGGCGCGGCCGGATCACGGCGTAGTCGAGGGCCCGGCCAAACCCGTTCTCGGTGCGCACGTAGTTCTCGACCGCGTCGGAGATCGGGTATCGGTCCGGCAGCACCCTCCCGAGCGAGAGGAAGATCCCGGCCATGCCGAGGCGCGGATCCCCCAGCACGCGCCCGAGCGGCGCCAGCCGCCCCAGCGCGAGGCGGGGGGCCGCGACGAGAGCGTGCGCGTAGAGCACGCGCAGCAGGACGACGTTCATGAAGAACCGCTCCGTCCTGCTCTCGGCCTCGGCGAGGCCGCCGTTATCGAGGTAGGCGGCGACGATGCTGCCGTTGTGGGCCCGGTACCAGTTGCGCGCGGTCGGCTCGGCAACGAATGCGCTCCAGGACGTGATGGTCGAAGAGGAGGGCTGCCCCGCATACCCGGCGGTGCGGGCGACGACCTCGCAGCCGTCGCTCAGGAGCCGCTCGTTCAGCGCCCGCCACCAGGGGCTGCCGGGCGGGTCGGCATCGGGGGCGTTCAACAGCCCCCGCTCGACCTCCCACCGCATGAACGAGATCGCGGCCCGCCGGAACGGCAGGTGGCGGGGGGCCCGGCCGGTCGGGCCTCCGTAGGTGGATGCGGCCAGCGCGAGGCGCGCCGCGGGGTCGTCGCGGACCGCGGCGACCTGTGTCCGGGCGAGCTCCGCGGCGTCCACCGACGGCGGAGCATGTCAGGCCCGGCGGAGCCGCTTCCTACACTCCCGCGCGTGCCGCCCGCCTTCGCCTGCCAGGGACTCGAGAAGCGCTATGGCGGCAAGCTCGCGCTCGGCGGCGTGGACCTGCGGGTCGAGCCCGGTGAGCTGATCGGGCTGCTGGGCCCGAACGGGGCGGGGAAGTCGACACTCACGAAGATCGCGTGCGGGCTCGTCCGGGCCGGGGCCGGCAGCGCCGAGGTGGGGGGAGCGCCGGCCGGGTCGGCCGAGGCCCGTGCGGCGATCGGCTATCTCGCCGAGCTGTTCCGCTTTCCAGACTGGCTGACCGCCGACGAGCTCGTACGTCTCCACCAGCGCCTCGCGGAATCGGACGGAGGGGCGAAGGAGCGGGCGGAGCTGCTCAGCCTCGTCGGCCTCGAGGACGCGGCCGACGTTCGCGTGGGCGCGATGTCGAAGGGCATGCAGCAGCGTCTGGGCATCGCCCAGGCGCTCGTGGGAGCGCCGAGCCTCCTGCTGCTCGACGAGCCCACGAGCGCGCTGGATCCGATCGGCCGCCGAGTCGTCCGCGACCTCCTGCGCGAGCTGCGCAGCCGCGGGGTCGCGGTCCTGCTGAACTCGCACCTGCTGAGCGAGGTCGAGCTGGTCTGCGACCGGGTGGCCATCCTGAGCGCGGGACTGATCGTGGCCGAGGGCGCACCGAGCGACCTGACCCGGCCGCGCGGCCTCGAGGTGGAGACGGAGACCGGAGTTCGGTCCTACCCCGACGCCACCCGCGAAGAGGTGCCGGAGATCGTGGCCGGCGTGGTCGGGTCCGGCGCCTCGGTCTACGGCGTGCGGCTGCTCGAGTCGACCCTCGAGGACGCGTACCTGGAGGTCCTCGGAGGATGACCGGAACGCTGATCATCGCCGGGTACACGCTGCGCGAGTGCGTTCGGCGGCGCGTCTTCGTCGTCGTGCTCGTGCTGTCCGTCGTGTTCCTCGGCCTCTACGGGCTCGGGACCGACTCCGCGTTCGACGAGGCCCAGCTGCTCACGGGCCAGGCGGCCTTCGACGAGAAGGTGCTGGTGGGCTCGACCCTGCTCGGGCTCGCGATGTTCACGACGCTGTTCCTCGGGGCGGTGCTGGCGGCCTTCCTCACCCTCAACGGCGTGCGCGGCGACGCCGACCGGGGGCTGCTCCAGCCACTGGTCGTCCGCCCGGTCGGGCGGACGACGGTGCTCGCCGGGCGCTTCGCCGCGGCCGCCTCGGTGTGCGTGGCCTACGTGCTCGCCATGTACGGGGCCGCGCTTCTCATCACCGGTGCGACCGGGGGCTGGTGGCCCGACGAGGCGCTCGGGCCGGCGCTCGGGCTGGCGGGGGGCGTCGTGATCATCGCGGGCCTGTCCCTGCTCGGCTCGGTCTGGCTGTCCGCCACCGCGAACGGGATCGCCGTCTTCATGCTCTTCGGCGCCGGCCTGGCCGCCGGCCTGCTCGGGCAGATCGGCGAGGCGCTGGACGCGGACACGCTGAAGACGGTGGCCGAGGTCACGTCCTGGGCGCTGCCCTTCGAGGCGCTGTACCAGGCCGGGCTGCACGGCCTGACGACCGAGACCAGCGGGATCACCGGCGTCGTGGTGGAGCTCGGGCCGTTCGGCGGCGCCCAGGAGGGCGGCGCCCTCCTGTGGCCGTGGGCGGTCGCGTACCTGGCGGTGGTGGCGGCGCTCGCCCGCTTCGGGTTCGCTCGGCGCGACCTCTAAGGACTACGCTGCGATCGTGAGGGAGCGAGCGCTGGACGGGCACGCCGGGTCGCTGTACGTCCGCTCGTGGGACGGTCTCGACCCGGGCCACGTGGTCGTCATCGCGCACGGGTATGGCGAGCACATCGGCCGCTACGACCACGTGGCGGAGGCCTTCGTGCAGCATGGGGCCTGCGTCCACGGCCTCGACCACGCGGGGCACGGGCGCTCGGACGGAGAGCCGGCGCTGATCGCCGACTTCGGTCCCGTCGTGGACGACCTGCACATCCTGATCGAGGACGTCCGCGGCGGTCGTCCGGTGGTGCTCGTGGGCCATTCGATGGGCGGCCTCGTGGCTGCCCGTTACGCGGAGCGTCACGGCGACGGGCTGGCCGGCCTCGTGCTGTCGGCCCCGCTCGTGGGCAACCCGGGGACCGGCGCGCTGCTGGCGATGGACGAGATCCCGGAGGTGCCGATCGATCCGGCGGTGCTGTCGCGCGACGTGGAGACGCAGCGCGCGTACGCCGAGGATCCGCTCGTCTACCACGGCGGCTTCAGGCGCCCGACCCTGGCCGGGATGGCCGAGGCGCTGCTCGATTCGGCGCTCGACGCACACCGGATCACCGGGCCGGTTCTATGGCTCCACGGCGAGGACGATCAGCTCGTGCCGATGACGGGGAGCCGGCGCTTCATAGAGCTCCTCGTGAACGCCGAGGTGACCGAGCGCATCTACCCGGGCGCGCGCCACGAGGTCTTCAACGAGACGAACCGGGAAGAGGTCCTTGCCGACACCACCGGCTTCGTCGCGAACGTGCTCGGCCCGGGCTAGTCGCTCGGGCTGCGCTTGTCGAGCCGGGCCCGCGCCGCGCGCTGGAGCTCTCGGATGAACGAGCCGCGGTCCCGGGCGACCCGCTGGAGGCCCATCACGCTCTTCTTCCGCGGCGCCTTCGCGCCGGGGTTCTCCGCCTGTCCGTCTCCGCCCTCGCGCGCTTCGCTCGCCATCGTTGCGATGCTAGCGTCGCGCGCGTAGACGCACCGGACGGGAGGACTCCTTGAGCAGCGCCCACGAGTTCGACGTCATCGTCATAGGCGCCGGGCCCGCCGGCGAGCATTGCGCGGGACGCCTCGCGGACGGCGGCCTGCGGGTGGCGATCGTCGAGCGCGAGCTCGTCGGCGGCGAGTGCGACTACTGGGCCTGCATCCCGTCGAAGACGCTGCTCCGGCCGGGCGAGGCGCTGCAGGCGGCGCGTGCGGCGCCGGGCGCCGCCGAGGCCGTGAGCGGAGGCGTCCGGCCCGAGGGCGCCCTGGCGTGGCGCAACTTCATGGTCGGGGACTACCAGGACGAGTCCAAGGCGGCCTGGCTCGCGGGGGAGGGGATCGAGCTCGTTCGCGGGACCGCGCGCCTGGCCGGCCCGGGGAGCGTCGAGGTGGACGGCGAGACCTTTCGCGCGTCCCACGTCGTGATCGCCACGGGATCGGACGCGGTGATCCCGCCGATACCCGGCCTCGAGGGCCTCGAGGGCCTCTGGACGAACCGGGAGGTGACCGCGCTCACCGAGGTGCCCGAGCGGATGCTCGTCCTGGGCGGGGGCCCGGTGGGCGTGGAGATGGCGCAGGCGGTTCACCGGCTGGGCGCCTCGGTGGCGCTGGTCGAGGGGAGGGAGCACCTGCTTCCGAAGGAGCCGAGGCCCCTGGGCGACGCGCTCGGCTCCGCGCTCGCGGCGGACGGAGTCGAGCTCTGCTTCGGCGAGCACGCCAGCGGCGTCCGGCGCGACGGCGACGACTACGTCCTCGAGTTCGAAGGCCGCGACGACCTGCGCGGGGACCGCCTGCTCGTGGCGACCGGCCGGCGCGCCCGCGTGAACGACCTCGGCCTCGAGACCGTCGGCGTGGAGCCAATCCCCCAGGGCATCCCGGTCGACGAGCGGATGCGCGTGGCCGAGGGCGTGTGGGCGATCGGCGACGCCACCGGCATCTGGCCGCTCACCTACATGGGCAAGTACCAGGGCCGCGTGGCCGCCGCGAACATCCTCGGCCGCGACCGCACGGCGAACTACGACGCCGTTCCGCGGGTGGTGTTCACCGACCCGCAGGCGGCGTCGGTCGGGGAGCCGGAGGGCGAGTTCACCGCCACCGTGCCCCTCGCCGAGGTGCCGCGCACGTCCACGTACACGCGCGCGTACGCGGACGGACAGGGCTTCATGACGCTCGTCTCCGACGGGGAGCGGCTCACGGGCGCCTACGCGCTGGGGCCCGAGGCGGGCGAGTGGCTCCAGCAGGCGACGGTCGCGATCCGCGCGCGTGTGCCGCTCTCCGTTCTCTTCGACGTGATCCAGCCCTTCCCGAGCTTCTCCGAGGCGTTTCTATCCACGCTGAGCGAGCTCGAGGCCAAGACGACCTGAGGAGGAACGATGGACGTTGCGACCCTCGCGGACCTGCTTCGCCAGACGGCCGAGCAACACCACCCGTACGAGCAGACCGGCCCCGAGCACGAGTGGTCGGACTGGTACGCCGCCTACCTGAACGCCCGCCTGGAGGGGAGCAGCTCCGAGCAGGCGAGCGAGGCGGCGGGGGCCTACGTGGAGAGCGTGCTCGGGGGAGGCTGAGCCCGACCGGCTCCGCGGGCGCGGGCCGGAGTTAGGATCGCCGCGCGAGAGGCCATGAACGAACAGGGTTCTTGAAGCGGACGGCGGCGACCGCCGCGGCGGTCGCCCTCTGCATCCTCGGGATGGTCCCGTCGAGCGCAGCGGCGCGACGTCCGCCCGTGGTGCTGGTCGTATTCGACGCATTTCCGTCGGTCACGCTGCTCGACGCCCACGGCCGGATCGACGGCGCCCGCTTCCCGACCTTCGCCCGGCTCGCGGCCGGCTCCACCTGGTTCCCGTACTCGACGACCACGGTCGACGAGACCGGGCGGGCGTTCCGGTCGCTCGTCACGGGCCGGACCCAGTGGCACTTCGCGAAGCCCACCTACGACGAGCACCCGAAGAACCTGTTCACGGCGCTCGGCCGCAAGTACCGCATCGAGGCCGGCGAGGAGGCCACGAGCCTGTGCCCGCCGCGGCTCTGCCCGGGCGTGCAGCCCCAGACCGGCGAGTCGATCGTCCGGCTTCTCGAGGGGGGCCGGCCTGAGCGCTTCGCGAGCTGGCTCGAGCGAGTGGGGCCGTCGCGGCGCCCGACGTTCTACTTCAAGCACCTGATGCTGCCGCACCCGCCCTGGATCTACCTGCCGTCCGGGCACGTCTACTGGGACGGGCCGAGCGAGAACGTCGTGACCCGGGACGACTGGTACTCCGTTCCCTGGTTGATCCAGCAGAAGTACCAGCGAGAGCTGCTGCAGGTCGGGTACGCCGATCTCCTGATCGGGCAGCTGCTCGACCGGCTGCGGGCGAACGGGATGTACGACCGCTCGCTGATCGTCGTGACAGCCGACCACGGCGAGAGCTTCGGCCACCCCGGTGAGACCCGCGCCGTAAACCGCAGCAACGTGGGCGACATCGCCCTCACGCCGCTCTTCGTAAAGCTGCCGTTCCAGCGGCGGGGGCGGGTGGACCGCCGCCACGTCCGCATCATCGACATCGCGCCGACGATCGCGCGGATCGCGCGAGTGCATCTCGGCTGGAAGGTCGCCGGACGATCCGTGTTCGGTCCGGCGGCACGGAAGATCCCGCACTCGAGCGTCCTGGTCGGGCGCGGCGGCCAGCGGATCAGGCTGACCCCGAAATCGCTCCGCAAACGCGCCGCCGCGTCGCTCCGGCTGAAGCTCGGGCTGTTCGGCGGCCCCCGCGGCCTCTTCGGGATCGGACCGCACCGCGAGCTGCAGGGGACCGCGGTGGCGGCCTGGCCGAAGGCCCCGAACGGCGGCGTTCGCGCCGAGCTCGACTCCCCCGGTCGCTTTCAGAGCGTGCAGCTCGGGTCGACGGAGCCGCCGGTGAAGGTGACCGGACGGCTGACCGGCCCGGGCAGCGAGGCGCCGCTCGACATCGCGATCGCGGTCAACGGCACGATCGAGGCGACCGCTCCCGCGTTCGGCGTGAGCCGGAGCCCCAACCGCCTCTTCTCCGCCCTGATTCCCGAGGGCGCGCTGCGCGAGGGCGCGAACACGGTGCAGCTGTTCGCCATCCAGAGCGGGCCGGCGTTGAGCCCGATCGGGGGCACGTAGCGGACGGTAGGCTGCGCGGAGGCGTGGCGGATCGCGGCATCACCGACGAGGAGCTGGCCGGCCTCATCGAGCGCACGGAGGAGGCCACCACCGCGTTCATGTGCGGTGACATGGACCGCTATCTCGAGCTGACCCCGCACGCGCGCGGCTTCACCCTGATGCACCCGTTCGGCGGGGCCGCCAGCAGGTTCGAGGACCGCTCCGAGAGCCTGAGGGCGGCGGCGGACTACTTCAAGGGCGGTGAGGCCAGGCTGGAGGTGACGGAGACGCACGCCTGGGGCGACACCGTCGTGCTCGTGATGGTCGAGCGCCAGCACGGGGAGGTCGGCGGCCTGCCGGACCAGGAATGGCCGCTGCGCGTGACGCAGGTCTACCGCCGCGAGGGGTCCGACTGGAAGGTCGTCCACCGGCACGCCGATCCGCTGGCGCACGGCATCGATCTCGAGCAGGCCTCCAGGCTCGCCCGCGGCTGAGTCGCGCCGTTTGCCGCCCCTGTCCGCGGGTACGACCCGTGGCACGCTCCGGGCGAGCCTGCGCCCCGCCGCTAACGCTTCGGCAGCGGCTCGACGGCGGGGCCCTGGAGGACCGAGCCGTCGGGCGCGAAGCGCGAGGCGTGGCAGGGGCAGTCCCAGCTCCGCTCGGCGTCGTTCCAGTTGACGATGCAGCCGAGGTGGGTGCAGCGCGCCGAGACGGCGTGCAGCGTGCCGTCGTCGTCCCGCGCCATGGCCACCTGGCGGCCGCGGCGGGAGACGATCCTTCCCTCGCCCGGCGCGAGCTCCTCGGGGCGGTCGGGTGCGCGCCGCGTGATGCGGTCGGCGAGGAAGTGGAGGCCGGCCGCCGCGTTCTGTGTGACCAGCGCCTTGGCCGAGGCCTTGGGCGTGAGCCGGTTCGAGTCGAAGAACTCGCGCCACGGGTTGTCCCTGCCGGCGATCGC
>JAFGJG010000163.1 GCA_016929195.1 Thermoleophilaceae bacterium
GGCCCCGCGGAGCCAATCCCGTCCGGATGGGGGTTGGCTTTTTGCGCCTCACCACGGTATACAAGATGCGATGCCGGCCCCCACGGCCACGCAAGGACGCCCGCACGAGGTACCGGCGCCGGAGGAGTACTCCCTTTTCCATCGCCGTGGGCCTTGGAAGGACGCCCTCCGACGCCGGATGCTGGCTGCCGCAGACGTCCTCACCTGTCTCGCCGCGTTCGCCGCGGCGGGCACGGTCGAGGGCGACAACTTCCTGCTCTGGGCGGTCGCGCTGCTCCCGTTCTGGCTGCTCCTCGCGAAGATCGAGGGGCTCTACGACCGGGACCAGCCGAAGATCTGGTACCTGACCATCGACGAGTTCCCGGCGCTGCTCCACTGGATCACCGCGTCCGTGGCCGTCACCTCGCTGCTGATGGCGCTCGTGCTGGAGTCGGGCTGGCTGTCCGCCAAGGGCGCGGCCGTGATGTGGCTGACGGGCATGGCGGCCACGATCACCTTCCGCAGCACCGCCCGCAACCTCTGGCGCCGCCTCGTCCCGCCGGAGCGCGGGCTCGTGATCGGCAGTGGCGACCTGGCCGGCGCCGTGCGGCGCAAGCTGAAGCTGGAGCCCGGCCACCACATGACGGTCGTGGGCTACACCGAGGCCCAGTCGAACGGGAATGGGAGCAGGCCCGCCCGCACGCGCGGCGACGGCACCCGCGACGAGATCGCCGAGCTGGACCAGCGCGACCTCGAGCAGCTGATCGCCTCGACCCAGGCCGACCGCGTGATCCTCGCCGCCCCGGAGCTCGACGAGCCGACGCTCGCGCGCGTGGTGCGCAGCTGCCGGGCGCTCGGAGTGAAGCTGAGCGTGACGCCCCCCATGCGCGCGATGCTCGGGACCGCCGTCGAGCTGAGCCACATCGCCGAGCTGCCCGTGATCGAGTACCGGACCGGCGACCCGGCCCGGTCGACGATGGCCATCAAGCGCGCCGCCGATCTCGTCGTGTCCGCCTTCGCGCTCGTGGTCCTCCTGCCGCTGATGGCGATCGTGGCGATCGCGATCAAGCTCGACTCGCGCGGCCCGGTCTTCTTCGTGCAGCCGCGCGCCGGCCGCAAGGGCGTGCCCTTCCCGATCCTGAAGTTCCGCACGATGGATCAGGACGCCGAGGAGCGGATCTCGGAGGTCGTGACCGTCGAGGAGCTCGAGGAGCCGATGTTCAAGCTGCGAAAGGACCCGCGGGTCACCCGGCTGGGCCGCGTCCTGCGCCAGACGAGCCTCGACGAGCTGCCGCAGTTCATCAACGTGCTCAAGGGCGACATGAGCCTCGTCGGGCCTCGCCCCGAGGCGCTCTGGCTGGTCGAGCGCTACAGCGAGACGGAGCGCTTCCGGCTCGAGATGCGCCCCGGGATCACCGGGCCGATGCAGGTCCACGGGCGCGGCGAGCTCACATTCCAGGAGCGCCTGGCGGTCGAGCGCGAGTACGTGGAGAACTACTCCCCGCGCAAGGACATCAAGATCCTGATGCGGACCGTCTCGGCCGTGGTACGCGCACGCGGCGCGTTCTGAGCGCGGCCGCAGGAATCCCGTCCCTTCTCCCTCCCGCGCAAACGGCGAGGAAGAAGAGCGCAAGCCCAATCCAAGCCGAGAGCACCAGGACGATGACCATGACCTCTCCTCCAGGCGAACGTACGCCACGGGTCGGACGGCCCGGCCGGAAGCACGGCTCGACCGCGCCAGGGCGCCGGTAGGCTCACCGGATGGAGGCAGGCATCGAGTCCGCGCGGCGCCCGGGCAGGCGCGCGATGATCCAGCAGCTGGCCGGATCGGACACCGGGCGCGCCGCCGGCATGGGCGCCGCGGTGATCGCCGTGAACGTCATCGCGCTCGTGTTCACCGTGGTGTTCGCGCGGATCCTGGGGGCCTCCGGGTACGGGTCGCTGGCGGCGCTGATCTCCGCGTTCATCATCCTCATGGTCGCCGGCTCGTCGCTTCAGATCGCGACCGCCCGGGAGGTCAGCCACGCGGTCGCCGACCGGGACCAGCACGCGGGCGCGGGCGTACGGCGCTGGCTCCGCCAGCTGGCCCTGGCCAGCATCCTCGTCGCGGTGGTCGCCATCCCGTTCCGCGACCTCCTCGGGGCCGCGATCAACGTCGACGAGGTCTGGGCCGCCGCCGCGGTCCCCTTCACGGCGATGATGTGGGCCATCGTCTGCGTAGAGCGCGGCGCGCTCCAGGGGTTCCAGAGCTACCGGCTGATCGCGTTCAGCATGGTCGGCGAGGCGATGGCCCGGCTCTTCTTCGGGCTGCTTCTCTACGCGATCGGGCTCGGCGTGACGGGTGCCTTCCTCGGACAGGCCGCCGCGCTGATCACCGTCGCGCTGGTGCTCGGCGCGCCGCTGGGCCGGCGGCTGCCGCACGCGTCCGCCCCCGCCAAGCGGCTCCGCGACCTCCTGGCGGGCTCCTGGCTCCCCATGGCCGCGCTCACGCTGCTGTTCGTCCTCCAGGAGATCCACGTGATCGTGGTCAAGCACGAGGTCTCCGGCGACGCCGCCGGCTCGTACGCCGTGGCCGCGGTGGCCGCCAAGGCGATCATCTGGGTCGCCATCGGGCTCGGGCTGTACCTGCTCCCGGAGACCGCGCGGCGGGCCAAGCTCGGCGAGGACGCCCGGTCGATCCTGGTGCGGACGCTCGCCCTGATCGGGGTCACGAGCGTTCCCATGGTGCTGATCTACGCCGCCGGCGCCGAGCCGCTGCTCGGGGCGGTGTTCGGCGACGACCTGACCGAGGCATCCGGGGCGCTTCCGTGGCTCGGCCTCGCCATGACGCTGCTGGCCTGCTCGTACCTGAGCGTCCAGTACATGCTCGCCATCGGCCGGCCGACCTTCCTGTGGGTGCTGGCGCCGGCGGCGGTCGCCGAGGTCGCGGTGCTCGTGATCGTCGGCGCCGACCTGACCTCCGTCGCCATCGCCCTCTTCGGGCTGCAGCTGATCTGCGCGGCGCTGATGCTCATCCTCTCGCTGAGGCGCCCCCCTGAGCGCGAGCGGGTCGGGACCTACATCCCGGCATGAGCGACTCCACCATCCCGGCCGTCGAGCGGCAGGGCAGGATCGCCTACCGGCTCGATCGGCTCCGCCGCATGCTCGCCCTCGTCGGGGAGCCGCGCTCGAACGCCGAGGCCAGCTCAGACATGGAGGCGCGCTTCGTCGCGCGCTGCGCCGAGCTGCCGAGCCCCAGCGTGCTCGAGCTGGGGACCAAGCAGTCCCAGCCGGGCCGCTCCACGATGCACCGCGACTGGGTGCCGCACGCCTCGGAGTTCCTGGGCACGGACATCGAGGCGGGCGCCGACGTGGACATCGTGGCCGACCTCCACAGGCTCTCGGACGTGGTGGGCGCGGAGCGGTTCGACGTGATCCTCACCTGCTCCACGTTCGAGCACGTCAAGTACCCGTGGATCGTGGCCCACGAGCTGATGAAGACGCTCAGGGTGGGCGGGCTCCTGTACCTCCAGACCGTGCACACCTACCCGCTGCACGGCTACCCCAACGACTACTACAGGTTCTCGCGCGAGGCGCTCGCGAGCCTCTTCCCGCCCGGCATGGGCTTCGAGGTCGTGGCGACCAACTACGACTTCGCCGCGCGGATCTATGCCCGCCGGGTCCCGGATCTCCAGATCCATCCGGCCTTCCTCAACAGCACGCTCTGGGGCGAGAAGCGCGCCCCGACCCCCGACGAGCTCAGGTACCCCGACCTGCCCTGAGGACCAGGGCGAAGCCCTCGCCCCCCTTCCTGTCGGGGTCGCGGCCCTCGATCACCTCGAGGCCGAGGTGATCGCAGAGCTCGAGGAAGGTCTCGTAGGTCCACACGGTCCAGTGCCGGTCCTCCTCCGAGCCGAAGCCGGTCTCGTGGCGCTCGATCAGCTCGGACAGCGGGGTCAGGGGGCGGTCGCGGTCGAACGTGCGATCGCGGTGCGGCACGACGAGGAGCACGTACCGGCGTGCGACGCGATCCCACTCGAGCAGGGCGGCGATCGGATCCGGCACGTGCTCGATGACGTGCGACGCGAGCACGAAGTCGACGCTGTCGTCCTCCAGCGGCAGCACGTGCGCCGGCGCCACCACGTCCACGGGCTTGGCCCACCCGGCCAGCTCCCGCTCGGCCTGCTTGTAGACGGTGTCCATCGACTCGTAGAGATCCACGTTGATGGCGTTGAGCCCGAAGTCGTTGTGCGCGGCGGCGCCGATCTCGATGCCCTCGAGGCCGCCCAGGTACTGGTTGACGAAGCGCCGGAGCGGCCGCCGTCGCCAGGCATCGCGGCGCCTGAGGAGGGGCAGGGCCACGTTGCGGCCGAGCCAGCTCATCGGACCTCGGCTCTGCCCTGCAGCCGGAAGAACAGGCGCGGGCGGATCACGCCGCGCTCGTAGAGCTTGCGGTAGAGCACGCGAAGCGGGCGCGGGAGCAGCACGGCGGACAGGTTGAGGTCGACGGGCATGAGCTGCTCGACCGTGCTCGACCCGAACACCTCGTCAAGCAGGTCGCGCAGCGACTCCTCCGTGAAGAACTGCTTGTGGTCGACCTCCATCATGTGCGTGAAGTCCACGGGCGCGTCCCCGAAGCCCTGCGTGCAGTTCGGGACCGACACCAGCACGTTGCGCCTCGCGACCCTCCGCACCTCGCGCAGCAGCTCGGCCGGCCGCTCGAGGTGCTCGAGCACCTCGAACATGACCACCGTGTCCACCGACGCGTCGGGGAGCGGGATCGTCACCCCGTCGTAGACCTCGGCGTCCACCCCGAGGGCGCGGGCGCGCTCCACGTACTCGGGCAGGACGTCGAGGGCCGTCACGTCGAAGCCGCGGCCGGCGAGGGCCTTGCTGTAGCCGCCGAGGCCGCAGCCGAGGTCGAGTATGCGGGGCCCCGCGTGGGCGGCGGCGAAGTCGACGAGCGAGGGGTCCACCTGCTCGAGGGCGTCCGCGTGGCGGTACCACCGCCGGGTGTCGCGCGGCCCGCGCGGGATGCCCGAGCCGCTTGCCGTCTCAGGAGATGCCACGCCTCAACTATGACGCCCGGCGGAGCACCTCGTAGTCACCGAAGCGGCGCTCGGGGCGGTAGTTGCGCTCGAGGTAGCGGTCGAGGATGTGCACGCCGCTGGGCACCCCGGCCCCGTTCGGCTCGGGCGCCGACGCCACGGGGTCGAGCCAGCGGATGACCAGCCGCGTGCGCGTCCGCTCGAGCGCGCTCACGACCTCTCGCTGGGCCGGCGCCTCCGTGATCACGCCCGGCTGGAAGACGTCGTAGCGCGTCGGGTTCGGGCGCTGCACCAGCACGTAGACGAGCGGGTTGCCGACCTTGACCAGGTCGTGCCTCGGGTTCGCGACGAAGACCGGCTCTCCCGGCGGGACTCGCTCCCTCACGTACGGCACCAGCTCCTCGATCGCCCGTGCCTCGGCCACCGGCGCGCGGACGCCGTCCGCCACGTCCACGTCGATGGCCGCGAGCCGGGGCGACTCGAACAGCTGGACGCGCTTGCGGTCGAGCCCGTAGAGGGCGATCAGGGCGATCACGGCCGCCAGCGCGGCGGCGGGCCACCGGTGCCCGCGCCGCCAGGACCGCTCGGCCGCGACCGCCAGCAGCACGGGCAGGACCACCGCGAGCGGGATGTAGTGGAACTCGTCGGCCCGGGCGAGCAGGTAGCCGAGCCCCGCGAGCGCAAGCGGCAGCGGCGCCCAGTCCCGCAGCGGCGCCCGCTCCGCGAGCGCGGCCGCCGCCCAGAGGGCGAGCCCGCCGATCAGCACGTATGGGAAGTAGAACCAGAGGATCTTGTTCGGCTCGAAGCCCCCGTCCCAGGCGCCGGGGAGCGGCAGCCGCTGGAGGTCCTGCTTGCCGAGCCCGAAGCCGAGCGTCTGCTCCCACCAGTCCGAGGGCGAGGCGATCACGAACGGGGCCATCAGGACGGCGCCGACCACTGCCGACGTCCCCGCCGCGACCAGGGCCCTCCATCGCCCGCCCTCCGCGGCCGCGGCCAGGCAGGCGCCCAGCGCCGCGGCGAGCCCGACGTCGATCCTGAACGCCATGCTGAGGCCGGCGAGGAGCCCGGCGCCCACCGCCGACCGGCGCGCCAGCAGGATCGACCCGAGCCCGAGGGCGATCGCTGCGGGGTTCGGGCTCGGGATGGTCGGGAAGGCCATGGCCGCGGCCACCGCGAGCCACGCCCCGAGCGCGAGCGGCTCGGATGCGTGACGACGGGCCAGGACGTAGGCGAGCAGCGCCACCGTCGCGTCGAGCAGCACGCGGACGATCCGCCAGGTGAGCAGCGACGGCCCGAGGGCGGAGTCGAGCAGGCCGAGCAGATACGGCTGGCCGGGGCCGTAGTTGCAGTAGAAGTCGCGGTACGGCAGGTCGCCGTCCATCACGCGCGCGGCCTGCTGCAGCGCGAGGCCCTCGTCGTGCGGGTTTATCCCCCAGAGCGCCGTGACGGCCGTGAGCGCCGCGGCCGCGAGGAAGAGCAGGCCGAGCCGGAGCGGCCTCACGCCGCCAGAACGGCCACGAAGCCGTTGCCGCCCTTCACGTCGGGATCGCGCGTGGCAACCACGGTGATCCCGAGCCGCTCGCACAGCTCCACGAAGCTCTCGCACGTCCAGACGGTCCAGTGGCGGTCCTCGTCGGAGGAGAAGCCCTGCTCGTTGCGCTCGATCAGCTCGCTCACCGGCGTCACCGGCCGGTCCCGGTCGAAGGTCCGGTCGCGGTGCGGAAGGATCAGGACGACGTACTCGCGCGCGACGCGCTGCCATTCCCGCAGGGCCGCCACCGGGTCCGGGATGTGCTCGAGGGAGTGCGAGGCGAACACGAAGTCGTAGCTCTTGTCCTCGAGCGGCAGGGCGTGGCCGGGAGCGACGATGTCGACGGGCTTGGCGCGGCCCCAGACCTCTCGCTCGGCCTCCTTGTAGACGGTGTCCATCGACTCGTAGCGGTCGACGTTGAGCGCGTCGATGCCGAAGTCCTTGTGCGCGGCGCCGCCGATCTCGATCCCCTTCATGCCCTTCAGGTAGGAGCGCACGTAGCGCGCCACCAGCCGGTGGCGCCGGCGCTCGAGCAGCCGCGTCGGCGGGAACAGGAGCGCCACGCGCTTGCGGACGACCAGGGCCTGCTCGGCGGCGCTCATCTCAGGCCCGGTGGCGAAGCACCCGCGCCGCGTGGCGGGGCACCCGCCGCGCCACCTCGGCCAGCCCTCCGCGCTCGTGCAGGTCGGCCAGGATGTCCGGGTACTGGCCGTACGTCGCGCGGGCCAGCGGGCCGAAGGGGGCGCGCCGCGCGGGGCGGCCGTCGAGGTTGAGGCAGAAGTCGATCAGCGGCCGCGCCGCCTCACTCCACCGGAACCCGGCCGCGGCCTCCTCCACGCGAGCCCTGGCGGCCGAGTAGGCCGCGGGGTCGTCGAGGAGCGCCGCGCACGCCGCGGCGAAGCCGGCGTCGTCCTCCGGCGCGACGGCGGTGCCCAGGCCGCGGGCGTGGACGAGGTCGCCGATCGAGTCCCCGCCCGAGACGACCGACGGGAGGCCGGCCCAGAAGTGATCGAGCACCCGGGTCCGGAACGAGAAGCGGGCCTCGAGGTGGTCGTGGTGCGCGCAGACGCCGATGTCCGACTCGAGCAGGTACGCGGCGCGCTCGGCGTACGGCACCCAGCCGTGGTTGAAGTGGACCCCCACGCCCTCCAGACCGCGCTCCCGGGCGTACGCGACCGCCTGCTCGGCGCTCGACGGCACCAGCTCCGGGTCCACGCCGGGCCGCCCGGTCCCGAGGAAGACGAGGTGCACGTTGCGGCCCTCGGCGCGCAGGCGCTCGACGGCCCTTATCGGCGTGATCGCGTCGAGCCAGCGCCAGACGCCGCCGGCCCAGATCAGCACCCGGTCCTCGGGGCCGATCCCGGGCCAGACGCCCTTCAGCACGGGCCCCGCCGCCCGCGGGGGCTCGTCGGGGATCCCGAACGGGACGACGTCGATGTAGGTCCTGAAGGTCGGGTCGGCGCGGTAGCGCTCGAGGTCGATCAGCCCGGCCATGCCCATCCCGCCGATCCACAGGTCGCGCTGCTTCTCGCTGGCGCAGATCACGAGGTCGGCGACGGCGCACTGCCCGAGCATCGACTTCGAGGCGAGCCGGTACGAGGTGTTGGGGTCGTCGCCCATCGCCTCGAGCACCTCGATCATCTGCGGGTTGTAGAGGTCGGCGACGAAGCGGACCGGCATCCGCGCGACATACCGGAGCAGCTGCGGCGGCAGCCGCTGCGCCAGCAGCACGTCGTGCCCGCGCGTGGCCTCGAGCAGGCGCCCGAAGTCCTCCAGCCCCGCATCGAGCAGCTCGATCCGGTCGTCGGGCAGCTCGCTGGGGGGCGGGGCCGCGATCGTCACCCGGCAATGGGGCGCCAGCGCCCGGGCGAGCTCGAGCGCCCGGATGGCCGGGCCGGCCATGGACGAGCCGATCGACTCGGCCGAGACGATTAGGACGCGCGTCACGGTGGAGGACTATTGCGCACGCCGGTTCCCGGGGCGCCGGCGTCGGCGCTCATGGGAAGGCGGCGGGCTGCCAGGCCCACCGCCGCCAGCAGCGCCGATGCGGCGACCATCGCTGCCAGCCAGGGAAACCAGCCGAGCGGCGGGCGCCAGGCCGGATCGCCCAGGAACACCCAGTCGCCGTGGGCCCCCACGGCGAACCGCCTGCCGTTCGTCCACCAGCCGACGAGGTGCACGACGGCCGACACGGCCACGACGCCGAGGAAGACGCCGCGCCAGGTGCGCTCCTGGAGCCGCTGTCGCCGCCGCAGCAGGATCTCGCCGGCCCAGAGCGGCACGAGCACGAGCAGAGGCAGGGCGTAGCGCCCGTGGAGAGGCCCGATCTCGCGGTAGACGAGCGACATCACCAGCGTGGCGAGAACCGCCCCGGCCGCGAGCGCGCCGGCCGCGACCCGGTCGCGGCGCGTCCCGACGGCCGCCGCCGCGGCCAGGAGCGCGACGATCAGGACGCCCCAGACCCAGTACGCGGGCTCCGGCATCGGCGCATCGAGAGAGCCGAAGACGCCGACGGCCTGGCGCCCGACCTCGTTCAGGCCGTCGAACGCGGGCCGCAGCGCGTCCGCGAGGCTCGTGGCGGACGGCTCGGGCCGCGGCTGGCGCACGAACTCCCACGCGAGGTTCGCCGCTGCGGCGACGGCTGTCGCTGCAACCGCCGCGGCGGCCCACCTCCCGCCCGAGCGGAGCGCGTTCCACAGCGGCCGCCAGCCTCCGAGCAGCGCGACGGCCGCCGCGTCCAGGACCACGAACGCCGGCCCGAGAGCCCTGGCGGAGGCGAGGGTCACGCCCGCTGCTGCGAGCACCGCCCAGAGCCACCTGGGCGGGCGCCCGCCCGGTCGCGACAGCCTGATCAGGGCGGCCGCGAAGCAGATCGCGGCGGCGACCTCGGGTCCGCTCGGGTTCAGGACCGAGGCGAGGTACAGCACCATCGGCGTGGTCGCCGCCAGGAAGCCGAGCAGGGAGAGCCATGGAGCCGCCGGAGTCCACAGGACCCACACGGCAGCGATCAGCAGTGCCGCCGAGAGTGCGAGCACGGCCAGCCTGCCCAGGCGGAGAGCCGCCTGCGGCGAGTGCGCTCCGCGCATCGCGAGGCCGGGCAGGACGTACACGTAGGGCTGATACGTGCCCGTGTAGGTGACGAGCTTTCGGCGGAGCAGCGGCGGGGACTCGTCGACGCACGCACCCGTCCTGTCCTCGTCGAAGAACGTGCAGCCGAAGGTCGGTGCCGCGAGGGAGCGCGGAAGGTCGAACTGTCGCGTGGTTCGTCGCTGCCAGCGCGCCGAGGATGACTCCGCCGCCTGGGCGAGGGTCGCGAGGTCATCGCCCTCTATCCCGAAGAGGGCCTTGCGCTCGCCCGCCGTCGGCACGGGCGGATCCCCGTACAGATCGCCGCGTCCGGTCGCGAGCGCCTTGACGTAGTGCGCCCCCTCGTCCGGAGCGGACCCCGGCGGCGTGGCCATCAGCCAGGCGACCCCGCCGAGCGCAAGGAAGCAGCTCAGGAGCACGGCCGGCGAACGTGGGCTGACGGCGGATCGGCTGAGCCGATTCAGCTGACGCTCCCCGGCGGGCTCCTGAGCCCCGCGATCACCGCCCGCGTGACCGGCGAGACGGCGTAGACGACGACCGCGTAGAGCGCCAGGACCAGCGGCGCCGTGACGAGGACGGGCGCGTCCCGGATCGGCCAGAGCACGGCGGCCATCGCGGCGCCGCCGAGCAGGGCCGCCGCGAGCGTGCGGGGCGGCGGGAAGAAGCCGAGGTACCGCCGCATCAGCGGCACCGAGCCCGCGAGGATCACGATCTCGGACGCCACGGTCACGATCGCCGCCGCCACGATGCCGTAGCGCGGGACCAGCAGGAAGTTCAGCGCCACGTTGAAGACCAGGCCGGTCACGTTCAGCCACAGGGCGCTCGCCTGGCGCTCGACCGCGATCAGCGCGTAGCCGAACACCCCGTTGATCCACGCGAGCCCGCCCGCGACGAGGAGGATCTGGAGCGGCTCCACCGCACCCGAGAAGTCCTCGCCCGCGGCGAGGTCGATGATCTCGGGCGCGAGCAGCGCCCCGCCCACCACCACGGGCACGCTCACCACCACGAGCAGGTCGCTCGAGGTCTGGATGACGCGCCGAGCCCGCTCGGGATCCCGCGCGACCGCCTCGGACAGCACGGGGAACACGGACGCGAGGTACACGGTCCCGAGGACCATCGCGACCTCGAGCACCCGGTAGGCGAGGCTGTAGAGGCCGACCTGCTCGTACGGCTCGAACAGCGAGATGATCAGCGTGTCCGCGCGGAAGTAGACGGCGTTGATCGCCAGGGCGACCCCCAGCGGGAGCCCGGCCTTGAGCAGCCGCACCCACACGTCCCGCTCAGCCAGCGGCCGCAGGTGCGCGAACCCCCGGGTGAGCAGCCAGACGACCACCAGGTGCACCGCGGCTCCACCGGCCGCCGCCACGAGCACGGCGTAGAAGCCGAGGTCGAGGACCACGACCACGACGACGAGCGCAAGCGCCGCGGCGCGCCCGAGCACCTCGCCGATCACCGCGCGGCCCATGCGGAGGCGTGCCTGGAGAATCGCGGCGATCGAGGTCGTGATCATCCCGAGCAGGAGGGGCACGCCCGCAATCAGGATGCCCACGCGCACGTCCTTGTCGTACGGGAGCGCCAGGCTGATCAGGCCGCCGAGGACGATCACGAGGATCGACAGCACGCTCCGCAGCGAGATCGCGTTGCCGACCAGCTCCTCGGTCCGCTCGGGCTCCTTGCTGATGTCACGGACGACCGTCGTGTAGATCCCGACGTCGGCCAGGACGCCGAAGAGCTGCACGTACATGAGCGCGAGGGCGTAGCGACCGTAGTCGTCCGGCCCGAGGTAGCGGGTGATGACCCCGATCGAGACGAGGGAGACCACCAGCACCGCCAGCTTGCCCACGAGCTGGATCACCGTGTTGGACGCCACGCGGTGCTTAGTCAGGGCACTCACAGCCCTTAGTCTCCCTGCTGTGACGGCGCGGCACGGCAGGCAGGGACGCGGCGGGAGGCCCGCCTCCGGCGCGTGCTGACGCTCGCCGTGACGTACGCCGGCGTCCTCGGGGGCCTCGAGCGTGAGCTGATAGATCTGCCCCCCGGCCTTCCGGGCCGTGTGGTCGTGGCCTGCCCGGAGGGCCCGCTGGCGAACGGCGCCCGGGAGGCGGGAATCGACGTGAGGCCGATCGCGAGCCGGCCGCTGGAGCTGCACGGCTCGTCCGGGGCGGCGGCCGCGAACCTCGCCGGGCACGCCCGTGAGGTCAGGAGCCTCGTGCGCGAGCTCGGGCCCGACCTCGTGGTCGCGTGGGGCATGCGGAGCGCGATCGCCGCGGCGGCCGTGGTACGGGCGGTGCCGCGCCGGCCCGGGCTCCTGTTCCGCCACCTGGACTTCCTTCCCGGCGGGGCCGTGGGGAGAGCCGTTCGCATGGCCGCACGCTCCGCCGACCGCGTGTCGGTCTGCTCACAGGCGGTCGGCCGGGACCTCGATCCCGCAGGCGAGCTGAAGGACCGGCTCTCGGTCGTCTATCCAGGGATCGACCTGACCCGGCTCGCGCCGGGCGGCGAGCCTGGTCGCGAGCGCGAGGTCCTGCTGCTCGGCGCGATCGAGCCCTGGAAGCGCCCCGACCTGGCGCTGGAGGCGCTGGCCCTCGCGCGGAGTGAGCTCCCGGACGTCCGGCTCACGGTCGCGGGAGCACCGATCGGAGAGGCCGGCCACCGGCTCCTCGCCGAGCTTCGGCGCCGGGCGGACCGGCCCGACCTGGCCGGCCATGTGACCTTCGCGGGCAGCCTGGACGACCCCGCGGGTGCCCTGCGCAGGGCCTGGTGCCTCCTGCACTGCTCGGAGCGCGAGCCCTTCGGGCGCGTCATGGCCGAGGCCCTGGCGGTGGGCAGGCCGGTTGTGGCCCCCGACTCGGCCGGGCCGGCCGAGATCGTGGACCCATCCTGCGGCGTCTTGTACCGGCCGGGCGATGCCGCGGACGCCGCCGCGGCCCTCGTCGAGGTCCTGGGCGATCCCGGCCGCGCCCGCGCCCTCGGCGCCGCCGGCCCCGCGCGCGCGGCGCTCTTCGACCTCGAGCGGACCCGGGCGCGGTTCGGCGTGGACGCGCGAGCGGCGGCGGAGCGGCGCCTCGGCGCGCCCCGGTCGGAGGCAACCCCCGCGCGCCACTCCGCCATCGTCGTCACCTGGAA
>JAFGJG010000164.1 GCA_016929195.1 Thermoleophilaceae bacterium
ACCTCGAACGGCCCGATCCGGTACCCGGCCGAGATGATCACGTCGTCCGTCCGGCCCTCGAACCAGAGGTAGCCGTCCTCGTCCTGGCGGACGCGGTCGCCGGTCCGCCAGGGCTGGTCGCGCGGCCCGTCGAGGAAGAACGTCGGAACCGTTCGCGGGTCCACGCACAGCTCGCCCGCGTCGATCCACATGCGGAAGCCGGGGAGGGGGGTGCCCATGGAGCCGGGCCTGACCGGCGGTCCGATCGGCATGCCGGTCAGCGCGCCCGTCTCGGTCTGCCCGTACCCGTCGTGAACGGCGACGCCCGCGGCGTCGCTCCACGCGTGGACCACCTCGGGGTTGAGCGGCTCGCCCGCCGCGACCGCGTGCCGGAGGTCCGGAAGCGCGCGCAGCTCGACTCGCTTCGCGATCGCCCGGTACTCGGTGGGCGCCATGCAGAGGACGTCCACCCGCTCGCGCGCGAGGATCTCGATCCGCTCGTCCGCGTCGAAGCGGGCGTCGTGCAGGAGCGCCGCCGCGCCGCGCAGCCAGGGCGCCACGAACACGTTGCGGGCCGACTTCGACCAGCCGCTGGCCGCCGTGCACCAGCACAGGTCGCCCGGCCGGGCCCCGAACCAGTGCTCGGCCTGCACCGCCTGGCCCGCGAGGTAGCCGTGGCCGTGGCGGATCGGCTTCGGCTCGCCCGCCGTGCCCGACGTGAACACGATCAGCGCGGGGTCGGCGTCGTCCAGCTCCGCGGCCGGGGCCGGATCCGCCTCGAAGTGGCGCTCGTCGGGCACGACCAGCACGGGCCCGTCGAAGCCGGACTCCTCCACCACGGAGGCGTCGCGCTCGTCGACGACCACCGCCCGCGGGTCCACGAGCTCCATTCGCGCGCGCAGGTCGCGCGGGCGGAGCTGCTCGATGCACGGCTGCGCCACGGCGCCCAGCCGCCAGACGGCCACCATCGCGTAGACCCACTCGGGGCGGTTCCCAACGAGCGTCATGACCACGTCGCCGCGCCCCACTCCGCGGGCGGCCAGCGCACCGGCGAGCCGCGCGGAGCGGTCGGCCACCTCGGCGAACGCGATCTCCCTGCGCTCGCCGTCGCGCGCGAGCGTGAGCAGGGCGGGCCGGCCCGGCTCCGCGGCGTCCACGACGTCGCGGGCGAAGTTCACGTGCCGGTCCAGCGCTCGCCGCGGCTCAGCCGCTCGAGGCCGAGCCACGCGAAGTCCATCGCCGACTCCACGAGCTGCTCGCGCGGCACCTCGCTGTGGTCGGCCCACCAGTTGGCGACGTTCTGGGCGCCGCCCACCAGCAGCTGCGCGATCAGGTTGATGCCGCGTCGGCGCTCCTCCGGGCTCGAGGGGAGGGCCTGCGCGCCGGGCTCGGCCGCGATCAGGTCCGCGACCACCGCGGTCACCTGGGAGATCATCCGGTCGAGCAGGGCGACCGTCTCCGGGTCGGCCGCCTCGCGGAACAGCATCCGCCAGGCGTCGCGGCGCTCCTCCACGAAGCCGAAGAACGCGTCGAGGCCGGCCTCCAGCCGCGCGGCGCTGCCTTCCGCGCGCGGCACGGCCGACGCCAGTCGCTCGTAGAGCTCGGCGGCGTGCGCCTCGACGAGGTTGCGGTGGAGCTCCTGCTTCGAGGCGAAGTGCTCGTAGATCAGCGCCTTGGAGACGCCCGCCTCACCGGCGATGTCGTCGATCGACGCGCTGTGGTAGCCGCGCGCGGAGAAGACTGCGCTGGCGGCGTCGAGGATGGCCGCGCGGCGCGCCTCGGCCGTCAATCGCCTGCGCGTGGGGGCCGGCCGGCTGGTCATCCGCCACCGAGTGTGATGTAGTTCACATACAACTGACTGACCGTTCAGTTAGAACTTGCTCCAAGCGATGAGGGAGCTTGGCACATGACACGTATGCGATTCACGTTTTCCGCTTCAGCACTGTCTTTCCTCGCCGGCGCGCTGGCGGTGCCGGCCACGGCGGGGGCCGCCACCGGAAACGAGCCGGCCGGCGGGGCCGCCGCGGGCGAGGCCATCGGCGCGACCGTCGCGGCGCTCGTCGTCACGGGCCTGATCGCGATCGTGATCTCCGGCCACCGGAGCGGGAAGCTGCCCTGGCTCGATCGGCTCGCGGGGGTGTTCGAGCGCCAGACCGGCCTGCCGGGCTGGGCGGCGCTGCCGTCCGCCGTCCTCGGGATCTCCCTGCTCACCGCGGTGACCGGGATGTACTGGGACATCTCGCTCCACATCGACAACGGCCGCGACGCCGGCCCGCTCGCGAACCCGGCGCACTACCTGATCCTGATCGGCCTCTACGGGTCCCTGCTCGCCGGCGCGCTGTCGATCGCGCTCGCCCGCACCCGCCCCAGCGACGCCGCGATCCACCTCGGCGCCGGCTGGTGGGCGCCCGCCGGTGGTCTGCTCATCGCGGGCTGCGGCGCGTTCGCGCTCGCGGGCTTTCCGCTCGACGACCTCTGGCACCGCCTCTTCGGCCAGGACGTCACGCTCTGGGGGCCGACGCACCTGATGCTGATCGGCGGCGGCTCGCTGGCCACGCTGGGCGCCATGGCGCTCACGACCGAGGCGATGGCCGGCAGGCAGAACGTCAAGGGCAGCGAGGCGCCCATCGCGCTGCGGCTCCGGCGGGTGTTCCTCGTCGGAGGATTCCTCGTCGCCCTCTCCACCTTCCAGGGCGAGTTCGACTTCGGCGTGCCGCAGTTCCGGCTCGTCTTCCACCCGATGCTCGAGATGCTTGCCGCGGGCATCGGGCTGGTCGCCGCCCGGATCTACCTGGGCCGTGGCGGCGCGATCTCGGCCGTCGTCGGCTTTCTCCTCATCCGCGGCTTCCTGGCGCTCGTCGTCGGCGTCGTCTTCGGCCAGACCACCCCGCACTTCCCGCTCTACATCGTCGAGGCGATCCTCGTGGAGCTCGTCTTCCTGCGCGCTACGCGCCTGCGGCCGGTCACGGCCGGGGCGGTCGCGGGTGTCGCGATCGGCACCATCGGCCTCGCGGCCGAGTGGGGCTGGTCGCACGTCTGGATGCCGATTCCCTGGCCGTCGGAGCTGCTGCCCGAGGCTGCCGTCGCCGGCCTGCTCGCGGCCGTCGCCGGCGGTGCCGTGGGCGGGTTCATCGGCGCGGCGCTGGTGCGCCCGCGCCCGTTCCCGCCGCTGCGCGCCGAGCGCCTGGCCGCGCTGGCGGCCGGCGTGGTGCTGATGGCCCTGGTGGGCTGGGCGCTGCCGCTCTCGACGGACGGCCCGCGCTCCGCGAGCGTGACGCTCCGCGACGTGCCCGGCGACGGCGGGCGCGCCGTGGCCGCGACGATCCGGCTGAGCCCGCGCGACGCTGCGAACGACGTGGAGTTCCTGAACGTCACGGCCTGGCAGGGCGGCGGCAGCGTCCTCGATCCGCTCGAGCGGGTGGGGCCGGGCGTGTACCGCACGACCAGGCCGATCCCGGTCCACGACGGCTGGAAGGCCATGGTGCGCCTCCAGCAGGGGGACGCGCTCGTATCCGCGCCGCTCTACCTGCCGCTCGACCGCGCCATCCCCGCGCCCGAGGTGCCGGCCGCCGCGAGCTTCACGCGCGAGTTCAAGGCCGACCACGAATACCTCCAGCGCGAGCGCAAGGAGGGCGTGCCGGGCGCGCTCACGGTCAGCGCCTACCTGACCGTGCTCGCGATCGCGCTCTCGCTGATGGCGCTGATCGCCTGGGTTCTGATCCGGCTCGAGACGTCCGCGCTCCCGCCCGACGAGCGGCGTCCCGGCCGCCGGCGGCTGCAAGAAGTCGTGCAGATGCGCACGAGGAGAACGTCCGTGCACGTCGAATAGATCTGCTACCTTGCCCCGACGCCGAGTCCGCGCGTTGCGTGGAGCGGGGGAACCAGGGTGGCGAAAGCCACTGGGGCGAATCTCCTCCTAGAGGAGAAGCGCAAGCTCTTTCAGCGCGAGCCCGTCAGCTAACCCCGCAGGCGTACGAAAGAGGATGCGCCCGCGCTATACGAACACGTTCGCGAAGCTCGCCGTCGTCGGCGGGTGCCTTGCCGCCCTGACCGCCGGCGGCACGGCCCTTGCCGAGACCCCGAGCGGCGCCTCCGGCGGCGCCGTCTTCGAGCCGCCGCCCCCGCCGCCCAAGAAGGCGATGATCGTCGACGGGCGCGCGATCGCGCCGCGCTCGGCGCCGCGCCGGGTCAAGCGGGTGATCGAGGCGGCCAACCGCCTGGTGGAGAAGCCCTACCGCTACGGCGGCGGGCACAGGCAGTTCAGCCTGGGGCTCGACAAGGGCTACGACTGCTCCGGCTCCGTCAGCTACGCGCTCTACGGCGGGCGCTTCCTGCGCTCGCCGCTGCCGTCCGGCGCGCTCATGAACTGGGGCCGCCGCGGTCCCGGCCGCTGGATCACCGTCTACGCGCACGGCGGTCACGCCTACGTGGTCGTCGCCGGGCTGCGCTTCGACACCTCGATGCGCGACCCCGACGCTCCGGGCCCCGGCACCGGGCCGCGCTGGAGCAAGTCGCTCCGCAAGTCGGCGGCCTTCGTGGCCCGCCACCCGCGGAACTACTGATGGCACCGGGGGCTCGCGCCTCCGGACCCCCGGTGAGCGCTGGCCGGTCGCTGGGCCTCGGGTCCCGGCCGGTTGGAGGCGACCGGCACAACTTGCTCGGTCAGCCCGGGTTTCGACCGGCGATGACTCCGCCCGCCTGCGCCGCCGTGGCCCGCGCCTGAGTACGGTCCCGCCTCCGTGAGGACGTTCCTGACAGCGCTGGTGTGCGCGGCGGCCCTCGGTGTGATCGCGGCGCCGGCCGTGGCCGCGCCCGCCGCCGTCCGGCCGCTTCCCCTCCATGCCGACCCCGACAAGCGCTCCGGCGGGCGCATCGTCGACTCGCGCGGGCGCGAGGTGCTGCTGCGCGGCGTGAACGTCAACGCCCTCGCCGACTACTGGAAGGGGACCCGCTTCCCGACCGTCTTCCCGCTGGCCCGCAGGGACCCGGCGCGGATGGCCGCGATCGGCTGGAACGCGGTGCGCCTGCTGGTGTCCTGGTCACGGGTGGAACCCGAGCCGGGGCGCTACGACGGCGCGTATCTCGGTGAGGTCGCAGCCACGGTGCGCATGCTCGCGCGCCAGGGCATCTACACGATCGTCGACCTTCACCAGGACGCCTGGGGCCCATCGCTGGCGGCGCCCGCGGGCGAGTCCTGCCGGCCGCAGGAGCTCCCGGCGCTGGGCTGGGACGGGGCGCCGGCGTGGGCGACCCTCGACGGCGGCCGGCCGCGCTGCTATCCGCAGGGCACACGTGAGCTGAGCCCCGCGGTGCGCGCCGCCTGGACCGCCTTCTTCACGAACGCGGAGGGCCCCGGCGGCGTCGGCATCCAGACCCGCTACCTGCGGATGCTCCGGCGCGTGGCGCGCCGCTTCGCGCGCTCGGCCGCGGTCGCCGGCTTCGACCTGATGAACGAGCCGAACGCGATCGGCGCGACCGAGCAGCAGGCGCTCTCGGACTTCTACGGCCGGGCGCTCGCGCAGGTGCGCGCCGGCGAGCGCGCGGGGAAGGGGCGCCGCCACCTCGTCCTCTTCGAGCCGTCCGTCCTGTGGTCGGCGGTCGGCAGCGGCCCGCCGCCCGACTTCAAGCGCGACCGTGACGTGGTCTACGCCCCGCACATCTACAGCGGCGGGTTCACGAACGGCCCGATCGCGCGGTCCGCGTTCGCGGTCGCCCGCGAGGAGGCGCGCGGCTTCGGCGGCGCGCCGGTCCTCACGGGGGAGTGGGGAACCGACCCGGGCCGGGCCGGCGACCCGGAGGACCGTTACTTCCTGCGCCACCAGGCGTTCCAGGACTCCTTCCGGTTCGGCGCCACGCTGTGGACCTGGCGCGAGAGTTGCGGGGACCCGCACAAGGTCGGGGAGCTCCGTGCGGGCCGCGTGCCGCGCGTGTGGGGGGCGTTCCAGGTGAACTGCGCCAACAACCGCGTGACGCGCGTCCGGCGCGCGCTCGTCAGCCAGCTCACGCGCGGATACGTGCGCGCCGCGCCCGGCCGCCTCACGCGGACGCGCTACAGCCTCCGCGGCACACTCACGGCCGAGGGCCGCGCGCGCAGGAGGCACGGCAGGCTCGTGGCCTTCCTCCCGCTCGGCCGGCCCACGTTCAGCGGGGTGAGCGACCAGTACCTGCCCGCCAACTGCCTCAGCGTGCGCATGTGCCTCAGCATCCGCACGAGCGGGCTCAGGGACGTGCATCTGGTCCGGGGCCCGGGCCAGTCGCGCTACGTCGTGGCCGCTCCCGCGGGCGGTCGCTGGACCCTGAAGGTGGGGACCCGGCGCTGACCCGCCGGTATCCTCCGTTCGCCTCGACCGAACGATTCGTCTACCCCGGAGCGCCGAATACATGGCAGTAGCCACCAGCCCGTTCACCGAGAAGACCGACGAGCAGAAGGCCATCACCGAGATGGTCCGGCAGTTCGTGGACAACGAGGTGATCCCGATCGCCGAGGAGCACGATCACGAGGACAAGTTCCCGGACGCGCTCGTCGAGCAGATGCGCGAGCTGGGGCTCTTCGGCGTGACCATTCCCGAGGAGTACGGCGGGATGGGCCTCGACCTCACCACCTACGCGATGATCGTGGAGGAGCTCTCCCGGGGCTGGATCTCGGTCTCCGGGATCGTGAACACGCACTTCATCGGCTCCTACCTGCTGATGCGCTTCGGGACCGACGAGCAGAAGCAGGAGTTCCTCCCGAAGATGGCCACGGGCGAGATCCGCGCGGCCTTCTCGCTCTCCGAGCCCGAGGTCGGCTCGGACGTCCAGGGCATCAAGTCGGTCGCCAAGAAGGGCGACGACGGCGACTGGGAGCTGAACGGCCAGAAGATGTGGGTCACGAACGGCCTGCGCTCGGGCGTTGTCTTCGTTCTGATGAAGACCGACCCGAAGGCCGACCCGCCCCATCGCGGGATGACCTGCTTCATCACCGAGAAGGAGCCGGGCGCCGCGGAGAACCCCGGGCTCACCGTGCCGCCGCAGATCAAGAAGATGGGCTACAAGGGCGTGGAGTCCACCGAGCTCGTCTACAGCGGCTTCAAGTGCCCGCCGGAGCGCATCCTCGGCGGCGAGGAGGCCGGGCTCGGCAAGGGCTTCGCGCAGATGATGGACGCCCTCGAGGTCGGCCGCGTGAACGTGGCGGCCCGCGGGGTGGGCATCGCCCAGCGCGCGCTCGAGCTGGCGCTCCGCTACTCGCAGGAGCGCAAGACCTTCGGCCGCGAGATCGCAAAGCACCAGGCGATCCAGTTCAAGCTCGCCGACATGGCCACGAAGATCGAGGCCGCCCGGCTGCTCACGCTCAAGGCGGCGCGCATGAAGGACGCCGGCGAGCGCTCGGACCTCGAGGCCGGCATGGCGAAGCTGTTCGCCTCCGAGACCGGCAAGGAGGTCGTGGAGGAGTCGTTCCGCATCCACGGCGGCTACGGCTACTCAAAGGAGTACGAGATCGAGCGCCTCTACCGCGACGCGCCGCTGCTGCTGATCGGCGAGGGCACCTCGGAGATCCAGCGCATGGTCATCGGGAAGAAGCTGCTCGAGCGGAACAAGATCTGATGGCAGCCGGGGGCTCGCGCCCCCGGGCCCCCCGCGGGACCACACCACGCGAGATCTGATTTGGGGGCCATATAGGCCCTGAAACTCCGGGTTCGCGTGGTCGAGCCGGCTCGGTGTTGTTCCTAGGACACCTTGGCTGCCGGCTTGAAGCAGCCGCGCAGCCAGCTCACGAGCGGCGGCGTCATCACGGTGTCGCCCGGGGCGCCGATGCGGTTGTTCACCTGGGCGTGGCTGTAGGCGCGCGCGTCGACGAGCGTCGTGCGCACTCCGATCTGTCGCAGCCGCGCGGCGAACGCGGTCTCGATCCGCTGGCGGCGCGGGGTCCCGCGGTAGACGGTGAACGCGGGGGCGATGCCGGTGCCGCGCCGCGCGATCAGGGTCGCCGACGTGGCGGTCATGTAGTCGGGCAGGTTGGAGAGCGCTATCTGCCACTGCCGCTGCTCCTGGGGGCTCGCCCTCGGCTTGTCGAACCCCGCCGTGTCGAGCGGCGCGAAGCAGCGCAGGGAGCGCAGCGACTGGCCGCGCCGCCTCAGGTAGGCGGGGTTTACCGCGACGTTGCTGACGATGTCCGCCCCGGCCGAGTGGCCGAGCAGGGCGATTCGCTTGGGGTCGCCGCCGCGCTTCCCCACGTGCTTCCGGACCCAGGCGACTGCGCTGGCCACGTCGTCGTAGTGGTCCGGGTAGCGGGCGTTGCCGGCGGCCGGCCGCGAGAGCCGGTAGTTGACGCTCGCGAAGATCCAGCCCCGCTTGGCGAACAGCGCGACCTTGGCCGCGACCTGCTGGGACTTGTCGCCCTTCAGGTAGCCGCCGCCGTGCACCCACACGACGACCGGGACGGCCTTGCGGCGGCGGCAGCGCGCGGGCGGCACGTAGAGGTCGAGGCTGGTCTGGTTCCTGGCCACACCCGCGACCGTCCGGTAGGCGACGGTCTGGTGGTTGGCCGGAACGCAGCTCGCGCCGGCAGCGGCCGGCGCGAGAGCGAGTGAGGCGAGTCCGAGCGCGAGCACGTCGCTCGCTTGAACCCGCGAGGACGCGCGTAGTTGCGCGCCCGGAAAACGGCACGGGCCCCCGCCTTGCGGCGGGGGCCCGCAGCATCCTTGGCTACTTGAGCGGCGTCAGGATGCAGAGGGGTCCGATTCGAGTGCTCGAGGCCTTGACCTTGAGCGACACGGTCGTGCGCCGGGTGGCGACCGTCTTGCCCTTGACGGTCAGCTTGGCGTACACGCCGATGCGGCCCGTGAGCTTCTTCACCCTGGACTTCTTGAGGGCGAAGCGGCAGGTGGCCGAGCGGCTGCGCACGACACCGACCTTGCACGTGGCGATCGTCTTGCCGTTGCGCTTGACCGTGATTCCCAGCTTGCCGGTCTTGCCCGGCATGTACTTGACCACCAGGCGCCTGCCGACGCGGGCGATGACCGGCTTGGACAGCGCCGGGGCCGGCTTCACCGGGGTCGTCGGCTTGCTGGGCGGCTTCGGGATCACCGGATCCGGCACATCGGGCTTCGGCGTGGGCGTCGGGCGCTTCACAATCGTGATCTCGACCGCGTCGAAGGCGCCATCGTCGCTCGTGGCGGTGATGCGCACCTTGCCGCCGTCCGGCACCGTGGCCGGGGCGCGATAGAGCCCCGCGGTGCTGATCGTGCCGACGCCCGGGTGCCCACCGATCGTGTCGGCCACACGCCATGTCACGTCGCCACTCGGCACGACCGACGCGCTCAGCTGCACGGCCGCTCCGGTGTACACCCAGGCGGGCGAGCCGTTGATACCCACGGTCGTGTCGCCGGTGCCGTTGCCCACCTGCATCGTCACCGACGCGCTGGTGGGGTTCAGCGGGAACTGGCTGCCGGCCTGGCGGGCGGCGTACTTGAAGGTGTCGGAACCGTTGTAGGAACCGTTCTTCGTGTAGATGACGTCGGCGGCGGAGAACCAGCCGTTCGAGTCCGCGCTGCCGGTGATCGGCTTCAGAGTGCCGTGTTCCGGCTGCTCGGTGATCTTGTACTGGACCGCTCCGATGGCCGGATCGGCCGGGTTGGCGAACTTTGTCGACGACAGCGTGATCTTGGACGTCGTCGGCTTCACCCCGCTGATCTGTCCTGCGTTGACGGGCTTGGCGATGTAGCCAGGCACGACCGACGGCTTCGTCGAGAAGGCTGCGGCGTTCGTCTCCTTGCCGGCGGCCTCGCGGAGCAGGTTGTCCGGATCCACCTCGGACTTGATCCAGTACCAGCCCGGAGTCACGTCCGAGACGTCCACGTACTGGAAGGGCAGCGTGTACTCGTACACGTCCCTCCAGCCCGCGCTGATGCCCATGTCCACCTTGTCCGTGACGTCCCACGGGTGGGCTGCGGTGCCGTCCTTCTCGGTCAGGCAGGGCTCGGCGGGATGCGTGACGGCGTCGTGGAAGAAGGTCCTCGGCGCCACGAGCCCGGCGTACTTGAAGTGGTTCGGATGGTCGACCCCGGCCACGTAGTTGGGGTCACCGTGTCCGATGTCGAGGAAGCAGAAGCCGACCTTGTTCGAGAAGCCGACCTCCTGCGTCGACGGCGCCGACTGGGTGCCGCTGTACAGCGAGTAGCGGGCGGCATTCTGGAAGTGCCAGTGGTCGTGCCCGTCCGTCTCCTCGAACTTCATCTCGGCGCCGGGGACAAGCTCCTCGGTCGTCGTGTTCGCTCCTCCGACCGGACCCTCGTGCGTGATGACCTGATGCAGGCCCGCGCCCGAGATGCGCTCGTTGGAGGGGTTGATGCCCGTCACCTCCAGCGGGCCCGCCCCGACGTTCGCGATGTAGCTCGAGAAACGCATGAGCAGATGCGATCCGCTCGAGTCGGTGTAGGTCGCGGTTGCTGTGGTGTCCTGCTCCCCGACCGGCTGTGCAACGAGGTCGGGCAGCAGCTCGTCGCCCTCGGCGCCCGTTGCCGGCACGACGGCGGCGGCAAGCAGGCCCGCGAGAACGAGCAGGGACACGATGGCCGCGGCGACGCGGCGCTGAGGAGTGCGTGTTTGAAGGTGCAAGTTCATCCCAATCGACGAGTTGGATTCAGCAGCGAGAACTCGACGCGGCCGCTTCCTGCGGCCCGAGTCCGAGATCCAACGTAAGCCGGGTTTGGACGACGCAAGCCCCCCGGACGTACAGGTTGTGCGCTAACTGCGAGAATCGCCCTGTGGCGTCGGGAGACACGCGGGCACTGATCGCGCAGGCGGTCGAGCGGCTGGGGGAGGAGGTCCCGGCGCTACGCCGGCTGAAGCTCGTGATCCGCCTCGAGCTGCGCGCACGCGGCGACGCGCCGATCTGGCGCGTGGAGGTGCCCGGGCCGACGATCGAGAAGGACCCCGCGGGCGACGCCCGCGTCGACGTCTCCGTGTCCCGCTCGCACTTCAACGAGCTCGCGGCCGACGGCAGCCTGGCGCACTGGGTGGATGCCTACGAGCACGGACACGTGCGCGTGACGGGTGACTCCGCCGTGGTCAAGCTGCTGGGCAACGTGATCGCCCGGCAACTGCAGCGGGCCTGAGGAGAGGGGCGGGGTCGGGGCTCCCGCGCCCCGATGACCCCTCTGACTGCCGTTCCCGGCAGCCATGTTCACACGTTACCCCCGTGGACCGGGGTCGAAAACCCGACAAGTGGGTGTTACCGGCCAGGTGGCGCGGGGTCCGGGGGCGCGAGCCCCGGCCGTCATTCGCGGACGAGGGCCGTGCCGTCGTAGAGCTTGAGCACCTCGACGGCGCCGGGCGGGGCGGCTTCGAGGCACAGCTCGCAGAGCACGCACTCGTCGAGCTGCTGCTCCACGATCTCCACGCCGCTCTCGGTCGCCCTGTAGATGTCGACGGGGCAGACCTCCTCGAGCTTCTTCGCCAGCTCGGCGTCGCCGCGGACGCTGTCGTCCACGCGCACGTCGATGAAGAGCCCGGGCATCAGGCCGCCGCTCCGAGCTTCTCGCGGACAGCGTCGGGGATCGCGTCGATCCGCTCCACGACCGGGATCCCGGCCGCCTCGAGCCGCGCGATCTTCTCCGTGGCGGTGTCCTCCTTGCCCTCCACGATCGTGCCGGCGTGGCCGAACGACATGCCCTTCATCTCCTCGTCGTCCATGAAGCGCCCGGCCATGAAGGCCACGATCGGCAGCCGGGAGTCGTTCTCCGCCACCCACTCGGCCAGCTGCGCCTCCATGCGCCCGCCCGGCTCGGTGTAGATCACGATCGCCTCCGTCTGCTCGTCCGCCTCGAACAGCGGCATGAGCTCGGCGTACGTGGAGCCGATGATCGCGTCGCCGCCGATCGAGATGGCTGTGGACACGCCCAGGCCGGCGGCCGTGAGCGTCGACGAGATCTCGGTGGTCATGCCCCCGGAGCGGGACATCACGCCGACGTTCCCCGCCTGGTAGGCCTGCTCGGTGTTCTTGGCCGGCCCGCCGATGCCGCCCATCTTGGCCACGCCGGGCACGACCAGGCCGAGGCAGTTCGGGCCGATGATGCGCGCGCCGCGGGCGTCGGCCGCCTCCACCATCTGGGCCACGTCGCCGCGCGGGATGCGCTCGGTCACGATCACGATCAGCCCGATTCCGGCCGCGATCGCCTCCATCACGGCGTCCTTCGTGAACGCCGGGGGCACGGTGACCACCGAGCCGTCAGGCACACGGCCGCCGTTGTGCTCGACGACCTGCTCGACCGTGTCGAAGACCGGCACGCCGTGGACGTCGCGCCCCTTGCGTCCGGGCGTGACGCCGCCGACGATCTTCGACCCGTAGTCGAGGCACTCGCGCGTGAGGTTCACGGCCTCGCGGCCGGTGATGCCCTGCACGATGAAGGTGGTGTTCTCGTCGATGAGGATCGACATCAGGCGGGCGCCCCCTGGATCTTGGCCACGGCGCGGCGCGCCGCCTCGTGCATGGAGACGGAGCGGTCGCAGTACTCGACGCCGTACCTGTCGAGGATCTTGAAGCCCTCCTCCTCCCAGGCGCCGGGGATGCGGAAGATGGCGATCGTCTCGCCCGGGTCCTTGCCGAGCTCGAGGCAGGCCTTGATCACCCCGCGGGCGACGATGTCCACGCGGGTGTTGGAGACGATCGACATCATCACGGCGATCTTCTCGACGCCGTCCTTCTGCAGCACCTGCTTCGCCAGCCCGCAGGCCTTTGCGACCGACGGGTTGCCGCCGATCTCGGAGTAGTTCGCGGGGCTGCCGCCCTGGGAGCGAACGGCGTCGGTGAGCGTGAGCGAGCCGCCGCCGGCGCCGATCACGAGGCCGAGGTTGCCGTGGAAGCCGGTGTCCTTGCCCTGGATCACGCCGCGATGGTCGGCCGAGTCGATCGCCTTGACGGCGGCCTCGAACTCGCTGGGCTCGTGGCCCTCGCGGGTGCCCTCGGACTCGTCGATGCCGAGCTTGGCCAGCACGGCCTTCTGGCGCGGCATTCCCTCGTTCTCCATCTCCATGTGGGCGTCGAGCGCGACGAACGTGCCGTCCTCGAGCTGGGCGAGGGGGTTGATCTCGGCGAGCGTCATGTCGCGGTCGCGGAAGAGGCGCGCCAGCCGCGCCACGATCGGGGTGAGCCGGCCCAGGGCGCCGCCGGTGACGCCGGCGTCCGCAATCGCCTGCTTCGCCTGGAAGTCCGAGAACGGCAGCAGGTTGGAGAAGTGGCGGCGGCCGACGTGGTCGGGGTGCTCCTCGGCCACCTGCTCGATGTCGATGCCGCCCATGTCGCTGAAGAGCAGCAGCGGGCGCTTCGCGGTCCCGTCCCACACGACTCCGGCGTAGTACTCCTGCTTCACCTGGGCGCGCGGGTCCACGAGCACGCCGCGGGGCATGTGGCCGTTGATCTCGAGGCTCAGGATCGCCTCGGCGTGCTCCGCGGCCTCGTCGGGCGTGTCGGCGAACTGGACGCCGCCGGCCTTCATCCGGCCGCCCGTGAGCACCTGCGACTTGATCACCGTGGGCCCGCCGATCCGCTCGGCGATCTCGCGGGCCTCCTCGGCCGTCCTGGCGAAGCCGTAGTCCGTGACCGGTATGCCGGCGTCGCGCACGATCGCGCGCGACTCGTACTCGTAGAAGCGCATGGGCGGCGCGGAACCCTATCTAGGCGGCAGCCGGTTCGAGGCCGTACGCCTCGGCCAGCTCCGGATCCTTGCGGGCGAGCTGCTCGGCCAGGTCCACCATCACCTTGCACTGCTTCCAGGTGGCGTCGTCCTGCATCTTGCCGTCGATCATGTGGACGCCGCGGCCGTCCGGGATCGCCTCGATGACCTTCTTCGCGAAGCGGACCTCCTCCGGGTCGGGGGAGAAGACCTTCTTCGCGATGTCGATCTGGACGGGGTGGAGCGACCAGGCGCCGACGCACCCGAGCAGGAAGGCCGCGCGGAACTGCGCCTCGCAGCCGGCCACGTCCTTGATGTCCCCGTACGGCCCGTAGAAGGGCAGGATGCCGGCCGACGTGCAGGCGTCGACCATGCGGGCGATGGAGTAGTGCCACGGGTCCTGCTGCGCCGTGGCGCGCGGCGCCTCGGGGTCGTCCGGGTCGGGGTCCTCGATCACGCGGTAGCCCGGATGGCCGCCGCCCACGCGCGTGGTCTTCATGCGGCGCGATGCGGCGAGGTCGGCGGGCCCGAAGCTCATCCCCTGCATGCGGGGGCTGGCGGTGGCGATCTCCTCGAGGTTCACGACGCCCTGCGCCGTCTCGAGGATCGCGTGCACGAGGATCGGGCGCTCTAGGCCCGCCTTCGCCTCGAGCTGGGCCAGGAGACGGTCCACGTAGTGGATGTCCCAGGCGCCCTCGACCTTGGGGACCATGATCACGTCGAGCTTGTGGCCGATCTCGGTCACCAGCTCGGTGATGTCGTCGAGCACCCACGGGCTCTCGAGGCTGTTCACGCGCGTCCAGAGGGCGGTCTCGCCGAAGTCGGCACCGCGAGCGGTCTCGATCATCCCGCGCCGCGCGGCCTCCTTGCGATCGACCGGCACGGCGTCCTCGAGGTTGCCGAGCAGGATGTCGGTCTTCGCGGCGATGTCGGGGGCCTTGGCGCCCATCTTCTCGTTCGAGAAGTCGAGGAAGTGGATCATCCGCGAGGGCGGGAAGGGGACCTCCCGGAGCGGCTCCGGGGCGTCGACCGCCAGCGGCTTGAAGAAGTCACGTGGGTTGCGCATGGGCCCGGCAGGTTACTCACCTCCGGGCGACGGCAAGTAGGCTTCCCGGCCCTATGAGTGAGACTTCTACGACCGGAATTGAGACCAACCAGGCGGCCCGCGAGGCCTCCGGCGCGCACCCGTACGGGCGCTACCTGGAGGAGTTCGAGGTGGGGGCCGTCTACAAGCACTGGCCCGCCAAGACCGTGACCGAGGCGGACGACCACCTCTTCTGCCTGATCACGATGAACCACCATCCTCTGCACCTGAACGACGTCTACGCGGCGCAGTCGCAGCAGGGGCAGAACGTGGTGGTCGGGCCGCTCGTCTACTCCCTCGCCCTCGGAATGTCGGTCAGCGACGTGTCAGGCAAGGCGATCGCCAACCTGGCGACCGAGGACCTGTCGCACCCGGCGCCGGTGTTCCACGGGGACACCCTGTTCGCCGAGAGCGAGGTGCTGGACGTGAAGGAGTCGCAGTCGAAGCCAGACCGCGGCGTCGTCCGCGTCCACACGCGGGTCTACAAGCAGGACGGCACGCTCGTCGCCGAGTTCAAGCGGGCCGTGCTCGTGCCGCGCAAGAACCCGGGCGCCTAGGCTCTCAACGCGCGGCGAGCCTGACGGTCCAGATCGTCGACAGGTCGCCGCCGAGACGCCCGCGCGCCCAGCCGACGCCGACGAGCCGGAACGAGCTGCTCTCGATCAGGGAGCGGTGGGGAGGCGAGTTCTGCCAGCCGAGCGCCACGCCGGCCGTGTCGATCCGCCAGCCGTCCTGACGCGCGATCAGCTCGCCCACGTGCCGGAAGCGGCGCCCGACGCCCAGGTCGGGCGCGTGCTCGAAGCGGTCGCTCTTCAGCTGGCGGCGCGACTGGCGGCGCGCGGCGGCGTTGAGCCGGCGGTTGGCCTTGAGCGGCGCGAGCCCGACCCGTGCGCGCTCGAGATTCAGCCGCTTGATCAGCTGCGCGGCCGTTCCGGCCTTGGCCGACGACGGCAGGGCGGCGGCAAGCAGCGCAAGCCAGGAAGCTGCGAGGACGGCGATATGAGTCCGCGGCGGCAGGGCGGTCCCCTCTCTCGACGGCCTACGGGGTTAGCTGACGGGCTCGCGCGGAAAGAGTCGCGCGTCGTGCTCCGGAAGAGCTCGATTCGCCCCAGTGGAACTAGTGGTTCCCCCGCTCGCCCCGACGCAGGGCGATTCGGCGCTTGACGCCCGGGAAGCTAGGCAGCGCTTCGGACGGAAGCCGGGCGCGCAGCGATGACTAGCGCTTGCGCAGGTTCATCCGGCCGCTGCCGCGGTGCACGGCCACCTGGCGGCGCAGGATGACCGCCATTGCGGTCCAGAGCAGGATCTTCAGATCCAGAAAGAGGGTCCGCTGGCTGGCGTAGAGCCGGTCCAGGTTGACCTTCTGGGGCAGCAGCCGGTCCACGTAGTGACCGAGCGGATCGTCGTCGTCGAGGATCCGGCTCTCCTCCGCGAAGGCCAGCTGCGACAGGCCCGTGATCCCGGGCCGCACCGACAGGATGTGGTCGTAGGCGCTGCCGTGACGCTCCACGAAGGAGGGGTCCTCGGGCCGCGGGCCGACCAGGCTCATCTCGCCCCTGACCACGTGCCAGAGCTGCGGCACCTCGTCGAGCTTGAACTTGGCGAGCCAGACGCCCATCCGCGTGAAGCGCTCGTCGTCGTCCGTGGTGAGCGCTCGCCCACTGGCGCCGTCCCGCATCTTGCGGAACTTGAGCATCTTCAGGCGGCGGCCCCGGAAGCCGGCGCGATCGCAGCGGAAGAAGGCGCCGCCGGGCGAGTCGATGACGATCAGCAGGCTCGCCACCGCGATCAGCGGCGAGAGCACGAGCAGCAGGGCGCCGGCCACGAAGACGTCGAGGGCGCGCTTCGCGGCACGGTCGGCTACCTGGATGATGCGCGTGGTCTCCGGCGTGGCGCGCACGGGCAGCGCCAGCACCTCGGCGGGTGCCCCCGCAGCGGCATGCTGGGCCTCCGGGGCGCCCCCGGTTTCAAGTCGTTGTGTCGCCGTGTCCATTTGAGTCCAGGTCTGGGCCGACCGAATAGGCGAATAGGCTCACTCTCCGCGCAGCGGAGCACTTTGGAGGCGCGACGATGCCCCCTACATCTCTGAGACAGACTGACGAACCCGTAGCGGCTTCCGGCCCCTTCCAGGTAGGTCTACGCCGCTCATCATACCCCCGCCTTTTTCTTTTCGCCACAGTCGGAACCCCGTGTTTTCTGTATAGCGAGTCATTCGGTTGATACCGCCGATCGGATGAGTCGAGAACGCGATCCTGATGAATCCGCCTGACGTAGCCGAGCAGAGGGGCGGCATCCTGGGGGCCCGCGCCCCGGACCTCTCGGCGGAGCGGCTGCGCTCGATCGTGCCCGTCCTGCCGGCGCTGCCGGTGCTCGGGCTGTGGCTCTTCCTGGCCCCGAACAGCGGCGGCTACTTCCCGCGCGATTGGTATCCGTCGGCGCTGCTGGCGGTCGCCCTGGCGCTGATGGTGGGCCTCGCCGCGGGGCGGGCGTTCCCGGCGGCGCGCGGCGCGCGCGTGGCCCTGGCGCTGCTGGCGGCCTACGTGGGGTGGGCCTACCTGTCGCTGCTGTGGGCCGACTCCACGGGCAGCGCGCTCGAGGCCTCGAACAAGATGCTGCTGCTCCTGGCCCTGGCCTGGACGCTTGCGCTCCTGCCCTGGGACGCGCGCACCGCGCGCTGGCTGATCGGGCTCTGGGCGCTCGGCCTCGCGATCCTGGCCTGCTTCAGCCTCGCCGGGGCCAGCGGCACGAACGACCTGAGCAAGTACCTGTTCGAGATGCGCTACCAGCATCCGGTCGGGTACGCGAACGGCAACGCCGCGCTCGGGGTGATCGGCCTGATCGCCGCGTTCGGGATGTCCACCGACCGCGACGCTCATCCGCTGGTCTCCGGCCTGTTCCTGGCGGCGGCGGCGCTGCTGGCCGAGTTCGCGCTGCTCGCCCAGAGCCGGGCCTCGTTCATCGGCACCGTGGCGGCGGCGGTCGTCTTCCTGATCTTCGCCCCGGACCGGCTGCGGGTCGGCGCACGGCTGCTGGCGCTCGCCGGGGCGGTCGCGCTCGCGGCCGGCCCGATCCTGAACGTCTACGACACGGGCGAGCACGGCGGCGCGCTGGGCCCGGCGCTCGACGACGGCATCGCGGCGATCCCCCTGTCGGTGCTCGTGGCCGGCGCCGCCGGCCTCGCGATCGGCGCCCTCGAGCGGCTGGGGCGGGGGCGCGAGCGCGTGGAGCGCTCGAGCCGGCGTGTCGGCATCGCCGTCGCGGTGTTGCTCGCGGTCGGGGCCGTCGCCCTGGCCCTGGTGAACATGGGCCGCATCACGGATGTCGTCGACGAGCAGTGGGCGACGCTCACGGGCGGCGAGTACGAGTCGGTCGAGGGCGCGCGCATCTCCAACCTGGATCCGTACGAACGGCCCGACTACTGGCGCGTCGCGATCGACCTCTGGCAGGAGTCGCCGGTGAACGGCGTGGGCGCGGGGAACTTCGAGCGCGAGTACACGGCCCGCCGCCACGAGCCCAAGCACTCTCGCTACGTGCACAACATGTTCCTGCGCGCATTGGGTGAGGGGGGAGCCGTGGCCGCCGCCCTGCTCGTGGGCTTCTTCCTCTCCCTGTTCGTGTTCGGCGCGATCCTGCGGCGCCGTCTCGCGCGCGCCCCGGCGCTCGTGCTGGCGACCACGCTGGCGATCGCGGCCTACTTCGCCGTCCACCTGAACTTCGACTGGCTGGAGGAGATCCCGGCGGTGGCCTCGCCCGCGCTCGCGCTGCCGATCGTGGCCCTCGTCGCCGCGGGCGGCACGGCGGCGGCGCGCTCCGGCGGCACGAGCGGCGCCCGGCGCGCCGGCGGCCTCGCGGTCGCCGCCGTGGGCGTGGCTGCGCTGCTCGCGCTCGTCCCCGCCTATCTGTCCGTGCGCTACCTCAACCGCGCGGAGGAGAGGGCCGCCACCGACGTCGACGGCGCGTTCGAGGACCTCGACCGTGCGCACTCGCTGAACGGAGCCTCGCTGGACCCGGTGCTCGCGGAGGGCCGCATCGCCATCGCGGCGCGCCGCTACGACCGCGCCGAGGAGGCGTTCGAGGAGTCGCTCACGGTCGAGGAGAACTGGCTGGCCTACTACGAGCTGGCCCTCATCGACGCCAGCCGCGGTCGTTTCGCGCGCGCACGCGAAGAACTTGCGCTGGCTGAGGCACTAAACTCACACGATCCAGTGCTAAGGCGACTGGAACGCACCATCGCTGCACGCCGGAGGGTCGATCCGAAGGCGGAAAACTCCCGCATTCAGCAGGAAGCTCACGCTCGCTTTACAACGTCCGGAACCTGAGGTACGTTGGACCGGGCTGGGAGAAATCTCGTCCAAGGGGATATGACGTGCACAAGAGGCTCGTGAAACTGACTTTGATGGCTACCTGCGTACTGGCGCTCATGATCGCCGGTACCGCTTACGCACAGACTCCGACCGGGGACACCTACGGTGGCCTGGCCGGGATCGCACAGGGACCGAGCGGTGGCGACACTGCTGGTGAGACCGCTGCGGCGGCCGACACCGGCGGCGAGCTCCCGTTCACCGGTCTCGAGCTTGGTGTCTTCGCCGTTATCGGCGCTGGCCTGCTCGGCACCGGGCTGGTGCTCCGCCGCACGATGCGGTCGGACACGGCCTAAGGAAGCTTGCGCGCCACACGGGCGCGTCCCGGGGCCGGCCGTGAGGTCGACACCCGTCAAAGGGACGCTCTCGAAGCGCACAGGAAGCAGAGGGCGGCGGTGAAAACCGCCGCCCTTCGCATTTCTGGGGCCGTCGGCTCCTGACGCTGCCGCGGTAGGTGGCCGTCGCGTCCTGACTTCGCCGGCTATACGCCGCCGGTCAAGTCAGGAACCGAAGGAAGGGCGCTTCCGCAGCCGGTCCTGGGCGAGCTTCGCAGGGGGGACTAGCCCTTGGAGGGCTTGTCCCGTGAGGGGCGCTCCTGGCGCTCCTCCGAGCGCGGGGGGCGCGTCGGGCGGCGGTGCGGGTTCTCGGCGCTCCCGCGGTGGGCGCCCGTCTCGGCGCCGGCGCGGTTCGCGTCGGCCTCGCTGCCAGTCTCGCCGTTCCGCTCCGAGGCGGGTCGGTCGTTGCCGTCTCCGCCCTTGGACCGGTCCCCGGAGACCTTCGTGCGCTCGGGCGTCTGGCGGGGCGCATCGCCCTCGCCGTTGCTGCGCGCCCGGTCACGGTCGCGGTCGCGATCCCGGTCGCGGGGGCGCTCGCGGTCTCGGTCGCGATCCCGCTCACGGTCACGATCACGCTCGCGCGGCTCGCTGCGCACGCGCGAGGACTCGGCCACGATCTCGTTCGAGGACTTCGTGGGGGCCGGGCGCGGCCGGTCGGAGGCCGCCGTCGGCGGGCCCTCCAGGAAGAGCTCGCGGCCGGTGGCGCCATAGGCGTAGTAGGCGCTCGTGCGCGGCGTGGAGTCGCCGATCACGAGGAAGCCCGCCGGCGTGTACGCGGTCCGCTCGAGGAGGTCGCGCATCATCTCGAAGTTCGCGCGGTTCGTGTTGCCGGGCTTCGTGACGACGATGATGTCGTCCACGTCGGCGACCAGGCGCAGGGCGTCGCTGATCTCGCCGAGCGGAGCCGTGTCGAGCACCACGTAGTTGCAGAGGTCGCGCGCGTCCGCGATCAGCTCGGGCAGGCGCCGGCTCAGGGCCTCGACGAGCGCCACGTCGCCCTCGGCGACCGTCGTTGTGAGCACCGACAGCGCGGGCAGGCCCGGCGCCGGCGACAGCAGGTCGCGCAGCTGCGTGTCGGGCTGGAGCAGGCCGGTGAGCTCGGTGCCGGGCTGCACGCCGAGCGTGCGGCCCACGTCCGGCTTGCGGAGGTCGAAGTCGAGGAGGATCACGGGGTCGCCGCTGGCGGCGGCGGCCGCGGCGAGGTTCACGGCCGACGTGGTCTTGCCGTCGCCCGTGGAGGCGCTCGTGACCATGATCACCTGAGCGCGCCCCTCGGGGTGCGGGCCCAGCTGGATGAGCAAAGTTCGGAATGCCTCGCGTACGGCGGGCAGCATGTGCCAGCCGGATGCCTGGCGCCCGCGCAGCTGGCCCGGCTTCAGGACGGGGATGCGCGCGAGGACGGGCAGCGGGTAGAGCGAGATCGTCTCCTCCTCGCTGCGGATGCGGCGCTCGGTGAGCTCGAGGAGGAGCGCGCCGCCGGAGCCGAGCGTGAAGCCGGCGAGTCCGGCGAGGATGATGATCGCGGGGAAGGGGAGACCGGTCGGGGACTCGGGCTTCGTGGCCTGCTGCGACAGCTCGAGGGTGGGGTCGCCGTCGGTGATGACCTGCTCGAGCGCGTTGATGCGGCTCGTGAGCGTCGCCTTGGCCTCGGTGTCGTCGCCGAGCTGGTCGGCGATCGTGCGCGCACGCGTGATCTCGTTCTCAGCCTGCCGCTTGATGATCGCCGCGCGCGATTCGAGCGACTGCCTCGCGAACGTGTTCGCCAGCTTCGTCGCCTCGTCGGCGCTGTCCGCCGTACCCGTGATCGCGAGGATGTTGCTCTCACCCTCCGGCGTGACGCTGACGGCGTCCAGGACCTTCTCGCGCGTCCAGTCCCCGCCCATCTCCTGGGCGGTCCGCTCAGCCGCGTCGGACGACCGCACGAGCGTGGCGGCGGTCTGAGAGGTCCGCGTGGGGTCGCCGGCCTCGCGGACGGCGTTCACGCCCGTGTAGATCTGGTCCTCCTGCGCAAGCGGGCTGACGAGGATGTTGGCGGTCGCCTCGTAGCTCGGCGGCCTGACCGTGACCCACGCGACGGCGGCGCCGACGGCGGCCAGCGTCACGAGGAATACCAGCAGGCGGTGCGCGCGGATCGCGCGGATGTACGGCCCGAGGGCGCCCTCGGCGGGGCGGGTCATGGTCGGGATGTCGGGGGCGGAGTTCAGAGGAGAGCGGAGTGTAGTTCTGCCGTCAGGCTCATTCGTCGGCCATGGCGCCCGATCCTTGAACGCCGGTCTTGACGCTGCGGGAGCGTCCCCACCTGGGTGGACGGTAGCGGTTTCTGACCGGGTGTCCCGGCGGCGCGCTCGAACATGCGTCCACGGCTCGCCGCCTCCGGCGCCCACCCGCGCGACCCGCCCCGATAGCCATGGGGGTGACCGCCCGCCGCCCCATCCTCACCGTGCTCGCAGCCCTGGCAGTGCTGACCGCGCTCTCGCCGCCCGCCGAGGCCCGCGCAGGCAAGCGCGTGTTCGCGCCCGCCGCGGCGAACAGCGGCGTGCTCGTCTTCAAGGTCCACGGGGTGACGCCGCGCCGCGTCCGGCGCGGGTACCTGCAGCATCGCGGGGAGCGCCGGCCGGTCGCGTCGGACCGCCTGCGCGAGGGGGCCAGGCGCGGCGTGGTGAGGGTGCGCGCCCCGCGCGCAGCCGGCGCCGCCGCGCGGCTCGTCGTGCTGGTGACACCGCCCGGCGACACCGGCCGCACGAGCTGTGGCCTCGCGCGCGTGGAGGAGGGCCTCGGGAACTTCGGCGTCGGCAGCTGGCCCGGCCCGTGCTGGAGGCCCTATGCCGACGACTCCCCCTTCAACCAGCGCCTCCCGCGCAGCCCGCGGCTCGATCCGCGCTCCGACGCCATCGTGAACCGCGTCACCGGCTGGGGAGAGCCGGCCGAGCTGCGCGCAGGGGTGGCCGGCACGAGGGGCGACTGGCAGCACCCGATCTACTACTCGGACGGGGGCGACCCCTGGTTCGAGGTGCACTGCCTGGAGGACTGGGGCACCTGCGAGGTCGAGGGCATGCGCGTGCGCATCCCCGACCGCGCGGAGCCCGCTGCCGGCTCGGACGGCCACCTGACGGTCGTGGACCAGGACAGCGGGTGGGAGTACGACTTCTGGCAGGTCCGGCGCAAGCCGCGCGGCGGCGGCCGGCTCGCGATCTCCTGGGGCGGCCGCACCCGGATCGACGGCGACGGGCTCGGATCGGACGCGAACGCGGCCCACTACGGCTCGCTCGCGGGGATCATCCGCGCCGAGGAGATGCGCCGCGGCCGGATCGACCACGCGCTGTTCATGCTGGTCCGCTGCGACTCGGGCCGCAAGGTCTATCCGGCCCAGGGCCTCGGCCTCGAGTGCGACGACAAGCGCGGCGCGCCGTCGCAGGGCACCCGCTTCCAGCTCGACATGTCACCCGGCGAGATCGATTCCCTGCGGATCCCAGAGTGGCGCAAGACGATCCTGCGGGCGATGGCCGAGTACGGCCTCTACGTCGGCGACACGACCGGCGGCACCCCGTGGAACATCTGGTTCGAGTCGGGGGCGAGCTACGAGAGCTTCGGCCGCCCCGACCCCATGGTCGGCTTCGCGAAGCGGGCCGGCATCCGCCGCTCCTCAGACGGCAGCTACTACTTCGACTGGGCGAGCGGCGTCAACTGGCGCCGCCACCTGCGTGTGGTGGACGCCTGCGTGGCCGAGCGCAGCTGCTGAGCGCGCCTAGCCGCGGCCCGGCTGGCGCCGCCGCCGCAGGGCGAGCATGATCGACGCGCCGAGCGTCAGGAGCGCCGCCAGGATGGCGAGGCCGGGCACGAGCGGCTCGTCCCAGTCGGTCAGTGCGCTCGACGCGGAGCTGAGGGCACCCTCGTCGTCATCGTCGTCGCCGCCGGCTCCCACCGGGGGGACGGGGGTCGCGCTCGACTCGCTCTGATCCTTCTTCTTGTCCTTCTTCTTGGACTTCTTCTTCTCGCTCTTGTCGCCGCCGTCGCTCTTCTGGCTCGTGTCCGAGCCGGAGGAGCTGGAGCCGCCGGTGATCGCGTCGAGCGCCTGATCCTCCGATGAGCCGGACGGGTCGGAGGCCTGGCTCGAGTTGTCCTTCTTCTTGTCCTTCCCGGGAGCCTCCGGGATCGCCGGGACGTACTGGTCGGCGCCCGGCGTGTCGCTCTGCGCGTACGCCGCCGGCGCCGCGACCGCGACGAGGACGGCCACCGCCGCGATTGCCCGCAGCGCGCCTATAGGCTGAAACGGGTGACGTCTCACACGCTTCCGCGCCGACGATTCGGGGTCCGCGTGCAGGGGTCTGCGCTCGTCTCCGGTGGGCATTTCGTCACCGTAGCAGTTGCCCTCGCGACAGTCGCCACCACCCTTCCGAACGGCTCGTACTCGGTTCAGGCGCGCTCGATCCTGGCCGTGGCGGTCTGGTGGGCCGTGGTCGCGGGAGTGCTCCTGCGCGTGTTCCCGCGCGCTGCGGTGCCCAAGGAGGGGCTCGTGGCCGGGGTCTGCCTCGCCGGCCTGAGCCTGTTCACGGTCCTCTCGATGGGCTGGGGGGTCGACGACGGGGGCGCCTTCGACGACGCCCTGCGCGCGATTGTCTACACCGGCGTGTTCGCGCTTGTCCTCGTGGCGGCGCCGGCGCGCAGCGCGCGGGCCTGGCTGAACGGACTCGCCATCGGGCTGGTGGCGATGAGCGTGCTCGCGCTCGGCAGCCGGATGGTCCCGTCGCTGTTCTCCGAGGGCGACCTCGTGACGGCGCTTCCCGAGGTACGCGGGCGCCTCAGCTACCCGCTCGGGTACTGGAACGCGCTGGGCGCCGTGCTCGGAATGACCACCGTCCTGCTGATGGGCCTCGCCGGGTTGTCGCGGACGGTGACCGGGCGCTCGCTCGCCACCGCCGCGATCCCGCTCTCGGCGCTGGGCGTGTTTCTCACCTCGTCTCGCGGCGGGGCGCTCGCGGGCGCCGTGGGCCTCGTGACCCTGTTCGCGCTGAGCCGGCACCGGGTCCGGCTGGTGGCCGCCGCCGTGATCGGAGGCACGGGCAGCGCGGTCCTGGTCCTCGCCGCGGTCGGGCGCGACCTGTTTACCGACGGGCAGGTCGACGGCGCCGGGTACACGGCCGAGGCCAACTCGATGCTGCTCCTGACGCTCGTGGTGGTGGCGGCGGCGCTGACGCTGAGGCCGCTCGTGGACCCGCTCGTGGAGCGCATCCAGGTGCCCCGCACCGTCTCGATCGTGGCCGCCTCGCTCGCGGTGCTCGCGCTTCTCGTCGGCCTGGTCGGGGCGGACCCGGTGGAGCGATGGCACGAGCTGAAGGCGCCGCCGGACACCTCGGCCAAGGTCGAGGGGAGCGGTCTCGTGACCCGCCACCTGACGAGCACCGAGGGCACCGGCCGCTACCAGTTCTGGAAGGCGGGCTGGCAGGCGTTCGAATCCGATCCGCTGAAGGGCGTCGGCGCGGCCGGGTACGAGCCGTGGTGGGCGCAGCACGGGTCGCTCGACTACTACGTGCGCAACGCCCACTCGCTGTTCGTCGAGACCCTCGCGGAGCTGGGCATCGTCGGCTTCCTGCTGCTGCTCGGCTTCCTCGGGGCACCCATCGCGGCGGGCGTCAGGCACCGCATCGCGGGGGAGGAGCGCGCTGTGGCCGGCGTCCTGCTCGCCGTGCTCGGCTGCGGGATCATGGCCGCGGCCGTCGAGTGGACCTGGGAGATCCCCGGCGCGTTCATCCCGGTCGTGGTCGTGACCGCCCTGCTCGCGGGACCGGCCCTCTGGCCCGGCCCGGAGCGCCGCCGGGGCGTGCGCCTGGCCGTCGGCGCCTGCGTGGTCGTGGCCGGCCTCGCATTCCTGGTCGCGGGCGGCATCGCCCTCACGAGCGACGCGAAGCTACGCGCCAGCCGCGAGGCCGCCTCGGACGGCGAGCTCGCGAAGGCGGCCGACGACGCGCGCTCCGCCGCCTCGATCCAGCCTTGGGCTGCGGCGCCCCGGCTGCAGCTCGCCCTGACGCTCGAGGGGAGTGACCCGGCGGCGGCGCAGCGGGCGCTCGCGGAGGCGATCGAGCGTTCGCCCGAGGACTGGCGGCTCTGGCTGGCCCTGACGCGCATCCGGTCGGCGAGCGGAGACCGGGCCGGGGCGCTCGAGGCCCTGAGCAGGACCCGTCAGCTGGCGCCGCCCACCCCGGCGCTTCAGGACCTGCTCGGCACCCGCAGCCGCCAGTAGCGCCGGAGCGGCGCTCCGCCCGGCAGCCACCCGCTACCTTCCGTCGTCCGCCGACCGATGTCCCAGACGCCCCCGAAGACCCCCGGCCGGACCCTCCGCCGTGCAGCGCCGCTCGCGCTGGCGTGTCTCGCCCTGTCCGCGGGCGGGGCGCAGGCGAAGGTGCCCAGGGCCTTCTTCGGCGCCGAGGCGAACCCCGGCGGCGCGCTGACGCAGACCGACGCCAAGCGCATGCGCTCGGCCCGCCTGGGGACCCTGCGCGTGACCTTCAACTGGGGACAGGTCGAGCCGGTCCCCGGCGCCCCGCGGAACTGGTCGTACTACGACACTCTGGTCGAGCGGGCCGCCCGCGCGCGGGTCGGCATCATGGCCCTGCTCACGGGCAGCCCGTCATGGGCGGCCGACGGCAGCGCGTACGCCCCGCAGACCGCCGCCACCCGCAGCGCCTTCGCGAGATTCGTCCGCGACCTCGTCCGCCGCTACGGACGCGGCGGCAGCTTCTGGCGCTCTCACCGCGGGCTGCCGCGCCGGCCGGTGACCACCTACCAGGTCTGGAACGAGCCCAACTACCCGCCGCACTGGGGTGACGGCCCCTCGCGTGCGCGGGACTATGCGTCGCTGCTGAAGCTCATCGCGCGGACCATCCGCGCGGCCGATCGCAGGGCGGTGGTGGCCACCGCGGGCCTGCTGGCCAGCTCCACGCGCGGCCAGGCGGGGTACAGCTACCTCAACGCGCTCTACGG
>JAFGJG010000165.1 GCA_016929195.1 Thermoleophilaceae bacterium
CGGAGACCACGCCGACCGAGACCACGACCGCGCCCCCCGAGACGACCACCACGCCTCCGCAGACCACGCCGACCACGCCGGAGGTCCCCACGACGCCCGACGGCGGCCAGGGCGGCGGCGCGGACGCGCCGGAGGGCGGGCAGTGACGGTCCCCGCACAGGTCGCCGGCCGCTACCGGATCGAGCGCCGCCTCGGCGCGGGCGGGATGTCGACCGTTTTCGAGGCGACCGACACGGTGCTCGAGCGGTCCGTGGCGGTGAAGCTTCTGGCCGAGCACCTCGCGGACGACGAGGCATTCGTGGCGCGCTTCCGGCGCGAGGCGCTGGCGGCCGCGCGGCTGCAGCACCCCAACGTGGTCCAGGTCTTCGACTCGGGCCAGGACCCGGAGAGCCGGCGGCACTACATCGTCATGGAGTACGTGAACGGCCCGTCCTGCGCCGACCTCCTGCGCGAGCACAAGATGCTGGAGGTGGACGAGACCGTGGCGATCGTCAGCGACGCCTGTCACGGGCTCGACTACGCGCACCGCGCCGGCGTCGTCCACCGCGACGTGAAGCCGGGGAACCTCCTCATCGCCGAGGAGATGCACACGACAAAGATCGCTGACTTCGGCATCGCGAAGGCCGCCGAGCTCACGCGGATCACGCAGGTCGGCTCCGTGCTCGGCACCGCGGCGTACCTGTCCCCGGAGCAGGCCCACGGCGACGAGGCGGGCCCGGCGTCGGACATCTACTCGCTCGGCGTCTGCGCCTACCAGTTCCTGACCGGCCGGCTGCCGCACGAGTACACGTCGCTGACCGAGCTCGCGCTGAAGCAGCAGCAGGACGAGGTCACCCCGATCACCGAGCTGCGCCCCGAGGTCCCCCCAGAGCTCGACCAGGCGGTGCGCCTGTGCCTCCAGCGCGAGCCGGAGGCCCGCTACGCGTCGGCGCTCCAGTTCGCGCAGGCGATCGAGGCCGGGCTGCGCGGCGAGGCGACCGAGGCGACCCGCCGGCTCGCGCTGGCCGACACCGATGCCACCCGGGCGCTGCCGGTCGAGCAGACGGCCGCCACGCGCGCGCTGCGCTCGCGGCCCGCGCCGATCCCGCCGGTCGAGCCGCGCACCCCGGCGCCGTCACGCGCACCGGCACGAGCCCGCGACGACCGGCGCGACCGCCGCTCCTCCGCGCGCCGCCGCCAGCTCGGCACGTTCCTGGCGCTGCTCGCGATCCTGGCAGCGATCGCTGTCGTGGGGCTGGTCCTCCTGACCTCGAGCCAGAACGACGTGAAGCCCGTCGACCAGAGCGACGTTCAGAGCCAGATCGACGGGGTGCGCGAGTTCATACGCGAGCACTCTCGCTGAGACTCGCGGCGTGGTCGGCGTAGCGGCCGCCCGCGATCGCCTCCCGCAGCCCGCGCATCAGCTCCTCCATGAACGTGAGGTTGTGAAGCGTGACCAGGCGCGCGCCGGTCGGCTCGCCGGCCCGGAGCAGGTAGTGCAGGTATCCGCGCGTGTGCTCCCGGCAGGCGAGGCAGCCGCAGGTCTCGGCGATCGGCAGCCTGCTCGCGCGGTGCTCGGCCTTGGTCAGGTCGAGGCGCCAGCGTCCCGCGGGGTCCTGGACGAGCGCCGTGCCGTGGCGGGCCAGGCGCGTGGGCGTGGCGCAGTCGAAGAGGTCGATCCCGGCGCCGACGGCGTGGAGGATGTCGTCCACGTCGCCGATCCCCAGCAGGTGGCGCGGACGCTCGTCGCGCAGCCCCCGCAGCGACCACTCGACGACCTCGCGCATCTGCTCCTTCGACTGGCCCAGCGACCCGCCGATCGCCACCCCGTCGAGCGGCGCGGCGTCGATGTAGGCGGTGGACTGCGCACGCAGGTCCTCGTGGACGCCTCCCTGGACGATGCCGAACAGGAGCTGGTGCGGCGGCGCGTGGCCGCGGTGCCACTCGACACAGCGGTCGAGCCAGCGGTGGGTGCGCTCCATCGACCGGGCGGTGTACTCGCGGTCCACGTGGAACGGGGTGCATTCGTCGAAGGCGAGCGCGATGTCCGACCCGAGCGCGGCCTGGATCTCCATCGAGGTCTCGGGGCCCATGAAGCGCTCCTCGCCCCCCAGGTAGGAGCGGAAGCGCACCCCCTCCTCCTCGATCGCCACGATCATCGACTTGCGCTCGCCGCGCCGGCGCTTGACCTCCTCGGCGACGGAGCCGTGACCCATCGAGAAGACCTGGTAGCCGCCCGAGTCGGTCACGATGGCGCGGCCCCAGCCCATGAATTCGTGGAGACCGCCCAGCTCGGCGATCAGCTCGTGGCCCGGCTGGATGAACAGGTGGAAGGTGTTGCCGAGCACCATGTCGTAGCCGAGGTCCGCGACCTCGGACGACCCGACGGTCTTGACCGTCGCCGTCGAGGCGAGCGGCACGAAGGCCGGGGTGCGCACGTCACCGTGCCCGGTACGCAAGACGCCCGCGCGGGCGGAGCCGTCGCGGGCGTCTATCGAGAAGGCCTGGCTCACGGGAGCCAGGCTATCCCCCGGTGCTACTTCTCCTCGGCGGTGCCCTCCAGCGCCGGCCTGGCGCCTGCCTTGACCTCCACGCGGCGCGGCTTGCGCTGCTCCGGCTTCGGGATCCGGACCTCGAGCACCCCGGCGTTGAACTCGGCCGTGATGCCGTCCGGGTCAACCCCCTCGGGGAGGGTCAGCGTGCGGCTGAACTTCCCGAACGAGCGCTCGAAGCGGTACCACCCCTTGCCGTCCTGGCGGTCCTCCTCGTGGCGCTCGCCGGTGATCGCGAGGGCGCCGTCCTGAACCTCGATCGTCACGTCCTCCTCCGAGAGGCCCGGCAGGTCCGCCTTGAGGACGAAGTGCTCGTCCGCCTCCCAGAGGTCCATCGCCGGCACCCACCGGCCGGACTCCGCCGTGCCGGCGCCGAAGAACGCGTCGAACAGGCGGTCGACCTCGCGGCTGAAGGGCTGGGGCCTTACGACTAGAGCCATTTCTCTACCTCCGTGCGAAGTTTCGTATCTACTACGCCCTAGAGAGTAAAACCTAAGTGGCTTTCTGTCAACTTTTCTGAAGCAGCGATTTTCCGGTCATGGCCGGCGGCCGCTCCTGCCCGAGCAGCTCCAGCACGGTCGGCGCGACGTCGGAGAGCACGCCGCCGCCGCGGAGGCGCTCCGCTCCGGCCGTGACGATCACCGGCACCGGGTTCATCGAGTGCGCGGTGTTCGGGCTCCCGTCCGGGTCGAGCATGTGATCGGCGTTGCCGTGATCGGCGGTCACGATGCACGCGCCGCCCTTCGCATGGACGGACTCGACCACGCGCCCCAGGCATCCGTCGGCCGTCTCGATCGCGCGCACGGCAGCGGGGATGACCCCGGTGTGCCCAACCATGTCCGCGTTCGCGAAGTTGATGACGGCGAAACCGAAGTCCGCCGCCGACCAGGCCTCGACGAATGCGTCCGCGGCGGCCTCGGCGGACATCTCGGGCTTCTCGTCGTAGGTCGCCACGTCGCGCGGCGAGTCCACGAGCCTGCGCTCCTCCCCCTCGTACGGGTGCTCCTCGCCGCCGTTGAAGAAGTAGGTCACGTGCGCGTACTTCTCCGTCTCGGCCACGTGCAGTTGCGCCACTCCGCGCTCGGCCAGCACCGACGCCAGCGTGACCGATGGCCGCGCCGGCGGGAACATGACCGGGTAGTCCCAGTCCTCCTGGTAGCTCGTCAGCGTCGTGAGCGCCACGCTCGGGCGCTCGCCCAGGTCGAACTCGCCGAACCCCTCCTCGCCGAGCGCGCGGGTCAGCTGGCGAGCGCGGTCGGGGCGGAAATTGAAGAAGACCACGGCGTCGCCGTCGCGGATCCGGCCCTCCTCCCCCACGACCGTCGGCTGGATGAACTCGTCCGTCTCGCCGCGCTCGTAGGCGGCGCGCACGGCGGCCTCGCCGCGGGCGGCGGCGGGCACGTCGGCCTCCCCGTGCACGATCGCGTCCCAGGCGCGCTTCGTGCGGTCCCAGCGGCGGTCGCGGTCCATCGCGAAGTAGCGCCCGCTGACGGTGCCCACGCGGGCGCCCTCCCAGGAGTCCACCTCGGCGAGGTGGCCGGCGCCCGAGTCCGGGCTCGTGTCGCGCCCGTCGGTGAAGGCGTGGATGACCACGTCGGGCACGCCCTGGCCCTGAACCGCCTCGACGATCGCGCGGAGGTGCTCCAGGCTCGAGTGCACGCCGCCGTCGGAGACCAGCCCGAGCAGGTGGAGGCGCCCGCTCTCGCGCGCCGCGGCGGCCGCGTCGCGCAGTGCCTCGTTCTCCGCGAAGGAGCCGTCCTCAACCGCGTCGTCGATGCGCGTGATGTCCTGCTTCACGACCGCGCCGGCGCCGAGGTTCAGGTGGCCGACCTCCGAGTTGCCCATCTGGCCCTCGGGAAGGCCGACGGCGGGACCCCACGTCGTGAGCGTGGAGTGCGGATGGCCCTCCCACAGCTCGTCGAAGACGGGTGTGTCGGCCTGCTCCACCGCGTTGCCCGGCCCCGGCTCGGCGAGCCCCCAGCCGTCGAGCACGACGAGGCAGACGCTCGGGACGGTCACTGCGCGGCCGCGGCCACGATCTGCGCGAAGGACTCCGGGTCGAGGCTCGCGCCGCCCACGAGCGCTCCGTCCACGTCCTCTTGGGCGAGGATCTCGGCCGCGTTCCCGGGCTTCACGCTCCCGCCGTAGAGGACCCGCGTGAGCTCCGCGGCCTCCCTCGAGCGGTCGGCCACGAGCGCGCGCACGAAGGCGATCGCCTCCTGGGCCTGCTCCGGGGTCGCGACCTGCCCGGTTCCGATCGCCCAGATCGGCTCGTAGGCGATCACGACGTCGGCCAGCCGCTCGTCCGCGACCTTGTCGAGGCCCTCCTGCACCTGGCCGCGAAGCTTGCGCTCCGTCTCGCCGCGCTCGCGCTCCTCCTCGGTCTCACCCACGCACAGGATCGGCTGCAGGCCGGCAGCCAGCGCGGCGGGCACCTTCTCCTGGAGCGCCCGGTCGGTCTCGCCGAACAGCTGGCGCCGCTCCGAGTGCCCGAGCACGACGCCGTCCACGGACAGCTCGGTGAGCATCGGCGCGGAGATCTCGCCGGTGAACGCGCCCTCCTGCTCCTGGTGCATGTTCTGCGCGAGCACCGCGGTGGCCCTGCCGTGGAGGCCGGCCACGACGGCGTCGAGCGCCGTGAACGGCACGGCCAGCCCCGTGTCCACGGGCCAGCCGCCGTCGGGCTCCAGCTCGGCGAGGCGCTCGCAGTAGCCCGTCGCCGCCGCGCGCGTGCCCCACAGCTTCCAGTTGCCGACCACGTAGGGCCGGCGCGCCGCGTCAGGCATCGTCGAGGGCGTCGACACCCGGCAGGTCGCGGCCCTCGAGCAGCTCGAGCGCCGCGCCGCCGCCGGTCGAGAGATGGTCCACGGCGCCGGCGAGGCCGAACTCGGCGATGGCGGCGGCCGAGTCGCCGCCGCCGACCACGCTCGTGCCCTCGGACGCCGCGACGGCCTCGGCCACCGCGCGGGTGCCGACGGCGAACGGCTCGAGCTCGAAGGCGCCCATCGGCCCGTTCCAGAAGATCGTCCCCGCCCGCTCGATCACGGCGCTGTAGGCGGTGACGGTCCGTGGACCGACGTCGAGCCCCATCCAACCCTCGGGCACGTCGGTCCCGTCCAGCTGCCTCACCTCGGCGTCGGCGCCGAAGCGGTCGCCCAGCACCAGGTCCACGGGCAGCAGCAGGCGGCAGTCGCTGGTCTCGGACTTCGCGAGCGCCGCGCGCGCCAGCTCCACGCCCTCCTCCTCGACCAGCGAGTCGCCGGTCGTCCGGCCCTGCGCCCGGAAGAAGCTGAAGCACATCGCACCGCCGACCAGCAGGTTGTCCGCCGTGTCGAGGAAGCGGTCGATGAGCGCGATCTTGTCGCTCACCTTGGCCCCGCCGAGGACCACCACGAGCGGGCGCTCCGGAGCCTCGACGAGCGAGCGCAGGGTCGTGACCTCGCGCTCCAGCAGCAGTCCCGCAACGGCGGGGCTGAGCAGCTCGGCCACTCCGGCCGTGGAGGCGTGCGCCCGGTGGGCGGCGCCGAACGCGTCGTTCACGTACACGTCCGCGAGCTCCGCCAGCCCGCGGGCCAGCTCGGGGTCGTTCTTCGTCTCGCCGGGCTCCCAGCGCGTGTTCTCGAGGACCAGCACCGAGCCGGGCTCGAGCGCCTCTGCGAGCTTCTTCGCCTCCGGGCCGACCACCTCGGGAGCCTGTGTCACCGGCGCGTCGATCAGCTCCGCCAGCCGGTCCGACACCGGCTTCAGCGAGGTCTCGGGATCCGGCCCCTTCGGGCGCCCGAGGTGCGAGCACAGCACGACGCGGGCGCCCTGGCCGAGGAGAAGCTCGATCGTCGGCAGCGCCGCGCGGATGCGCGCGTCGTCCGTGACCCTCCTGCCGTCCAGCGGGACGTTGAAGTCCACGCGCGCGAGCACACGCGCGCCCGAGTCCAGCTCGAGATCTCGGACGGTGCGCTTGCCGAGGCCCGAGACGGCCCTAGGCAACCGGCGCCCCTGCCAGGACTCGCTGCGCCAGGTCCACGACCCGGTTCGAGTAGCCCCACTCGTTGTCGTACCACGAGACCACCTTCACGAGGCGCTTGTCGATCACCATCGTGAGCGGGGCGTCGAAGACGGACGAGTACGGCGACGACACGATGTCCGTAGAGACGATCGGGTCCTCGGAGTACTTGAGGATGCCCTCGAGCCGGCCGGTGTCGGCCCGCTCCGCCACCGCGGCGTTGAGCTCCTCGGCGGTCGTGTCCTGAGACACCTCGCACACGAGGTCCACGACCGATCCCGTGATCACCGGTGCGCGCACCGCGATGCCGTTCAGCTTGCCGTCGAGCTCGGGGATGACGAGGCCGATCGCCTTCGCCGCGCCGGTGGAGGTCGGGATCAGGTTGACCGCCGCCGCCCGGGCGCGCCGGAGATCCTTGTGCGGCGCGTCCTGGAGGCGCTGGTCGGAGGTGTAGGCGTGGATCGTGGTCATGATCCCGCGCTCGATTCCCACGGTGTCGTGCAGCACGCGCGCCACCGGCCCGAGGCAGTTGGTCGTGCAGGACGCGTTCGAGATGACGTCGTGCGACTCCGCGTCGTAGGCGTCCTCGTTCACGCCCAGGACGAGCGTCACGTCCGGATCCGTCGCGGGCGCGGAGATGATCACCTTCTTCGCGCCGGCGTCCAGGTGCTTGGCCGCGTCGGGTCGCTTCGTGAAGAACCCGGTGGACTCGATCACCACATCGGCGCCGACGTCCGCCCAGGGCAGCGCCGCGGGGTCGCGCTCCTCGAAGACGCGCAGCTCCTTGCCGTCCACGACCAGCCCGTCGCCGGTCGCCTTGACCTCGCCCGGGAACGGGCCCAGGATCGAGTCGTACTTGAGGAGGTGCGCGAGCGTCTCGTTGTCGGTGATGTCGTTGACGCCGACCCACTCGATGTCGGCGCCGCTGGCGTGCGCCGCCCTGAACACGTTCCGGCCGATGCGGCCGAAGCCGTTGATGCCTGCCCGCAGGGGCATATGCGCACTTCCTTTCTGTAGGTCCGGGCTTCCAGCCGCCCGGGGCGGGGCCCGAATGTACCGAACCCCCTGCCGGGCGGGGCTGGTCAGGCCCGGCGGGGCGGCTTCTCGACGTCGCGGTGGACGACGTCCACGAGCAGGTCGTCGCGCTGGTCGTAGATGCGCGCCAGGTGCTCGGCGATCACGACCGAGCGGTGCCTCCCGCCGGTGCAGCCGATGCACACGGTGAGGTGCGACTTGCCCTCCTGGTCGTACGCCGGCAGCAGGTAGTCGAGCAGCGGCATGAGCCGCTCGTAGAACTCCTGGATGCCGTCCGAGTTCTCGACGTAGTCGATCACCTCCCGGTCCAGGCCGGTCAGGTCGCGGAGCTCCGACTCGTAGTGAGGGTTCGGGAGGAAGCGCACGTCGAAGGTCAGGTCGGCGTCACGGGGGCTCCCGTGCTTGAAGCCGAAGGTCATGAAGGTGACGGCCAGACGCCCGACGCCGGTGCGCGTGAGCATCTTGTCGGCCACGACCTTGCGCAGCCGTGACGCGGACAGGTCGCTGGTGTCGATCGAGACGTCGGCCCGCTCCTTCAGCGGGGCCAGCATCGTCCGCTCGCCGCTGATCGCCCGCTCCACGCTGCCGCCGTTCGCCAGCGGATGACGCCGGCGCGTCTCCTTGAAGCGGTTGATCAGCACCTCGTCGCCCGCCTCGAGGAACAGCAGCCGGTAGGGCACGCCGCGGGACTCGAGGTCGTCGACCACCTTGACCAGCCCGTCGAAGTAGTCGCCGCCGCGCACGTCCGAGGCCACCGCTGCGCGCTCGACCTTGCTCCCCTCATGGCCGAACAGGTCGGCCAGCGAGCCGATCATCTCGGGCGGCAGGTTGTCCACGCAGAAGTAGCCGGCGTCCTCGAAGGTCGCCATCGCCTGCGACTTCCCGGCGCCGGAGAAGCCGGTGATGATCACGAAGTCCTCGAGCCGCCCGTTCTCGGCCATCAGCGCACCTTGTGCACGTATTCGTGGACCTCGCGCGCAACCTTTCCCGGCAGCCCGGGAACGGCCTCGAGCTCCTCACGGCTGGCCTCGAGGAAGCGCTCCGGCGAGCCGAAGTGCCGCAGGATGCTCCGCTTGCGGACGGGGCCCACACCCGGGAGCCCGTCGAGGATCGAGCGCGTCATCGCCCGGTCCCGGCGGCCACGGTGGAACTCGATCGCGAAGCGGTGGGCCTCGTCCCGGACGCGCTGGAGCAGCTGGAGCTCGGCGGTGTCGTGCGGCAGGACGAGCGGCGCCGCACGGCCCGGCAGGAACACCTCCTCCACGCGCTTGGCGAGGCTGACCACGGTCACGCCGAGGTCGCGGAACGGCCCCAGCTCCGCGAGCCCCGCGCCCAGCTGGCCCTTCCCTCCGTCTATGACGATCAGCGCCGGCACAGAGGCAAAGCTCTCATCGAAGTCGGGATCGTGCGGCGATCGCTCGCGCTGCGCCACGAACTGGCCCATGCGCCGCGACAGCACCTCCGCCATCGCGGCGAAGTCGTCCTGCACCGAGCCGCGGATGCCGAAGCGCCGGTAGTCGGACTTCTTCGGGGCGCCGCCCTCGAACACCACCATCGACGCGACGGTGTGGTCGCCCATCAGGTTCGAGATGTCGAAGCACTCGATGCGCATGGGGATCGTGTCCATGCCGAGCGCCTCCTGGAGCCCGTCGAGCGCCTGGATCCGCTGGCTGCGGCGGCGCTCCGAGCGCAGGCGGTCCTGGTCGAGCGCGAAGCGCGCGTTGCGCTCCGCCAGCTCGAGGATGCGGCGCTTGTCGCCGCGCTCGGCGTGCCGGACGTCCACCGGCGCCTGGCGCCGCTCGGTGAGCGCCTCCGACAGCGCCTCGAGGTCGTCGACCGAGCGCGGCACGATCACCTGCGGCGGCACGGCCACCGCGCTCCCGTAGTACTGGAGCACGAACTCCTCGGCCACCTCGGCCTCGTCGCGGCGCGCGGCGTTCTCCAGGTAGAAGCTCTGGCGGTCGGCGAGCACGCCGTCGCGGACCTGGAAGACCTGCGCGTTGGCGTCCGTGTCCTCGGAGGCCACCGCCACCGCGTCGAGCGTGCCCACGGCCTCGTTCGAGATCCGCTGGCGCTCGAGCAGCGAGCGCACGGCCTTCAGCCTGTTGCGGAGGTTGGCCGCCTCCTCGTACTCCTGGTCCTCGGACGCCCCCCTCATCCCCTGCTCGAGCGCGCGCTCGATGTGGCGGTAGCGCCCCGAGAGGAAGTCGATGATCGAGTCGATGTTCTCGCGGTACTCCTCCTTCGAGACGTAGCCCACGCAGGGAGCGCCACAGCGGTTCAGGTGGTAGTCGAGGCACGGGCTGCCCGACGCGCGGCCGGGCTCCGGCCCGTCGCAGGAGCGGTGCTGGAAGACCTTGCCCAGCAGGTCGAGCGTCTCGCGCACGCGCTTGGCGTTGCTGAACGGCCCGAAGTAGACGCGCCCGCGCCTGTGGCGCTCGCGCGTGAAGTACACGCGCGGGAACTCCTCGTCGAGGGAGATCGCGATGAACGGGTACGACTTGTCGTCGCGCAGCCGGACGTTGAACAGCGGCCGGTGCTGGCGGATGAAGCGCTGCTCGGCCAGCAGCGCCTCGGCCTCGGTCTCGGTCGCGATGAAGTCCACCTCGGCGATGGCGGCGACCATGTCGAGCGAGCCGCGCGCGCCCCCCGGCTTCGAGAAATGGCCGGCCACGCGCTTGCGGATCGAGGCGGCCTTGCCGACGTAGATGACCTTGCCCTGTGCGTCCTTGAAGAAGTAGACGCCCGGCGAGTCGGGGAGCGTCTTTCGCTGCGCGGCGAGCGTGTCGGGCGGGGCGGCCAATCCGCACCCGAGGATAGGTGGGGCGCCACACGGCCAACTACCGACTCGCCCGCGGATTCCCTCGGATGCCCGGCGACGACGGCCCGCGTACGGTCCCCGCATGGCATCCGGAGTGGCCGGCGCGGTCGCGCCGGCCGAGGACGAGCGTCGAGACGGCCCGGTCATCGAGCTGGAGGATGTCGCGCGGCGCTACGAGGTGGGTGACGTCACGGTTACCGCCCTGGAGGACGTGACCCTGTCGGTCGGCCGGGGCGAGTTCGTCGTGGTGCTGGGGCCGTCGGGCAGCGGCAAGACGACGCTGCTGAACATGATCGGCGCTCTCGACGTGCCCACGAGCGGACGGATAACGATCGACGGGCGCGACCTGACGGGCGCGACCCGCTCCGAGCTCTTCGGGTTCCGCCGTCACACCGTCAGCTTCATCTTCCAGACCTTCAACCTGTTCCCGGCGCTGTCCGCCCTCGAGAACGTCGAGTTCGGCGCCGACGTGGCCGGCCGCGAGCACCCGGCCGACCTGGCCCGCGAGATGCTCGAGCGGGTGGGGCTCGGCGCCCGTGAGCGGCACTTCCCGCATGAGCTGTCCGGCGGAGAGCAGCAACGCGTGGCGATCGCCCGCGGGCTCGCGACCGGCAACCCGGTACTGCTGGCTGACGAGCCGACGGGCGAGCTGGACTTCCGGACGGGCGTGCAGATCCTCGACCTCCTGCACGAGCAGACGCACGCGCGGGAGACCACCGTGCTGGTGGTGACGCACAACCGGGAGATCTCACGCATCGCGCACCGCGTGATCGAGCTCTCGAGTGGTCACGTGATCTTCGACGGGGCGCCGCCCGGCGGGCGCGCCGACGTCTCGGACCTCCAGTGGTAGGCGATGACGCGCCGGCTGTGGACGCGCTGGGCGCTGCGTGACCTCCGCGCCCGCTGGGTGCAGGTCACGACCACCGCGCTGATCCTCGCCATCGGCATCGCCGCCTTCTGGGGCGTGGGCGGGCTGCGTGAGTGGCGTGAGCGGTCCACCGACCTGAGCCTCGCGGAGATGCGCGCGCACGACCTCCGCGTGGACCTCGCAGAAGGGCGCTTCGTGCGGGAGGGCGGCCTGCGAGCCGTGGCTTCACGCGCCCCGGCCGGCACCGTCGCAGCGGCCGAGGAGCGGCTCGTGGCTCCTGGTCAGGTCGACGCGTCGCGGCCGGGACACGCCGTTGTC